>CBIHPJ010000363.1:0-8797 GCA_966211295.1 uncultured Myxococcales bacterium | reverse complement strand
GCTTGATCCAAGGCAGGTAGGACAAGCCCAACACCTGCGGATCCAAGCGCTTCGCTACTGGCACACAACATGCGAGGACCGCCGCGGTTCCACTCATCTCCGCGGGGTTCCCATGATCACTCGACTCAGTAGCGCCGCGCTGGCGGCCGCGATCGGATTCGCTCTTCTCGGCAGTCAAAAGGCGGAAGCCTGTGGCTGCTTCGCCCCTCCGGATCCCACGGTTCCCATCGTGCAGGCCGGCGAGCGAATCCTCTTCTCGGTGAAGGACCAGGTCGTCACCGCGCACATCCAGATCCAGTACGCGGGTGAAGCGCGCGACTTCGGGTGGCTCCTTCCGTTGCCCTCCGTGCCGACGATGAAGCTGGGCACCGAGGAGCTCTTCACGCAGCTGATCAACTCCACGCAGCCGCGCTACTTCCTCAACACCATCACCACGGGCACCTGCTCGTCGAACTTCAACCGCTTTGGCGCGCTCGCGCCGTCCGCCGCGGGCTCCGTGAACGACAGCGCCGAGAGCGGCGGCCAGGGCCAGTCGGTGCTGGTCACCCAGGCGTCGATCGGTCCCTACGACTACGCGGTGCTCCGCGCGGACAACAAGGACGCGATGCTCGAGTGGCTCAACACCAACCACTACTTCATCCCCACCGGCACCGAAGAGACCGTCGGTCCCTACATCCGCCCGGGCGCGTACTTCCTCGCGCTCAAGCTGCAGAGCGGCAAGTCGGCCGGCGACATTCAGCCGGTGGTGCTCGAGTACCCCTCTGAGCTCCCGATGATTCCCATCATCCTCACCAGCGTCGCGGCGCAGCCGAACATGGGCATCCAGGTGTGGATGCTCGGCGACGGGCGCGCGATTCCCCGCAACTACAACCACGTGGTGCTGAACGACTCCCAGATCGACTGGATCGGCCGCGCGCAGAACTACAACGACGTGGTGATCAAGGCGGTGTCCGAGGCGCCCGAGAAGCACGCGTTCGTGACCGAGTACGCCGGTACCTCGAAGGTGATGGATGACGTGCTCGACGCGCCGGGCCGCTACGGCACCCAGGCCGAGCTCGCGGCGATCACCTCGCCCGAGGCCTTCGTCGCGTACCTCTTCGATCACGGCTTCACCACCGCGCAGCCGGGCACCAACTTCCCGTTCTCCGCGCCCACGCTGCTGCCGCTCGCGCAGAGCCTGGTGCTCGCTCAGATCCCGCGGCCCACGGGGCTCGACGTGACCGACGACGCCAACTGGCTGCGCAATCTCTCGTACTGGCTCGGTGACTACCGCGATCGCAACCCGGACAAGTTCGTCGGCTACCAGATGAGCTTCGATCCCGGCGCGCTCGCGGCGCAGCTGCAGGAGAAGGTGGTGGAGCCCGCGCTCACCGCTGGTGCGCTGTTCGACAAGCACACCTACCTCACGCGCCTCTACACGACGCTCTCTCCCGAAGACATGAACCGCGACCCGGTGTTCAGCTTCAACCCGGGCCTCCCGGAGCAGTCGCGCGATCACACCGCCACGCTGCGCATCGACTGTGGCCTCGGCGGTGACCCCTCGACCTCGCCGGCGACGCTGACCACCGAGCAGGGTTGGACGTTCTCGCTGCCGAACCGCAACACGTCGCCGTCGAACTTCGGGCGCGCCCCCGCGTCGCTGCGCGTGGAGACGCTCGCGGAAGAGGGCACCCCGCTGGTGCTCGTCGACAATGCGAAGGCCATCGAGAAGACCCAGAGCAGCTGCGCGGTGGTCACCGTGGATCCCGCGTTCGGCCTGGGCCTGCTGGCGTTCATCGCCGCGCGTCGTCGCCGTCGCAGCTAAGTTGAAACGATGAGCGCCAAGTATCTCCCTCTCCCACCGGGAGAGGGTCGGGGTGAGGGGGCCCGAATTCTCCTCTGCGCCTCGTTGGTGCTCACTGGCTGCATCGTCGGTCCTGGAACTCCTGATGGAGGGGACGACGGCGGCGGGCCAATCATCATCTGGCCCGAAGGCACGCTGGAGCTCGGTGGCGAAGACGCAGGCAGCTTCGTCACCTTCCCGGCTTTGGCTCAGGCCACTCCGGGAGCGCAGGGCGGGTACCACGTACCCGTGATGTACAAGGTCACCGGTCAGGTCCAGGCGGGAGTGACCTTCGAGCACCGTGTCACGCGCAAGAGCGACGGGGTGCTGGTCAGCAAGGGCAACCGCACCATGAACGTCGACCCCACTGCCGCGGGGCAGAGCTGGTTCACGCCGGGGCCGGTGATCATCTTCATCTGCCCCACTCCGGTAGGCGTAGCGGCGGTTGATCAGCTGCTGCACTTCGAGATCACCGCGACGAAGGCGGGAGAGGTGCTCGGCAAGGCCTCGGGTGACGCGCAGTTTGGTTGCCCTGCCGGTGACAACTTCTGTGCTTCGATCTGCGCCGGATGAGCTCGCGATGGTTGATTTGCTGCTTCGTGTTGGCCGCGTGCACCACCACGCCCACGCCTGACTCAGGCACGCCCGACTCGGGCACTCCGAATCCGTGGCACCTCGTGCATGAGGGTTTGCCCGGCACGTTGCTCTCTGCGTGGGAGTCGAGCGACGGAGTGCTCTACGCGGTGGGCGGCACCTCGAGCTCGGCGCTGATCCTGCGGCACGACTCGAGCGGGTGGTGGACGATGGATCCCGGCACCACGAAGACGTTGTGGTGGGTGCACGGCTTCTCGGCGAACGACGTCTACGCGGTCGGCGCGAATGGAGTGGTCACGCACTTCGACGGCACCCGCTGGATCGTGGAGCGCGAGGGCGGCGACTTCACGTTGTTCGGTGCGTGGGGTGCGACTCCGGATGAGCTGATCGCGGTCGGTGGAGTGGTGAGCGCGAGCGCTCCGCGCCCTGCGATGGTGACGAAGGCCGCGGGGTGGAACGAGATTCCGACGAATGGTCTGCCCCCCGATCGCGCGATCTTCAAGGTGTGGGGCACCTCGGCGAACGACATCGTGATCGTCGGCGAGCGTGGGCTGATCGCGCGCGGTGCTCCGGGAAGATTCGTGCGGCAGACCGCTCCGACGACTGAGCGGATCACCACCGTGCATGGATCTGGCGGCGAGCTGTACGCGGTGGGTGGACTGCAGATGCCGGTGATGCTGCGCGGTGGGCTCACGTGGCGCGCGTTGAACGTGCCGGGCTCGGTGCAGTTCCTCAACGGCGTGGCGGTGAGCTCGAGCGGTGACGTCGTGGTGGTGGGCTACGACGGCTACGTCGCGGAGGGGCGTGGTGACGAGTTCACGCAGATGCCGTCACTCACGCGGCGTGGTCTGCACGGCGCGGCGGTGACCAGCACCGGCTTCGTCGCGGTGGGCGGAGAATTGCTCGGCGCGTTTGGTCAGGGGGTGGTGCTCTCGCGCGGTGCGCTCGAGGGCGGAGCGCTTCGTCCCTGGCCGAATCAAGGCGTGCCGTACGACGCGGGTGTGATGGACGCCGGTGTCGATGGTGGAACGGACGCAGGTGAAGAGGATGCGGGGGTCGATGCAGGACCTCTCGAGCCTCCGGATGGTGGATGGCTTGGTCCTGGCGCTTCCTGCGATGGGATGGCGCAGAGCTGTGAGCCGCCGATGCAGTGCTGGTTCGTGTTCGGGCCGTACAAGAATTTCTGCGGCGACTCCTGCACCACCGACGATGACTGTGCCGCGTATGGAGTTGGATCGTGCTGCAGGTTGCCGGGTCCGCAGGTCACGACGCCGGTCTGTCTGCCTCGCGACGCGGGCGTGTGCGACGCGGGATAGCGTCTCCCTCTCCCTCGCGGGGAGAGGGAGACAGGTACGTGCGATCCAAATAATCGACGATCGCCTCTGACTCGAACATCTCGGCGCCCGTGTTCGGATCACTGAGAAACGGCACCTGCATCTTCCCGCTCTTCGCGATGAACGCCGCGCGCGACGGGCTGTTCTTCGCGACGTTGTGCAGCACGTACGGCAGCTCGAGCTCGCACAGCCGCTCACGCACGAGGCGCGAGTACGGCGAGATCTCGTAGCTCCACAGCTCCAACTTCTTCTCGGGCGCTTTCGAGGCGCGCACCTTGCCGCCATGTCCGCGCCGCGCCGCCGAGGCGAGACCCGAGCTCAACATCGTGAGCGGACCGAGCGAGACCATGAGCGGGCGGCTCCCGGCGCCGTAGGTGGTGGCGAGATACTTCGCGATGTCGTCGCTCTCGTAGAGCTGCTTGCCGGTGTTCGGATCGACGAGGAACGGGAACTGCGCCTTTCCTCCGAGCTCGACAGCCTTCGGGCGGAAGCGCTCTCCACCCTTGGGGCACGGGTAGATCACCGCCTCGAGATCGAGGAAGGACAACACCTCGCGCACCTTGCGGCAGAACGGACAACCTTCGAACTCGTAGAGCTCGAGCAGCTTCTCCGGCCGCGGGCCGAGCTTCTTCGAGACGTAATACCCGCCGCCGAGGCGCAGCACGCTCCCGGCCCACGACGCGCGAACATTCCCCTTCCAGTTCTCCATCAGTGTCCCCAGCTCGAGGGTGAAGCACCCATCGTGAGCACCAGCTTGCCACCTGCGATCAGGTCCGACTGGGTCAACTCCGCGCGCTCGAGCGACTTGCCGTTGAGCGTCGCGGACTGCACGTAGAGGTTCTCCGGGGAGACTCCGTTCGCCTCGATGGTGAACGTGCCCACGGGCAACTTCAGCTCGAGCTTCGGGAAGATCGGACTCCCGATGATCCACTGATCACTTCCAGGCACGGGATAGAGCCCCGCCGCGGCGAATACGAACCAACTGCCGAGCGTGCCGCCGTCGTCGTTGCCGGGAACTCCGTCAGGCTCCGAGGCAAAATAGGTGTCGCGCGCCCAATCAACCCACTTCGCGGTGAGGTCGGGCCGCCCGGCGAGCGCGAAGAGAAACGGCGCCTGAATGTCGGGCTCGTTGCTCGGCCAGTAATGATTGCGAGGCATGTAGCGGAACTCGTACGTCGGCTGCGCGAGCGCCTCGGCCTCTTCCGCCGGAGCAGGATCGAAGAACGCCTCGAGCGCCGTGAGGAACGCCGCGCGCGAGCCGAACATGGAGTCGAAGCCCTCGAGGTCCCAGAACGGCATGAACGTGGTCTGCAGCGCGTTCGCCTCGGCGTAGTGATCCCACTTGGTGAAGTCGTAGGGCTCGTTGATCAACGTTCCGTCGAGGTGACGCGCGCGCAGCACCTGGTTCGTCGGATCGAACAACTTCCGCCAACCGAGCGAGCGCGTCTGAAGAGCCTCCGCGTCCGCGTCGTGACCCAATCGCCGAGCGAGATTCGCGAGCGCGAAGTCAGCGTGCGCGTACTCGACGGTGATGCCGACGCTGCGACCCGACTCCTCGACGGGCACGTAGCCGATCGTCTTGTAGCTCCCCATCGTCGCGCGCGAGCCACTCATCGGATTCCCGAGCGCTTCGTTCTTCGCGACTTGCCACACGGACTCCGCGTCGATGCCGGGAACTCCGCGCAGCACCGCGTCGGCGATCACGATGTCAGCGGGGGCGCCAACCATCGTGCCCGACTCTCCGGTGCCCATCGGCCAACGGGGCAGTCCACGTCCCTGCCCCGCCATGCGCACCAGGCTGTTCACCGACGCGCGCGCGGTCGACTCATCGACGAGCGCGTAGAGCGGATGCACCGTGCGGTACGTGTCCCAGAGCGAGAAGTCGCTCAGCATCGGCTCGCCCTCAGGCATTGCGCCGCGCACACCACCGAAGAGGTACGCGCCGTCGACGTCGCTGATCACCGTGGGCATCAAGAACGCGAGCCGGAGCGCCGAGTAGAAGGTCTTGCGATCTTCCTCCGAGCCGCCGAACACCTTCGCGCGCGCGAGCTTCGATCGCCACGCGTCCTCCGCGGCGATGCGATGAGCGTCGAAGTCGAATGTGGGGAACTCGGCGGTGAGGTTCTTCGTCGCGCCCTCGGCGGAGACCAGGGAGAGCCCCACGAGGATCTCAACAGGGCCGCCCTGTGCGAACGAGAGCAACACGACGTTCCCGTCGGTCGAGGTCTGAGACACCGTGTACGCGCGATTGGTGCGGAGCTCGAAGAAGACGCGATTTCCTCCGAAGCCCGAGCTCATTCCGCTGTTGAGCAGGAACGTCCCGCGCAAGGTCGTCTCGTCGACGGGCGTGATCATCTGCTCGGTCATGCGCCCGGACGCGAGCGCGCGTGCGAGATCGAGCACCACCAAGGGACTCGCACCGTCGGCGAACGTGTAGCGGTGATGCGCGGAGTGCGTGGCCGCGGTGAGCTCAGCCTTCACGCTCCACTTCTGGAGGGTGACTGTGTAGCTGCCCGGTGAGACGAGCTCGGAGCGCTTGCTGAACTTGCTCTGGTACGTCTCCTTCACGAGCACGCCGGGATCGTTCGAGGTCACGGGCTGCAGGATGAGCGCGCCCCAGTCCGTCGCTCCCGCGCCGTGCAGGTGCAAATGCGAGAAGCCCATCGCGGTGTCGTCGCCGGCCCAGTAGCCCGAGTAGTGAATGAAGCCGAGATCTCCGTACTGCTGACCGCGCGTGTCGGGACCCACCTTGGCGAGACCGTGGGGCACGCACGCTCCGGGGAAGGCGCTGCCGTGGAAGTACGCGAAGCCGCCGGTGCCCATCAGCGGCGAGGCGTACGCGAGCGGATCAGCGACAGGCTCGGGCCCTGGCGCAGGCGGCGGAGTGCAGGCGACCAGCGTGAGCAGAAGGATCCAGCGCATGCTTTCCCTATACGCCCGCGAGGAAGAGAAGGTCACGCGCCAGCCGGATCCCTGAGGTGGCGTGATGTTCTGCGGAACTACTCGGCGTCCTTCTCGCCATCGAAGTACTGCGCCGCGCCCTGCTTGTTGAACATGAAGCGCTTCGCGTCCGGCGGGAAGCCGACGACCGAGGCGGTCTTCTCGGAGTCTGGATACTCGACGATGTCCATGCCCTTGGGCGCGGACGCGGCGAAGTACACCAGCGGTTCGGTGCCATCGTTGATCAGCTGATGCGCGCCGTCCTGCGGCGGGAACGAGACGAAGTCGCCAGGACCGATCGCATGCATGCCGTCCTTGGTGCGGATCTTCGCGGTGCCCGAGATCACGAACATCGCTTCCTCGGTGACGTGGTGCATGTGGAAGGGGAAGGACTTCTTGCCGGGCGGCAGCTCCCACAGACCGCAGGACAGGTTCTTTCCGCCGAGCGCTTTGCGGCGCTGGACGAACTGGCCCTTGTTCATGCCTTCTCCCCACTGCATCTCGCTGGTGCGGACGATGTTCATGGACGCGACCTACAGCGTTGAGCGAGGAAGCAGCAAGGCAGGAAGGGAGATTGTGACGAGTGAAGCGTGGCTTCGAGTCGTCGCCAACAGGCCCTCGGCGCGCTGCTTCTTGTCACCAGGGCGCTCAGCGATGGAGGAATTCTCCCAGAACCGGAGCCGGTTCCGGTTTCGGGAAAATCACTGAACGAAGCTGAGTGAAATCGTCACCGATTGAAGGGCGCGAGGGGCCTGTTCGCGCTCGGCACCCTTTGAGATCCATTCGCGCCACCACACCGTTCGGGCGCGTTCACGGATTGAGTGACTGCTGAATCCACCCCGCGCCGATCTGCCGGAACCCAGCGCGAGTTTTCGGAGGACCCACGGAGAGCCAATCAACATCGGTCACTTCGACGGTGACCAACACGAACTCCTGCGGCGGAGCGGGCGGCACCTCGTTCACCACTTGCTCCACGCGAGTGCGCCCTGGAGGCGGCCCCACGTAGAGCAGCGCCTCCTCGCGATCGATCTCCAGCCAACCGTGACGCCGCAGCTCGGCCCACGGACCTTCCGCGTGTCGACCGTGAACCGTGGCGCGGCCGCTCAATCGAAACTGCTCACCGCTCTTCGAAAACCACGCGAGCAGCGCGATGCGCGGATTCTCAGCGAGGTGATTCGCTTTGCGGCTGCGGAGGTCGGCGTAGAAATACGGAAACCCCTCCGGAGTGAAGCCGCGCAGCAGGATGGTGCGGATCGACGGCACACCTTCAGGAGAAACCGTGGCGCACTGCAGCTCGCGCTGCGGAGCATTGCGCTCGAGTGCCTGCTCGAAGGGCTGCCTCCAGGGCGCGCTCACGCGCTGACCATAACGTGCACGCCGCAACGAATTGGGAGGGTGCCCATCTTTGTCACCGGTGGCCGCCGCGAACCGTCACACCCGAGTGCAGTGCGTGACGTGTTGCCGCGCGCTTGAAGTGCGGCGCATGCGTTGCACCGGGCGCCGCGTGTGACTCAGTGGCTCAAGTATACGCCGTACCAGAACCTGCTCGTGGGGCTCGGCATCTGCGCGTGGACGCTCTGGGTCGGAGTCCATGCCGTGGTGGATGACCACAGGATCGAACCGCGGGAGGAATGTCGCATTCGTCTCGAGGACTGGTTCCAGGGCCAACTCAACGCGAAGGTGCTGAGCAGCAGCGTGGGGTTGAAGGCGTCGGGGCTCAATCGTCGCGCCTCGCAGGTTTGCTCCGGGACGTGGACGTTCCACTGCCTCCCTCGACGCACGCAGGTCTTCTTCGCGATGGCTCCGCACGGGACTTATGCGAGCTCGTGGACCGAGCTCGGCGCGACTGACGTCGGGGTGCTCGCTGAGCAGTTCAGCATCGGACCGGTGGATGCTGAACCGTACTTTCGCTCCGACGAGCCAGGGACTGCGGTGTGCGTGGCGCAGCTCGACGATGATCCGGTGTTCGATGTGTGGTCGATCTCGACCGAGGTGCGGATGCGCGAAGAGATGCCCGTTCGACGAGGCGAGTTGCTGCACGAGAGCGACGACACTCCGCCTCGAGTGATGGATGAGATCGTGTGGTGACGTGGTGACTTGCCCTCAC
>CBIHPJ010000362.1:0-8857 GCA_966211295.1 uncultured Myxococcales bacterium | reverse complement strand
GGTGCTGCGCGGGGCGAGGAACTGAGAGAAATAAAGCACTGGTAACGAAGCCGTCGCTAGTCAGTTTGACACCCACACTGCCCGAAGGTCGTACCAGAGCACTGAGGGCTGCAATCCGTGCACACGCTTCTTCGCCGAGTCCAAAGATTGCCGCGTGGTCATGAAGAGATACGGCTGATCGGCGTAGAGCCGCGCGTGCAGCGCCTGCTCGAGCTGGTGGCGCTTCTGTTCGTCGAACTCCACCCGCACCTGCTCGATCAGTCGATCGACTTCGGGGTTCGAGTAACCGATCCAATTCGAGCCTCCATCGATCTGACTCGAGTGGAACATTGGGAACAGATCTTGTTCCCGATCGAACTCAGTCCACAGCCGGCTCACCACGTCGAAGTCACGCTTGGCGACGCGCGCTGAGAGTGACGACGTCTCGACTTTTTCGATCTGCAGGTCGATGCCCACGGGCTTGAACTGCTCCTGCAGCATCGGCACCAACTTGCCGAGCCGCACCTGCGTGGAGGGAAGCAGGAACGAGAAGCGGAGCGGCACTCCGTCGCGCTCGAGCACTCCGTCGTCATCGGTGTCTTTGAACCCAGCATCAGCGAGCAGCTCGCGCGCGGTGTCGGGAGAGAAGGGCAGGGCGGCCACGGCGGGATCGCATGATCCTCCGTTGCGCAGATACGGACACGTGGTGGGCAGCTCGAGATCGAGGTCGACGATCCGAGTGATCAACTTCGTGTCGTAGAGGTGGGCGAGCGCACGCCGTACGCGCACGTCGGCGAAGAACGGACGCGCTTCGTTCCACGCGATGTACGAGTAGCTGTTGTCGAGGCTCTTGATGCGGTTCCAATCGCGTCGCGCCCACGCTGCCTTCGGATCTTCGAGGCTGCGCCAGAGCGTAGGCGGAATACTGGTCATCAGATCGAACTCGCCGCGCTCGAACATCTGCGCCGCGGCTGTCTGATCTTTGACGAAGCGGAAGACGATGCGATCGAGGTAGGCGGCGCCGTTCGGCCGACGCACCAGCGTGAGCGACTGACCGCGATCCCACTTCTCCACGATGAAGGGCCCGGTGCCGATCGGCTGAATCTTCGCGAAGTCTCCCGCGAGCTCCTTCTTCGAGAGAATCGGGAGCCGCGCCAGCGCCCGCAGCGCGAAGGGAGAAGGCTTGCTCCAGGTGAGCTCCACGTGCGACTCGTCGAGCGCCTTCCACGTGCCGAGCGCAGAGAACTCGCCGCGGATCGCTCCGGTGGGCTGCTTTGGATCCATCACGGCGTCGATGGTGGCGATCACGTCGGCGCTGGTGAGCGGGGAGCCGTCGGAGAAGGTGATCCCGCTCTTCAGCGTGAACGTGCTGGTGCGGTGATCGTCGCTCTCCTTCCACTCGGCGACGAGCTCGGGCTTGAGCGCGGAGTCGGTGGCGCCAGGCGCGATCAGGGTCTGCGTGACGAGCCGATTCGTCATGCGGCTCACCCAACCGTCGCGGCAATTGTCCGCGAGGTGATTGAGGCACGCCGGCTCGTTCATCACTCGGATGGTGAGCGTGCCGCCGTCGACCGGTGAGGACGTCTCGGTGGGCAGCTTTCCATCGAGCCAATCGGCGGACGCCGGTTCGGCGATCGACGCGTCAGCCTGGGCAGACGACTTCGACTTGCAGCCGAAGAAGGCGAAACCGAACGCGACCACGACAGCAATGCGGAAAAGCACGAAGGCGAGCCTATTCGACTCGCCTCCGGGTCCAGCGCAGAACGTCTCGCCAGTTCAGACGATGTTCAGATCGCGGGGCGCGTTCACCGCCATCACGAACTTCGGGAACTGCTGCTCAGGCATGGAGCGGAGCACACCGTACGGATCGCGGAAGTACACGCGCTGATCGCTGACGCGCTCGAACGTGACCGCGTGGTTGAAGTCGCCCTGGTCGATCTGAAGGATGATCGGGCGGTTCTGCGCGCCGCGCGTGTCGTAGCCGCGCAGCTTCTCGAGCGCCTTCGCGCCCTCGGCCTCGTTGAGGAAGTTCTTCGACTCGTAGTTCACCCCGAACAGCTGGCGGAGCACCTGCGTCTGCTGCGCCGGCTTGAGGCCGCGCTGCTCAGCGCCCGTCTTGGTGTTCACCGACTTGCCCGCGTAGGGATCGAACTGGCCATCGCGACCGTTGCCGAACTCCATCGCAGCGGTCTGGAAGATCGTGTCGCTGATCGAGCGGCCATCGCGCGCTCCGGCATCGCCAGCCTCGAGCTCGAGGAACGAGCCACCGCGCATCTTCGACTTGCCCTCGGGACCGCTGAGGTCGGCGATCAAGCGGAGGTATTCGGCGGGCTCATCAGCCGCGAGCTCGAACTGCATCGAGGTCACGGTGCAGGTCGGCGCGTCGCCCTGATCGATGCGGTTCGGGTTGATGATCTCGCGCAGCACGGAAGAGAGTAGCTCGCCCTTCGTGGTGTCGCCCGCCATCTTGGTGTTCAGCGGCTGGGTCGCGATGCGCGCCAGGTTCGCCAGCGCCGTCTGCCCGTTCCCATCAACCGTGGTGAGCACCTCAGGCGTCTTCTCGAGGAGCGCGCCCACCAGCGTCGCGGTCTCCTTGGTCGAGCCACGGAGGAGCGAGTCGACCTGAGCCTGCTGTGCGGGAGAGAGCTTCAGCGTCTTCGCGAAGGCGGCGACCTGCGCGGGAACAGTGGCGCTGCCCTTGAGGAAGCTGGGTTGCTCCATGCGCTGGTAGATCGCGTCACGCAGCGCGAGGGAGTCATCGGTGTCGTTGCGGCCGACCAGTGCGTCGAGCGCCGCTTCGTAGCTGCCCCCGCCGATGCCATCGTCCGCGATGCCACCCTTCTTGGTGCGGCCAATGCCGTCATCCGCGATTCCGCCCGCTCCTTTGCGGCCGATGCCGTCGTCAGCGATGCCGCCCGCGCCTTTGCGGCCGATGCCATCGTCAGCGATGCCGCCCTGCTTGGCGCGACCGATACCGTCGTCGGCGATGCCGCCCTGTTGGCGCCGGCCGATGCTGTCGTCGGGAATGCCGTCGCGCTTGGGGGAAGGCTGGCGGATGGTGTCGAAGGTGCTCGCCGCCTTGTAGCCCGAAGGCTGAAGAGTGGTCGGAACAGGGGTGGCCTGCGGCTTGACCGGGGCGGGGACCGGCGTGGTGACTCGCACAGCCGGGCGCGCAATGGGGATCTTCGGATCAATAGGCATGGTTCCTCACATTGTCGCACGGCCAATCGGATAGTTGCGATCGATCAAAAACCCCGTGAATTCGGTGATTTCCCGATAACTTCGGCCTCCGCCATGGGCGAAGCCTTCGGGCGCTACACGCTGGTGAAGAGGCTCGGCGCCGGGGGCATGGGCGAGGTGTTCCTCGCGCGCGCCAACGGATCGGCCGAAGACATGGTGCTCAAGCGCATCCTCCCGCATCTCACCGAGAACCCGCGCTTCCTCCGCCTCTTCCTCGACGAGACGCGCATCGCCTCGCGCCTCGTTCACCCGAACATCGCGCGCATCCACGAACTCGGAGAAGTCGAGGGCACCTGGTTCGTCGCGATGGAGCTGGTCGCCGGCAAAGATCTGCGCGAGCTCCTCAAGCGAACGCGAGAGCAGGGCCATCACGTGCCGCTCGAAGTCGCGCTCGGAGTCGGCGTCGAGATCGCGCGCGGTCTCTCGCACGCCCACGTCGCGACCGATGCTCAGGGACGCTCGCTCCACGTCGTTCACCGCGACGTCTCTCCGCACAACATCCTCATCGGCCGCAACGGTGAGGTGAAGCTGATCGACTTCGGCGTCGCGAAAGCGGCGAACAAGTCGGTGCAGACCGGCACGGGAATCCTGAAGGGGAAGTTCCCGTACATGGCGCCCGAGCAGGCGCACGCCAAGCCCGTCGATCCGCGCACGGACGTCTTCGCGCTGGGCATCGTGCTCTGGGAGATGATCTGCGCGAAGTACCTCTTCAGAGGGAAGACCGACGCGGTCACCTTGAAGCTGGTGCGCGAGGCGCAGGTGCCGCTGCCTTCCTCGCTTCGTGACGACGTGCCCGAGGCGGTCGATCGCGTGGTGATGAAGGCGCTCCGCAAGGAGCCGCGCGATCGCTACCCGACCGCCGAGGCGTTCCGCGAGGCGCTCTCCACCGTGCTCGCCGGGCTGCCTCCGCCCGACATCGCGAAGTGGCTGGTGGATTACGACGACGTTCCTGGCCTCGACGAGTCCTCAGCAGAAGAGAGCTTCCCCTCCGAGTCGGCGAGCGCGGAAGCCACTCAGCTCGAGTCTCAGGAGAAGGAAACGGTCGCCGAGTCTGCGAGCCGCGCCAGCAATCACGTGCGTCCGCGGCCCAGTCGCGTCCACGAGTACAAGAAGGACGGCAGCGACGAGAAGGCGCTCGATCAGCTCAAGGAGATCCTCACCTCGGTCGCGGGCCGGCCCACGAACATCGGCCCCCAGGCGACCACGTTCGTCGGCCGCGTCGCTGAGCTCGCCGATCTCCATCAACTCTTCCGTCAGGGCGCGCGGCTGCTCACGCTGCTCGGCCCCGGCGGCACGGGGAAGACGCGCCTCTCGCTGCAGTTTGGTTCGCAGCTCGTCACTCACTTCCAATCAGTGAACGAGAAGGGCCGTCGCCGCGGCGGCGTGTGGTTCTGCGATCTCACTGAAGCGACCGACCGCGATGGAGTGTGCGCTGCCGTCGCTCGCGCGCTCGGCGTGCCGCTGATGCCGAACGATCCGGTCAAGCAGCTCGGTCACGCGATCCTCGCGCGCACCGAGACGCTCATCGTGCTCGACAACTTCGAGCAGGTGGTGGGCGTCGCCGCCGCGACGATCGGCACGTGGATGAGCGTCGCTCCGAACGCCCGGTTCGTGGTGACCTCACGCGAGCTGTTGCGCGTGGCGGACGAGACCGTCTTCGAGGTGCCTCCACTTCGCATGCCGCGCGAGGCGCGTGACGCTCGCTCGGCGGAGGCCGTCGAGCTCTTCATCGAGCGCTCTCGCGCCGCTCGTCCGGGTTGGCAACCGACCGATGCAGAATTGGTCGCGATCGCAGAGATCGTGAAGCAGCTCGACGGCATGCCGCTGGCGATCGAGCTCGCGGCCAGCCGGATGTCCGTGCTCTCTCCCTCGCAGCTGGTCCAGCGTCTGCCTCGGCGCTTCGACGTGCTCGTCGATCGCAAGGCCGTCGATCGGCAAGCGACCCTGCGCGGAGCGATCGACTGGTCGTGGAACAACCTCTCACCTGCCGAGGCTTCGACGCTCGCGCAGCTCTCCGTCTTCCGCGGCGGGCTCTCAGCTGATGCGGTCGAAGAAGTGGTCGCGCTCTCTGGTGGCGCCGAAGGAGCGGCGCTCGAGGCGTTGATGACGCTGCGCACGAAGTCGCTGGTGCGCGCGTATTTTCCCTCGGGAGACGAAGGACAGACTCGCTTCGGTCTCTACGAGAGCATTCGCGAGTACGCGAAGGAGAAGCTGCAGACGCGCCCTGAGCACGACGGCGCGCTCGCGCGGCACTCCGCCTACTTCCTGAAGCTCGGCTCGAAGCTCGCCGCGCTCGCCGAGTCCGGCAAGACGCACCTCGACGATCTCGATCTCGAGCGAGAGAACCTGAACTCCGTGTTCCAGCGCGCGCTGGAAGTGGGGCAGCCCGGAGTCGCGCTGAGCGCGGTGATGCATCTCGATCCCGTGCTTACGATGCGCGGACCTTTCGGCGTTCACCTGCAGATGCTCGACGCGATCATCGAGAAGCTCGAGGAGCCCGGTCCCCGCGCGGCCGCGCTCGAGACTCGCAGCCGTGCTCGACTGGCGCGTGGTCGCGCGCTCGACGCGGAGGCGGATCTGCTCGAGGCCGAGGAATTGGCAACCGGCTCCGGCGACAAGGGCTGGCTCGGCCGCATCATGTTGATTCGCGCGATGGTCGATCGCCAGAAGGGCCAGCGTGGTGAGTCGCGCCAGCGCTTCGAGCGCGCGCTCGAATTGCTCAAGAGCGTCGGCGATCTCCGCATGGAGGGCCGCGCGGTCAGCAACATCGGCACGCTCCAGCAGGAGCTCGGAGAGGGCGGCGCCGCGCTCGAGACCTACAACCGCGCGCTCGAGATTCACCGCGCGGCGCGCGATCGCCGCTACGAGGGCATCACGCTGGCCAACCTCGGCGTCCTTCAGCAGGCGCTCGGTCTGCTCAAGGCGGCGCGCGCGAACTACCAGGCGGCGCTCAGCATTCACCGCGAGCTGGGCAGCCGGCGCTCCGAGGGAATCAGTCACATCAACCTCGGAGATCTCGCGGCCGAGCTCGAGCAACCGGGTCAGGCGCTCGCGCACTACGAGAGCGCGCTCGAGATTCTCCGTGACGTCGGTGCGCGGCGCTTCGAAGGCGCGACCTTGCTCATGCTCGCTTCGCTGCACCTGCAGTACGGCGAGTACGACGACACCATGCGGCGTGTGCCCGAGGCGATCGACGTGCTCCGCGAGGTCGGAGATCTTCGCTATCTCGGTCTCGCGCTCGGCGTTCGCGCTGCGACGGTCGCTCTGCTCGGCGATCTCGAGGCGGCTGAGGAAGACATGGCCGAGGCGACTCGGCTGCTGACCGAGGTCGGCGACCTCTCCTTCCTCGACGCGCTCGATCTGTATCGCGCGCACCTCGAGCTCGGTCACGCGCTGCGCACCGGATCGGAGCATCAGGCCTCGGTGCTCGACGAGCGGATCCTGAAGCGCATCGCTCACGTCGAGAAGCCGGGTCCGGCCGATGAAGCACATCCCACCGGCACTCCTTCGCCGGCCGATCGTTCGGAGCACGTGCGCGCAGCTCTCCGCTCGCTTCGTGGCGCGCTCGAAGACAACGGACGCCAGGGATGAACCGGGAGCGAAGCCGGTCCAGCGGCACGCTGGACCACTGCATCCGAAGGATGCGCCAGGCGGAGCGACCAGAATGAAGCGGGGAGGGTGGCTGGCGGTCGCGGTGCTTGCGCCGCGCCTCGTCGCGCTATTCGTCAACGAGAACCTCGCGGGAGACGCGATCGCGCGCACGTGGATCGCGCATCGCTGGCTCGAAGCGCCGCAGTGGATGACGAGCTTCGATGACGGGCCGATGCAGTTCGGTCCGTTGCACCTCTATCTCCTCGCGCTGGCGGAGCTGATCTGGCCGTCGCTCCTTCACGCGGGGCGAGTGCTCAGTCTGATCGTCGGCTCGCTCACCGCATGGCCGCTGTACGTGTTCACCGCGCGTCGCTTCGGTCAGTCAGCCGCGACCTTCGCGGTGCTCGGCTTTGCTTTCTGGGGGCTCCACGTTCAGTGCTCGACGACGTCGGCGAGCGAGGCGCTCAATCTGCTCTTCGTGATGAGCGCGATCGCCCTGTTCGATCAGGAGCGACTCTGGGGAGCCGCCGCGATTCTCAACCTCGCGTGCGCGACCCGGTACGACTCGTGGCTCATCGTTCCGATGCTCGCCCTTGCTGTACTCCTGCGCTCCCGGAGTTTCGCGAAGGCCGTCGGCTTCGGTGCCGCGGCTTCGGTCTTCGCGATCTTCTGGTTGATCGGAAATCAGGTCGGGCAGGGCGACGCGCTGTATCCGATTCGCTTCATCGACCAGTTTCATCGCGGTTGGTGGCCGCGCGAGGCCGCGATCTGGGGCGAGGGCAGGTACCGACTCATGTGTCTGCTGTTCTGGCCGGGAGCGGCGGTGCTCATGCTCACCCCCTTCTTCGCCGCTGCCGGAACCGTCGGACTCTGGAGAGCCTGGAAAGAACGTCCTGAGCTTCGCTGGCTCGTCGTGCTGATCGTGGTGCCCACCGCGCTCTACACGTTCCGGAGCGCGGTCACTTCGAGCTTCGCGCCACTCGCTCGCTTCACGATGAAGGAGGTGCTCCTGCTCCTTCCGTTCGCGGGCTGGTTGCTGGCCGAACGTCCTCGTGTCGCTGCTGCGGCCGTGGCGATGGCGGCAGCGTGGTGCGGCGCGCTGGGCGTGTATTGCTACGAGCCCGGTTCTCAGTGGTCGTATTCGTTCAGATCGATCGCGGCGACCTCTCGTCTCGAACCGTCACTTCGCGAATCGACGGATTGGCTGCAGGCGCACGCCGCTCCGCGCGGAGGGCTGCTGATCGCTGACGAAGATCCGCGCGAGTTCGACGATCTGATCATCAGCTACTTCTCGGGCCTCGGGTACACCGACCAGATGAGGCGCCGGAACAATCGCTACGAGGAATTGCTCGGTCAGAGACACCCGCGCTGGCTGATGCTCTTCGACGGCGGCCGAATGGCGCGCACCGGAGAAGTGACGATCACCGATCCGGAGCACCTCGAGTTCCGAGGCAATCGCTTCGAGCTGCGCCACTCGTCGCGTGTTCGGATCTACGAGCAGCTCGATTAGGCCGCGAGCTTGAGCACGCGGTGCGCCTCGGTCGCCATCGGGTGATCGACCGGCGCGAGCTTCAAGAGTTCCTGCGCCGCGCGCCGAGTTCCCACGACATCGCCCAATCGGTAGCAAGCGAGCGCGAGGTTGTAGCGGATGATGACAGCATCGCCCTTCGTGCCCAGTCGGATCGCGCGGTCGAGGAGGATGCGCGCTTCGGTGAGCGACTCCTTCGTTCCCTCCTCGAGCAGCATGATCGCGAGGTTGTTGAGCGGCTCCCACGCGAGGACGTCCGCGACGATCGCAGCGCGGTACGACTTCTTCGCTGCCGCCTTGTCCTTGAGTGCGTCGTAGAGCCCGCCCAGGTGGTAGTGCGCGCGCGCGTTCCTCGGATTGATGCGGAGCACCTGCTTGAGCGCCTTCTCTGCGGTGTCGAAGCGAAGCTGCATGGTGTAGATCACCGCCGCGAAGAGCCACGCCTCCTCGTCTTTCGGCGCGAGCATCGTGTGACGCCACGCTTCGCGCCGCGCCGCCTCGAGGTCCTTGAGGCGCAGG
>CBIHPJ010000361.1:0-8898 GCA_966211295.1 uncultured Myxococcales bacterium | reverse complement strand
TGTCGACGAGCGCCGGCGGCGAAGCGAGCCCGGAGAACGTCGCGTTGTCGAGGTTCCGAACCAGGCCCGCGGCGCCGCCACTCCCGACGATCGAGGTCGTTCCGCCGAAAAGCGCGCGGAGCTCCGCCCAGGAGAGTTGATCCGCACTGGCGCCGCCGACTGCCGTGATCCTCGTGTGACCGCCCAGGCCATTGCGCCAGTCGTGCCGGTGTTCCCAGCGCTCGCCAGAGACGTTCACCCAGGGCGAGTTCTGATCGTAGGTCAGGTGATCGTGCGGGTTGATCAGACCCGGCGAGATGACGCCCTGCGGACAGGTGACGATCGTCGCGGTCATGGCGGGACCGGCGCAGTTCGGGTTGTTGTCGCAGTCGATCTGGCACCCCACCCCGACGATCTCACCCTGCGCATCGATGACGACCTGGCCACCCCGGAAGACCTTCGATGGCGTGAGGACGTCACCGATGATCACCCGGCCGTCGTCGCCGGCGTCAACCCTGCAGAGCGAGCTCGGCAGCGGCGCGAGCGCCTGGCAGACGACCACCACGACCCCTGCATCGAAGCCCGCATCGGTGGAGCCGGCGTCCGTGACGCCTGCATCGGTGGGCCCTGCGTCGGTGGAGCCCGCATCCGTGCCCGCATCGTCGGCACCCGCGTCGGGGTCGACGCCGCCATCGCTCGCCGAACCTCCGCCCGACCCGCCACCCGTGCCCCCGCCACCCGCGCCGCCGCCTGTCTGGGTGCCGCCCCCGGTTTCGCCACCACCTCCCGCGCCAGCGTCAGTGGTGGTGTTCGGTCCACAGCAGAGCAGCGCGACGACGACGGTGCAGCACACGAACGTTCGCATCGAGGTTTGAGACTACTCAGTGAGCGAGGCGCTTGTTCTCGAATTTCCCGCGAGGAGAAGTGACTGCGCAACGCGGTCAACCCTCACCCCGACCTCTCCCGAAGGGAGAGGGAGGCAATCCGCGAATCAGCGAAGGCCGAGCACCGCGTACGCGAAGATCACCCACGCGTAGTTGAGGCTGAACAACAGGAAGGCGCCCCAGCGAACACGGCGCCACTCCTTGTCCTGCAGCACGAGCTCGGGCACCGGAGCGGCGAAGACGAGGTGCGCGAAGCTCCAGACGATCGCGATCGCAAATCCCGTCGCGGCGAGGGTGCCGAGCGGGTTCGCCTTGAGCGCACCGAGCGGATTGAAGTGCGCCATGCGATCGGCCACGCGCGTGAGCCCGCAACCCGGACACGGAATGCCCGTCATCTTGCGGAAGCCGCAGCCCCAGAACGGGATCAACTTCGCGACCGGAATGAAGCGCGCGATCGAAAACCCGATGACACCGATCACCGCGATCGCGTCGAGGGCGCCGAACGAACGATTTCTTTCGGGGATGACGAGCTGCAAGGCGGAGCCACCGTAGCCTTCTCGTTGCGCGCGCGCACGCGGACCTCGACAATCATCCGGCTCATGGCTGACGAACTCCGGCCCGCTGCAGACCTCGCCGCCTTTCAACGCGATCCCACCGGCACCTGGCTCGCCGACAAGCACTTCCTCCATCTCTGCGAGAACGAGGAGCTCTACGCGTTCTACGTCTGGGGTCAGCCGCTGGGAGACGAGACGCGGCGAGTGGTGCAGGCGCTCTCAGCGGAGATCCGGCCCGAGGCGAAGCCGCACCGCACCTATCTCGACTTCAGCGGCATGACGGGAATCGATCGTGAGTCGTTCGGCGTGCTCCGCGATTTCATCGAAGGTGCGCGGGAGCGGCAGGCTGAGGTGACGGTGCGGGAAGCGGTGGTTCGCCCTGGTGGCTTCGCCGGCACCGTGGTCGCGGGCTACCTCGCGATCTATCCACAGCCGTATCCGACGGAGGTGTTCACGGATGCGGGCGAAGCGGCCACGTATCTCGAGCTCGATCCTTCGCTGCTCCGCCGCTGGGAGGCGCTGCGCGATCACGTGCGCGGCGTTCCTCCCGAGCTGCAGCAACTGAAGCAATTGCTCCGAACTCAGCTCGACAAGGCGGACCTCGCATCAGCGGCGAAGCAGCTCGGAGTTTCGACGCGCACGCTCCAACGCCGCCTCGGCAGCTTCGGCACCACGTTTCATCGCGTGCTCGATGGCGAGCGGCTCGAGCTCGCTCAGTCACTCGTCGCGGAGTCGGACGAGAAGCTCTCGTCGATCGCGAACCGCGTGGGCTTTGCGTCGTACCAGCACTTCAGCGATTGGTTCCGTCGCAAGGCAGGCAGCACCGCGGAAGAGTGGCGCAGACGCTCAATGACTTTGTGACTGCTTGAGCAGGAAGAGTCCGCCGACCACCGCGAAGACTTCAGTGGCGAGCAGCAAGAAGATCACCGGGCCAGGCATTCCATCGACCGCCATGGTGAACAGTCTGCCGATCATCAATCCGGCTGCGCCGAACACCGCGAGCAACAACCCCGAGTGACGCATCGACACGTTCTTGAGCGTGAGAGCGAAGAACGCCGCGCACGCCAGCCCGAGTCCTCCGTACATCGCGCGGAAATCAGCGAGCGCAGTCGGAGAGCCGAGCGTGATGTCGAGCAGCGCCGCGAGCTTCTGAGGCGCGAGCATGAAGCCCACTCCGTACGCGAGGTAGACGACCAGGTTCAGGCCAAGAAAGAGGGGGAAGACCACGTCGGGGATGGAAGCGGGACGCTCTGCGGTGGTGGTTGTCATGACGCAGATCATCGCGACCGACCGAAATAAGGGCCCGCCATCCACGTCCGGAATCGCGCCAACTTGCAGCCTCCCTTCCCCATCGGCTACGTGGACCCACATGAACGCCCTCCTCATCGCGCTGACCCTGACCGCTGCCCCTCCTGCCAAGCCTGAGGCGAAGGCTGAGACCCCCACCGAGAAGACGGTGATGACGCGCGGCGAGAAGCTCAAGGGCGCTGACTCGGTCGAGCTCACCAAGCTGCTCGAGGCGCCCACTGACTACGAAGGCAAGACCGTCGCGGTCGAGGCGAAGATCCGGAAGGCCTGCGAGAAGAAGGGCTGCTGGATGGAGCTCGCCGGCACCGAGAAGGGCCCGGGCGTGCGCGTGACCTTCAAGGACTACGGCTTCTTCGTTCCGCTCGACTCCGCGGGCAGCACCGCGAAGGTCGAGGGCGTGGTGAAGGTCGCGATGCTCGATGAGGCGAGGGCGAAGCACTACGAGGCCGAGGGCGCGACCGTTCCGAAGGGCAAGGACGGCAAGTACCGCGAGGTCCAGCTCGTCGCGACCGGCGTCGAGTTGAGGAAGTAATCGCCCCTCGCTCGAGGATCCGATGAGCCGCGCCTATTCAATGCGCGGCGTGATGGGCGCCGCCGATCGTGCGGTCGCTCTCGCGCGCGAGGTGATGCTGCGGGAAGTGCCCGGCAGCCACGTGCACGACGTGCAGAACGATCCGCGCTTTCAACACCGCGGAGTCGATCTGCTCTGGGAACGCCCAGGCCAGCAGGTGCTCGGAGTCGAAGTGAAAGGTGATCGCCAGGGTCACCGCCGCGGCACGTACTTCTTCGAGCTGATCAGCAACGCCGAGAAGGACTCGCCGGGCTGCTTCCTCTACTCAATCGCCGATCTGCTCGTGTACGTGTTCGTCGACGTGCAGCACGTGCACGTGCTCCAGCTGAAGCAGGTGCGCGAGTGGTTCGTGCCGCGGGCGAAGGAGTACCCGCTCAAGACCGCGAAGACCCGCACCGGCGCCAACCTGTACACGACGGTCGGCGCGAGCGTGCCCTTCCGCGAAGTGAAGAAGGCCGTGCCTGACGCGGTGGTGGTGCACACGCCTCCCCCGCGCTGACCGATGGCTTACCGCTGCACCCACTGCGGTCTTCGTGGTTTCGAGGCGGACGACGCGCGCTGCCCTCAGTGTCTTCGCAAGGGCGGACTCGTCGATCTCAGCGCGCCGATGGAGGACGAGCAGCGTCAGTGGGGAAAGATCATCCTGCTGCTCGCGCTCAACTTCCTGTTCGGCTCGCTCTGCGTCTACGGCATCTGGGATCTCACCGAGCGTTCGGCTTCGCAGTCGTGGCCCATCACCTTCGCGAGCGTCACCGGCACCCGCGCCAAGCGTTTCAGCTGCGCCATCGACTTCACCTTCACCGTCGAGGGCAAACGCGTCCAAGGTCACGCGACCCACTTCTCGTGTCCGCGCTCGAGCGAGGAGGTGATGGTGTCCTACGACCCCGCCGATCCCTCGCGGCACCTCACGGAGTCTGGCTACAACATCTTCCTCGACCTCTTCGGCGTCGGCTTCGGAGCGTTCGGCCTGGTCGGCATCGGAGGCGTGTTCCTCTACATGCTGTTCCCGAAGAACGATCGGCTCCGTCGGTACGCCGCGCGGGTCGGAAGCAAAGACGCGAGAGCAGCACTCACTCGGCGCTGAAGTGCCGAGCACACGCACCCGCGACTACTCTTCCCTCGTTGAACCCCTGCGGTCGCGTTTGGCAGGGTCAACGCCATGAAGACACTCATCCAACTGGGTCTCCTGGCGATTCTCTCCACCGGCTGCATCGTGGTGCCTGGGCGCTACCACCACCACAACGGGCACGGCGCTGTGGCGATTCGCCGCGATTGCCCGCCCTCGTACCACTGGGATGGCTACGCCTGCGTCCACAACGGGCACGGCCACGGCAACGGCCGGCGCTGAGCACCAACGGAAAATTACGGAGACGGAGAAACAGCAGGCGGTGGCGGAGGCACGACCTTCGCCATCGCCTTCTTCGTTTTCGCGAGGAAGTCAGTGAGGCCCTTTGGGATCTTCTTCATCCCTGCCTTCAACTCGTAGCGACCACCCGCGAGCGGCTCTCCATTCGTCGCCCGCATCATCGTCACCACGACCTTGTTCTTCCCCGGTCCGAGCTCTTCCGCATCGACGGTGACGATCGCGAGCGCGCCCTTCCCTCTCGCCGCCACCCCAAGACAAGGACCCAGGCGACAACCTTCGGGAGGTAGCTCTGACTCATCTACCCTCACCGCGGGCACGCCTTCCTTCGTGAGCGCCTCCGCGAGTGACTGGGCGTACCGTCTGGAAACGTCTTCGTAGATCGCGTCCTCAGACGAGATGTCGATCACTGCCACCTGGGGCGGGGACTGACCAAGCAGAGCGGCGAGAACGAACGCGAGCACGAACGCTGAAGGAGACTCGTCAGCGAAACGTACGTCAACAGGCCTGTTTCACCCGCCCGAACAGTGCAGGAACAAGCGAAGAGGCAGAGGTGCGCGGCGCTAAGCGTCTGTTACTTTCGGCCCGCCATGGCCACCAAACATCGCCCTAGCTCGGACGACGGCGATACCGGTGTAGCCACGGCAACGAAGCGCAAGGAGCAGCTGAAGAAGCCCCCACTCTTCAAGGTGCTGTTCCACAACGACAACTACACGACGATGGAGTTCGTGGTGTTCGTGCTGCAGTCCGTGTTCCACAAGACCGAATCAGACGCGATGTTGATCATGTTGAACGTGCATCGAACAGGCGTGGGCGTCGCGGGTGTGTACACAAAAGAAATTGCCGAGACGAAGGTGAACAAGACGCACCAGCTGGCGAAGGAACACGAGTTCCCGCTCAAGCTGTCAATCGAGCCAGAGGAGCTCTGAAGAATGGCCTCCCCGATCATCGCCAAAGAACTGCAGGCCTCCATTCGCTTCGCCCTCGCCGAAGCCAAGCGCATGCGGCACGAATACCTCACCCTCGAGCACTTGCTGCTCGGCCTCCTCCGCGACCCGCGCACCATCGAAGTGCTCAAGGCGTGCGGCGCGAAGTCGGATCGCCTGAAGGCGCGCCTCGACACGTTCCTCGATGAGACCGTGGAGCGATTGCCCGAAGGCTCCGAAGCAGAGCCGCAGCAGACCATCGGCGTGGAGCGCGTGCTCCAGCGCGCCGCCTTCCACGCGCTGTCCGCTGAACAGAAGGTGATGGATTCGGCTGACGTGCTCATCGCGCTGTTCCGTGAAACCGACAGCCAGGCGCTCTTCTTCCTCAAGGAAGAGGGCATCACTCGCTACGACCTCCTCAACTACGTCAGCCACGGCATCAAGAAGGAGAGCGATGGCGAAGGCGCTGGCGCGCACGGTGACGAGCGCGAGGGCGTGGGGAGCATGGGCGCCGATGATGACGAAGGCGCTCCCGCCGCGAAGAACCCGCTCGAGGCGTACTGCACCGACCTCAATGCCGAGGCCGCGAAGGGCCACATCGATCCGCTCATCGGCCGCAAGAACGAGCTCGAGCGCACGGTGCAGGTGCTCTGCCGCCGCCGGAAGAACAACCCGCTCTACGTCGGTGATGCAGGCGTGGGTAAGACCGCCATCGCCGAGGGACTCGCGCTGGCGATTCACGAGAAGAAGGTCCCGCTCCCGCTGCAGAACGCCAAGATCTTCTCGCTCGACATGGGCGCGCTCCTCGCGGGCACCAAGTTCCGTGGTCAGTTCGAAGAGCGCCTCAAGGCGGTGTTGAAGGCGCTGCTCCAGCACGAGGACGCGATCCTCTTCATCGACGAGATCCACACCATCGTCGGTGCCGGTGCGACGTCGGGTGGCTCGATGGACGCCTCCAACCTGCTCAAGCCCGCGCTCGCGAGCGGCAAGCTGCGCTGCATCGGCAGCACCACGCACCAGGAATACAAGAGCTCCTTCGAGCGTGACCGCGCGCTCTCGCGCCGCTTCCAGCGCATCGACGTGGGCGAGCCCTCGGTCGACGAGACGGTGGAGATCTTGAAGGGCCTCGCGCCCAAGTACGAAGACCACCACAAGGTGAAGTACGACGAGGACGCGCTCCGTACCGCCGCCGAGATGGCGCACAAGTACGTGAACGAGAAGTTCCTCCCGGACAAGGCCATCGACGTCATCGACGAGTCCGGCGCGATCGATCGCCTCCGTCCGCAGCCCACCAACAAGGTCACCGTGGCGGACGTGGAAGCCGTGGTGGCCCGCATGGCGCGCATTCCGCCCAAGACCGTGGCGAAGGACGAGCGCGAGCAGCTCCGCAATCTGGAGAAGGAGCTGCGCGGCGTGATCTTCGGCCAGGACCGCGCCATCGACGAGCTGGGAGCGGCCATCAAGCTCGCGCGCTCGGGTCTGCGTTCACCGGAGAAGCCGGTCGGCAACTTCCTCTTCGCGGGGCCCACGGGCGTCGGCAAGACGGAGTTGGCCAAGCAGCTCGCGAAGACCCTCGGCGTCGATTTCCTGCGCTTCGACATGTCGGAGTACTCGGAGCGGCACACCGTCTCGCGGCTCATCGGCGCGCCTCCGGGCTACGTGGGCTTCGACCAGGGTGGCCTGCTCACCGACGCCGTCCGCAAGGCGCCCCACGCGGTGGTGCTGCTCGACGAGATCGAGAAGGCGCACCCGGAGCTCTTCAACATCCTCCTCCAGGTGATGGACCACGCGACGTTGACGGACAACAACGGTCGCAAGGCCGACTTCCGCAACATCATCTTGATCATGACCACCAACGCCGGCGCGCGCGACATGAAGGCCAAGTCGCTCGGCTTCGGCGATCGTCCGGCGATCGACATGAGCAAGTCGAAGGAAGCGCTCGAGCGCGCGTTCTCGCCCGAGTTCCGCAACCGCCTCGACGCCGTGGTGCAGTTCAGCGGACTGCCGAAGGACATCATCCTCATGGTGGTCGACAAGGAAGTGCGGCTGCTCCAGAACCTGCTCAACGAGAAGAAGGTCACCATCTCGCTCTCCGACAAGGCGCGCGCGTGGCTCGGTGAGAAGGGCTACGACCCGGAGTTCGGCGCTCGTCCGCTCGGTCGCGTGGTCGATCAGCAGCTCAAGAAGGCCATGGCGGAGGCGCTGCTGTTCGGTGCGCTCAAGAACGGCGGCAAGGCGTTCGCCGACGTGAAGGCCGATGGCTCTGGTCTCGAGCTGACGTTCACCACCGTGGAGGCGTGAGCTTCATCGTCGCTGCTGGCTAGACTGCCGCCCCATGTTCACCACTGAGATTCGAGTGGGGCGGCTGTACGAGCACCGGCTGGGCACGCTGCGCTCCGATGAGGAGTTCGCGGCGCTCAAGACGAAGGGCAAGTCACTGATGCAGAGCCACGGCGCTCCCGTGGTGGTCTGCGCCGATTACCGGCTCATCGCGTTCGTGAAGGCCGAGCTGGTGAGCCCCTTCGTGGAGTTCCTGAGCGGCGTGAGCCCACACATCGAGCGCTCGGCCGTGCTGCTCTCGAATGACCACGGCATCTTCTCGGTGCAGATGAAGCGAATGATTCGCGACGCGAACTTTCCCAATCGGCGCGCCTTCGAGGACCCGAAGGAGGCCGAAGCGTGGCTCGGCGAGGTGCTCAACGCCGAGGAGCGAAAGCGCCTGCACGCATTCGTCGAAGAGAAGCCCCCTGCGGGGTTCTGACTCATCCGTCTGGTGGTCTGGCGGCGAGATGGCAAAAGGGTCATTATTCTGCGCGGAGGTCAAAATGACCCGTTCACTCAGTATTGCCCAGTTGAAGGCTCACCTCTCGGAGATCGTGGGAGAGGTGCAGCACGCGCGCTCGAGGATCGTGATCGAAAAGCACGGGAAACCTGTGGCGATGCTGGTGCCGATCGCCGCGGAGAAGCCGTCTGGCCTGCTCGGCCTGGTGGGAGCATTCGACGACGAGCCCGGCTTCGCAGACACACTCGATGCCGCGGTGAAGGGACGTCGTAAGGAAGGTCGTCGCAAGGTGCCGAGCCTCAAGTGAAGTACCTCTTCGACACCGACGTGATCTCCCACCTGATCCGTCGCGACGCCCTGACGAAGCTGCATCAGCGAATCGCGCGCGTCCCGCCGCGCTCGCAGTGCACATCGGCGATCACCCTCGCGGAGCTCAGCTACGGAGCGCACAAGGTCGGGAAGGTCGATCTCTACGCGCGAGTGAGGTTGATCCTCAACGAGGTCGAGATCCTGCCGTTCGACCTCGCAGCT
>CBIHPJ010000360.1:0-8910 GCA_966211295.1 uncultured Myxococcales bacterium | reverse complement strand
CGCGTGTTCGTGAAGGACGGCGTGCTCACCTACAAGATGGATCGCGATGGCGGCGGTGGCATCGAGGCCACCGCGATCTTGAAGGCGGAGTTGGACAAGTAAGGCCCCTCGTCAGCGCTGCACGCCGTACAGCCACTGCTGATTGCGCGACAGACCGAAGAGCGGCTCGTACACGAAGCGGCCGCTCACCTTGATCTCGTCGTGCTTCAGCACCAGCTGCGACTGGTTATCGAGGATGTACGTGGCGTCGGGCATGTCCACCGCGAGCACCGCGTGGGCCTGATTCGAGAGCGTGTCCTTCACGATCAGCATGCGCATGCGTGAGGCCTCGAAGCCCAGCTTCTCGAGGCTCACCATCTTGGCGATCACGAAGTCTTCGCAGTCGCCGCCGTTCGCGAAGAACTCGAGCGGCGATTGCCAGTTGTCCTGCACCTCTCCTCGGTAGCGGTTCTCGTTCACCACGCGATTGACCGCGAGCAGCTGAGTCATCTGCGGCTGACCACGCGCGGCCTCGATGCCCTGCAGCCAGCGCGTCGCATTCGCCGAGAGACCGGCGGTGCCCACGCGGTACTTCGGCTGCTCGGTGGCGATGCGCGCGAGCACTCCGTTCCAACGCTCGGTGTAGTTCGAGGTGTTGAGGGGCAGCGCCACCCGGCCCATCAAGTTCACGCGCTGAGGGACCGAAGAGGTGGGCGTGGTGGGGAAGACGTCCGCCTGAGGGGGCAGGGTGATCGCGGGCGTGCTGCGCAGCAGCCCTTCGATCGCGTTCGCGACGTCGCGGTTGAGCGGGAGGTGATTCGCCACCGGAGTGAGGTTCGCCTTGCCCGCGATCCGCAGCGCTGCATCCACCGCCTTCAGCGTGCCCTGGCCGAGACTTCCATCGGCTCCCCAGGGGAGCAGCATGAGCGAAGCGTCAGCGCGACCCTGTGGATGATGAGCGCCGATCTTCATCAGCGCGCGCTGCAGCACCTTCACGTCTTCGGGTGAGGACCGGGCGTCGAGCTTGATCGTTCCGTCCAGCCACTTTCGGCCACCGGCGAGATCGCGCATCGAGCTCAGCGGAGCGGAGATCGACTCGCCTTGGAGCTTCGACTTGAGCGTGGTGAGCGCCTCGGTGCTGGAGATCGCGTCGATCGCCTGCTTCGCCACCGCGCGCGCTTCCGTGGTGCTCGCGTCGGAGAGCTCGGACTTGCTGATCCGCGAGCCCAGCGTGGAGGTGGACTGCATGCGGGAAACGAGGCGATCGGGGAGGCGAGGCATCGAGCCGGACGATAGCAGTCACGGCCTCGGACACTCCTAAACCTGAGTGCAGAACTGTCGCGTTCGCTGAGAACGAAATCGGAGTCTTCACACCCCGTTCACAGGTGATCAGAGATCTGCACACCGCTGGACGGAGAACCCGCGGTTTCTGCACGGTTGGCACTGGCTCCGCGCTTGCGAAGCGGGGGCGGCATGAACGCACTTCCCATCGAGCAGCACCTGGCCCTCTACACCGCCTTCCATCAGGACGACCGCAATCGCCTGATGCACCAGCTCGCGTCTCCCTTCGTCTATTTCTCCGCGATGCTCGCGCTGCAGGCGGTGCTGCCTGCGCTGCTGTTGCCGATGGTGATCGGCTCGATCGCGATGCTGGCGATCGCCGATTGGAAGGGCGCCATCGCCTTCGGTCTCTGCCTCATCGTGGAGTGGGGCACCGCGGTGTTGCTCAGTCACCAGCTGTCGATGGTGCCGCTGCTGCTGATCGCGGCGGTGGTGCAGGGCTGCGCCTGGGCGGCGCTGATCTTCATCGGCCACAACCTCTTCGAGTCGCACCTCGAGGTCGAAGGCAGGCCCGCGAGCAAGGGCCTCTACTTCGAGCGTCGCTACAACCTGGGCGAGGGCTTCGGAGCGAGCGTCAATCTCTTCGATCGCCTGTTGCAGTTCAGCATCGCTCCGCTGGCGCACACGAATGAGCTGCTCTTCGCGCTCGGTCTGCGCCGTGATCTCGAGCAGAGCATCGACCTCGAGCGGGGGCGGGTCGTCGCGAGGCTGAGCGCGGGCAAGACTCCGTTCCTCGAGAATCAGGGCGGCGAGAAGATCTGCCACACGGCCTCGTAGAAATTCGTCGCCCCGCGAAAGTCCGGGTTGCTGCCGAGGATGAACGGCGTGTCCTGGGAGCGAATGGTGGCCACTCCGAAGAAAGGCCGGAAGAACCAGGCGGCCTGGCTTCCCACGAGGAGCGAGAGCGCGAGCCAGCCTGCGACCACCGCGGATCCTCGTTGGCGGCTCAAGTTCGCCTTCGCCATCAGACCGCGGGTTTGCCTCCACAGCGCCACGCATCCGCTCACGGCGATGAGCAGCACGTTCACGAAGAGAAACATCGGGTACTCGCCCAGTCCGCGCGCGCTCGGCAGTTCGATGCTCACCGAGAGGAAGATTCCCACTGGCGAGAGTGACGCGAGGATTACCGAGGCGTCGCGGAAGAGGGCGAAGGTCAGCTCCTGCACCTCGTGGAAGCGCAGCGTGGCGCCCGCGAAGTTCGCCACCAGGTGATACGCGACCGCGCAGACGGACGCGGTCACCAGCAGCAACAGCGGGAACTTGATCAGGTTGTGCAGCCCGAACTCGAGGCTGTGCGCGAAGCCCACGGAGAACCCGTAGAGGGCCGCGCAGCCGACGAGCGTCCCCAGCTTCTTCACAGGAGCTCGAGGGCGCTCGCGAGCCTGAAGGTGATGAACGAGTGGAGCATCAGCCAGCCGAACAGCAGCAGCTTGAAGCTCGCCTTGAACTCGCGGAGCAGACTCACCGCGTGTTGCGAGCGGAGGAATTGAATCACTCCGGCGAACTGAGAAACGCAGAGCAGGAAGACCGCCATGCCGCCGGGCGTGATGAGCGAGTCAGCCTTCATCGTCGCGCCGAGGAACCAGATGATCGGGAAGAAGCCGAAGGTGAAGAGCGAGGCGACGGAGGCGATGATCAGGGAGAGCGCGAGGGTCTGCGCCAGCTCGAGACGTGAGCCGATGAACGCGCCCACCACGTGAAGCGAGGGAATGCAGATCGCGATCGATCCGAGGAGGAGCAGCGCGATGCTCCAGAAACGCGTGGGGCCGATCACGGCTCCGAAGGGCAGGGCGTAGAGCACGGTGCCGAGGGCGAGCGCTCCGACCAGCCACCAGAGGTTTCCCGCGCGCGCGATGCTCCCGTGGAGTCGATCGCGCTGCACCAGCACCAACTGCAGCAGCTGATGCGGCCGGCTCAGCGCGTGCTGAAGTTCCTCGGTGGAGTGAGGGCCGAGTGGGTCCTCGAGCTTCGGCGCCAGTTCGATCTGCATGGGGCCAAGAATGCTCGGCCGAAGCCGGCGTATCGGCCTCGGTGGGGCGAGCGGTCGAAAGCCGCGGGCGAGCGGCTCCCTCGACTTCGCGCGCCAGCAGGGAAAGACTCGGGCATGGACTCCGTGGGGGCGGTGGGGCCGTGTCTGGATCACGCAGATCGAAGCGGTACGCCGTGCACCCGGTGCGGCACGTTTCGGTGCGGCGAGTGCCTTGCCTCGGGCGTGTGCCCACTCTGCCGTGACAGCGCACCATCCGCGCGAGCGCCTTCGCCGGAGGAAACGGTGGAGTTCGGGAGGCGCGCCCTCGGGCGAATTCTCGACGCGATCTTCGGACAGGTCGCGGGCCTGGGCGCGGGCGTCATGGGCGGGCTCACCCTGGGCATCCTCCAGGCAGTGGGCTTCATCGGTGCCGGCTGGGTGCAGAAGCTCGAGCACCTCGACAACAACTACTTCGTGGCCTTCATCGCCGGCATCGTGGGCGTCGCGGTGAGCAACGCGTTGTGCGGGGCCTCACCGGGGAAGCTGATCCTGGGAATGCGCGTGGTGCGCGTGAATGGACAGCTTCCGAGCTTCCTCAACGGGGTCGTCCGCGAGCTCGGCTACTTCCTCGACGCCTTCTTCTTCGGGATCATCGGCAAGCAGGCGATGGAGGCCTCGCCTCTCAAGCAGCGCCATGGAGACCGCTGGGCGAACACGACGGTGGTCTACGCGAAGACCCTGCCATCGGGAGTGGCGCCCTCGATGGCTCGCCTGGTGCTGGGGGTCGGCTTCGGCCTCTTCGTGCAGGCGCTGGTGCTCGCTGCCTTCTTCGTGCGCGCGGCCCTCTGACCGAACATGTCGGTGGTGTCTGGTACTGCTCCAGACATGACACTGGCCCTCACAGGTCTCGGGTTTCTGATCGGCGGAGCGCTGGGGTGGTTGCTCGCGCGTCGCTCGCGCGATCCGGTGGTGCGACTTCTCGAGATGGAGCTGGCGGCCGCGAGGGCGCAGGTGGCTCGCGATCAACAGCTCGCGCACCAGTTGGCGACGACGCGTGGCGAGTTCGCGAGAGCAGACGCCATCGCGCGAATGCTCACCGCCGAGGTGACGGAGCTGCGCGGCGCCCAGCAACGCCTCGCCCGGGCCGAGGCTGAGCTGCGGGCGAGCTCAGAGCGGCGTGAGGCCCTCGAGTCCGAACTGGGTGCCCTCGAGCCACTGCAGGAACGGGCTCGCGCACTTTCCCAGGCACTCGCTCGCACCGAAGCGTTGCTCGAGGCTGAACGCGCCCGGACGGCGGAGCGGGTCGCGGAGTCCGAAGTGAATCGACAGAACCTCCGGCTCGAGTTCGAAGCGCTCGGCCAGCGGCTGCTCGAAGACAAGGGACGGACGCTGCTCGAACAGAACCACAAGAGCCTCGAGGGGCTGCTCACTCCGGTGCGCGAGCGGCTCAAGGAGTTCCAGGAGAAGTTCCAGCTCACGAGCGATCAGGACAATCGCGATCGCGCGTCGTTGCTCGAGCGGTTGAAGCTCCTGCAGGAAACGCAGACGCGCCTGCACGAAGACGCCGCGGCGTTGTCCCGCGCGCTCACGGGAGAGTCGCGCGCGCAAGGTGACTGGGGCGAGCTCGTGCTGGAGAGCTTGCTTGCGACTGCGGGCCTCACCGAGGGCCGCGAGTACGAGCTGCAGGTCGATCACCAGAACGAAGAAGGCCGTCACCGCCGGCCTGATGCGCTGGTCTACCTGCCGCCCGATCGCGCGATCGTGATCGACGCGAAGTGCTCGCTTCAGGCGTTCATCGCTTCGACTCGCGCGGCTTCCGAGGAAGAGCGCGAGGTGGATCTCGAGGCCCACGTCGCTTCCCTGCGCACGCACGTCAAGCTGCTCGCGGCGAAGGACTACCAGTCGGTGCTCCACGCGCGCTCGCTCGACTTCGTCTTTCTCTTCGTGCCGAGCGAGGCCGCGTTCCACGCCGCGCTCTCCCGGTGTCCGACCCTGTCCGAAGAGGCCATGCGCCAGCGCGTGGTGGTCTGCAGCCCGACCACCGTGCTCGCCACCCTGCAGATGGTGCACCACGTGTGGCGCAGCGAGCGGCAGAGCTTCAACGCCCAGCGCATCGCCGAGGAGGCGGGACGCATGGTCGACAAGGTCGCCGCGGTCCTGTCTTCCTTCAACGAGGTCGGAGATCGCCTGAGCCAGGCGCAGCAGGCCTTCGAGATCGCCAAGGGCCGGCTCTCCACCGGCAAGGGCAACGTGGTGCACATCGCCAACAAGGTGCTCGAGCTGGGCGCGCGTGCGGGTAAGCCGGAGAAATTGCTCGCCGCCCAGAAGGCGATGGATGCGGATCCTGAGCCTGAAAGTCCGGCTCAAGCGCAACTGCAACTTGAGGCTGATCTTTGACGAAACACGTCTGACCGCGACCGAAGGCAAGGGGGGCTTCGCGTGCTAGAGCTTGATGAAGTGACTGCCGCTCAGGAAGAGATCAGCCGGGAGGAAGGGCCACCGCCGGCGCCGGATGCACCGGCGGAGTCGCCGGAGGTCCGGGAGATCGTCGATGCGTCCACGCTGACGCCGATGATGAAGCAGTACCTCGAGGTGAAGGCGGCGAACCCGGCTGCGCTGCTCTTCTTCCGCCTGGGCGACTTCTACGAGCTCTTCTTCGATGACGCGGTGAAGGCGGCTGAGCTGCTGCAGATCACGCTCACCTCGCGCGCGAAGGGGGCCGATCGCATCCCCATGTGCGGCGTCCCGTACCACGCGGCTCGCCGGTACATCGCGAAGCTGATCGAAGCGGGCGAGAAGGTCGCCATCTGCGAGCAGATGACCCCGGCCGGGAAGGGCATCGTCAAGCGCGACGTGGTGCGCGTGGTCACCCCGGGCATGGTGCTCGACGACGACGTGCTCGAGGCGCGCGAGAACAACTTTCTCGCGGCGGTCCTCCCTGCTGACGGAGAGGACGAGTGGGGCGCGGCGCTGGTCGACGCTTCCACCGGGGAGTTCGCGGCGATTCAGCCCGGGGCCCTGAGCGTGATCGCTGATGAGGTCTCTCGGGCGAGCCCGCGGGAGCTGCTGGTGCCTGAGGGTTCTCTCGAACGAATCGAGCCGTTGCTCCGCGCGTTCGCGCGGAGGCCTTCGCTCGCGTACCTGGGCGCCGACGCGTTCGAGTTGAAGCGCGGGAAGCAGCTGCTCCTCAATCACCTGGGCGTGCAGACCCTCGAAGGTTTCGGGGTCGACAAGGCGGGGCCGTCGCTGGGCGCCGCCGGTGCGGCGCTCCGCTACGTGAAGGAGACGCAGAAGAGCTCTGCCACGCATATCGATCGCATCAGCCTGCAGGCCCGGGGCGGCGCGCTGGTGATCGACGAGGCCACGCGCGCGAACCTCGAGCTGGTGCGCACGCTGAAAGACGGCTCGCGCAGCGGATCGCTCCTCTCGGTGCTCGATCGCACCTCGACTTCGCTGGGCGCGCGCAAGTTGTCGCGCTGGCTCACCGCTCCGCTCGGTCACGTGGCGGCGATCACCACTCGCCTCGACGCGGTGGAGGAGCTCTTCCAGAAGGCGGCCCAACGCGAAGGCCTGATCGCCACCCTGAAGGAGGTCTCTGACGTCGAGCGCCTCTGCGGAAAGCTCTCGCTCGCTTCCGGTGGTGCGCGTGACCTGAGCGCGCTGGGTCGCTCCCTCGCCGCGATGCCCCGGTTGGCGGAAGCGCTGGGCTCGATGAAGTCCGACTTGCTCAAGGCGCTGGTGGGCCCGCTCTCCGCCGCGCAGTTGCTCGAGCTGGGGAAGACGCTCGGGAAGGCGCTGGTCGACGAGCCGCCCCCGGTGCTGGCCGACGGTGGCTTCATCAAGGTGGGGTACCTCCAGGAGCTCGACGAGCTCGTCGCGCTCTCCACCAGCGGCAAGGACTCCCTGCTCAAGCTCGCGGCGCGCGAGCGCGAGCGCACGGGCATCAACTCGCTCAAGGTCCGCTACAACAAGGTCTTCGGGTACTACCTCGAGGTCACCCGCGCGAACCTGCACAACGTGCCGCGCGAGTGGATTCGCAAGCAGACCACCGCGGGCGGCGAGCGGTACGTCACCGAAGAGCTCAAGACCTACGAAGAGAAGGTGCTCACCGCCGACGAGAAGCGCATCGCGCTCGAGCAGCGGTTGTTCGAGGAACTGCGCGCGCTGGTGGTGTCTCGGGCGAGCCTGCTCCGCGCCGCGGGCGACGCGGTGGCCACGCTCGATGCGCTGGTCTCGTTCGCGCGGGTGTCGGCCGAGAACGGCTACGTGCGCCCCCAGGTCGACGAGTCGGGCGTGCTCGAGCTCACCGCGGGCCGGCACCCGGTGGTGGAGAAGGCGCTCGGGGGTGACTCCTTCATTCCGAACGACGTGCGCGTCGATCGCGAAGAGGGCCAGGTGCTGATCATCACCGGCCCCAACATGGCCGGTAAGTCGACCGTGATGCGGCAGGTGGCGATCGCCGCGGTGATGGCCCAGGCGGGCTGCTTCGTGGCCGCGAAAGGCGCGCGCATCGGCCTGTGCGATCGCGTGTTCACCCGCGTCGGGGCTTCCGACAACCTGGCGCGCGGTCAGTCGACCTTCATGGTCGAGATGACCGAGACCGCGAACATTCTCCACCACGCTTCGAAGCGCAGCCTGGTGATCCTCGACGAGATCGGCCGCGGCACCAGCACCTTCGACGGCCTCTCGATCGCGTGGGCGGTGGCGGAACACCTGCACGATCGCATCGGCGCGCGCACGCTCTTCGCCACGCACTACCACGAGCTCACCGACCTCACGCGCGAGAAGACCCGCGTGAAGAACTGCTCCATCGCGGTGCGCGAGCAGCAGGGAAAGATCATCTTCCTGCGCAAGCTGGTGCCCGGCGCGGCCAGCCGCAGCTACGGCATCGAGGTGGCGCGCCTCGCGGGGCTTCCTCCCGAGGTGCTCGCGCGGGCGCGGGAGCTGCTCAAGAACCTCGAGGCGGGCGAGTTCGACGAGGCGGGCCGTCCCCGGCTTGCCAAGCGCGCCACCGGTGGAGAGCGTGAGCGGCCCTCGCAGCAGCAAGACGAATCACAGCTGGGCCTCTTCGGGAGCAGCAGCAGGAAGGCACCCAGCTCGACGCAGGAGTCGGTGCTCGCCGCGCTCGAGGCGTTCAGCATCGACACCTCGAGTCCCCTCGAGGCGCTCAACGCCCTGGCCGAGTGGAAGCGCAAGCTCAAAGCCGGGAAGCCCTGAGTGCAGCTCGCGATCCCCAGCGCTCCGCGGCCCGTGAAGCTCTCGCAGATCCCCGGGGCGCTGCGGCGCGTCGCGGTGGTCGCGGTGGCGGCGATCGTGGTGACGGGGCTGGTGTGGTTCTTCGCCGGGCGCGCTTCAGCCTCGTTGAGCGCAGAGCGTGAGTTCCTCTCGAGGGCCGAGGAAGTGAACGGTCAGGTGACGGAGGTGAAGCTGCCTCCGCAGGATGATCAGCTCGAGGCGCCGGCGCACCTGCGGGTGATCTACCAACTGAAGGGCAAGGACTACGCGGCCTCGAACGTGCTCGCGAACAAGGTCGAGGCCGAGGAGTTGTTTCTCGGGGCGAAGGTGTTGCTGCTCGTGGATCCTGCGGTGCCCACCAAGGTGCAGGACGCGCGGTACCTCCG
>CBIHPJ010000359.1:0-8952 GCA_966211295.1 uncultured Myxococcales bacterium | reverse complement strand
TGAGCGTCATGGATTGACCCAGGAACTGAGCCGCGACGATCCGCATCAGATGTACCGGCGACTGATTACGCCCGAATGACTACTGCGAGCAGCGCCACTCGCCCACGCCGACGTCACTGGTGCCGCCGCTCGGATCGAAGCAGCTGAGGAGCCCAGGGGCGAACTCGCCGTTCGAGAGCTCGTCTCCCACGCCCGGGTACCAGCAGTGCATGTTGAGCGTCGTGCACGGAGAGTCGTTGCAGAGCAGGCGCGCGTCAGCCCACGTCGCGGGACACGCCGGATCTTGCGGTTGAGAGACGGAGAGCGCGCTGCCGGCTCCGGTGACTTCGAGCTGATCAGCAGGAACGCCGCAGGCGGCGAACAGCAGGGCGAGGAGTGCAACTCGGGTGGTCATGACGCTTGGACACTTCGCGGCCAAAGGTGGGACATCGTGGTTATTCAGACTTTCTGAACAGTGTTGTTCGGAATTGCTCATGACACCGAACAGTGTCGCGGGTCGTTCCAAGTCGCATGCGCTACCTCTTCTTCGCCTGCCTCGCGGTGCTGTGCTTCGCGGTCTGCGGTCCTCTTGGAGAGGAGAGTGAGGAGAGTGCGCCCCTCTCCCCGGCCCTCTCCCCGCTTCGCAAGGAGAGCGAGCTCACGGTGACGAAATTGAAGGTACCGGACGGTACCCGCGTGCGCTTCATGCTGGGCCTCGTCGGCTGCGGAGTGATGGAGTTCGGCAAGGGCGAGGCCGTGGTGAAGAACGGATCCTTCGAGCTGCCCTTCGACGCCAACGTCGAGCGTCCCGTCGATCTCTTCCTGAAGGTCGGCGACGGGAAGCAGTTCGAGTGCGATCTGCAGGACGAGATCCTCAGGCTCGCTGATGTCACTCCGACCGTCGGTGCGATCGTCGATGCCTCGGCAGCGGAATCCACATCAATGGGGTGCTGGCTCTTCGGCACGGAGCACACTTCTCAGTGAGCTAGCCTGCGCCGCATGTCGCGCTATCGCATCGAGCGGATCAGCGCCCGACCGCTCGAAGTTCCGCTCACCACGCCCTTCGTGATCGCCTCGGCGCGTGTCGACGTGACGCCGAACGTGCTCGTCGAGGTGGAGGTCGTCGACACCGTGAGCGGCGCGCGCGCCGTGGGGCTCGGTGAAGCTGCGACGCTGCATCCGGTGACTGAGCAGACTCAGGCGGACGTGCTGCGCCTGGTCCACTCGTCTGAGCCACTCACTGGCAGCGCATCTCAAGGCGTCCAGACGGCGTTCGAGGATGCATGCGCCAGACTCGAGCGTCGCACCCTCCGAGCTGCACTCGCTGAAGGACGCCCCGTCGTCGATCAACTCGTGAGCGACATCACGCTCTCCATCGGCCCGCACGACGAGATGGGTCAGCTCGCGCTCGGCTGGAGAAAGCGCGGCTTCACGTGCTTCAAGGTGAAGGTCGGCAAGGACGCTGACGCCGATCTCAAAGCGCTCGAGCACATTCATCGCCTCGTGCCCGACGCCACGTTCCGCATCGACGCGAACGCCGCGTACTCCGCCCCCGAAGCGATCGCGGTGGCGAAGTCGAGTGAACGCCTGGGGCTCATCATCGAGTGCTTCGAGCAGCCGTGCGGCAAAGACGCGCTCGATGAAATGGCCGAGGTCTGCGCGGCGCTCGAGATCCCGGTCATCGCTGACGAGTCATTCCAGGGCGAACACGATCTCGAACGTCTCGCGAAAGAGCGCGCCGCCGACGGCATCAACCTGAAGCTCGCGAAGCTCGGCTCCCCGCGCACCGCTTACGAGGTCGGCCGGCTCGCGCGCGAGAAGTACGGAATGAAGCTGATGGTCGGCGCGATGGTCGAAGGACGAGTCGGCATCACCGCCGCCGCGAACGTCGCCGCCGCGCTTGGTGGCGTCGAGTTTCCCGACGTCGACACCGCGTTCCTGCTCGCGGGAGATCCCTTTCGTGGTGGCTACATCGAGAGTGGCCCGCGCCTCACACTCACCAACGGACCCGGCCTCGACTGCTACGTTGTCTCACCATGAAGAAGCTCGTTCTCTGCTTCGCGGCGATGTTCGTGAGCTGCGCCACGCCCTACGCGCAGGTGAAGAAGGTGCACACCATCGAGGAAGCACGCGCGCTCCTCGGCGGCTACGAGCCGAGCATCACGCCCTACCCGCCCAACGCCGAGGCCTGGTACTTCGGCAAGAGCGAGTGCGTGCTCTTCATCGACGGGAAGCTGCGCCTGTCGCGCGACACCCGCACCGAAGACGTCGACGACAACGGCGTGAAGAAGCAACGGCCCGCGTGGAAGCAAGGGCAGGTCGTCTGTTCGCCCTCTGAAATGTCCGAGCGCTGACTCGACTGCGCACGGAAGTAGGGCACACTCACGGGATGGCTCGACTCTCCTCGTTGAGGCTCTGGCTGTTCCTCTTCGTCTCCGCCTGCACGAGCGCCACTCCAGTCGCGCCGCCACCGGCCACCTGCAGCGGGCCCGATCAGGTCACGTGCGGTCAGACCTGCGCGATCCTGCAGACCGACGACGCGAACTGCGGCACGTGCGGCAACGCGTGCCCCGCCGACAAGGCCTGCGCGGCGAGCGCCTGCTACCCGAAGAACTGCGCCAGCGAGACGTGCGATCCGAGCTCGGTGTGCTTCGAAGATCGCTGCACCGACAAGTCGTGCGTCGGCGTGGTGTGCCCGAGCGGACAAGTCTGCAGCCAGGGCGGCTGCACGTGCGCTGCGGATCACCTGAACTGCAACGGCCAGTGCGTCGACCCCAAGCTCGACGATCTCAACTGCGGAGGCTGTGGCCGCGCGTGCCCAAGCGGACAGGCCAGCGCGACAGGCACCTGCTTCGATCGCAACTGCTCCGGAGAGGTCTGCGATCCCAGCTCGGTATGTTTCCAGAACACGTGCACCGAGCGCGCGTGCGTCGGCGTGGTCTGCCCGAGCGGCCAACAATGCGCAGGCGGAGGATGCGGCTGCTTCGGCGCTTCCAGCACCTGCGATGGAGGAGCGTGCGTCGATACCCGTATCGACGCCGCGAACTGCGGTGCGTGCAACAAGGCGTGCCCCAGCGGCCAGCAATGCGCGGCCTCGACGTGCTTCCCGAAAGACTGCCCCACCCAGACCTGCAGCCCGCTCGAGGTGTGCGATCAAGGCGCGTGCGTCGACGCGAGGTGCGTCGGGGTGAACTGCGGCGCTGGAAAGGCGTGCTCCTTCGGCTCGTGCGTGTGCGCTCCCGGACTCACCGCGTGCGGAGGCAGCTGCGTGGACCTCGGCACGAACCCGGCGAACTGCGGCGCGTGCGGCAACACCTGCGCGAGTGGCCAGGCGTGCGGCGGAGGAAACTGCGGAGTGAATCCCTGCACGGCGGGACAAACTTCGTGCGGAGGATCGTGCGTCGATCTCACCACCAACGCGGCGAACTGCGGAGCATGCGGCGCTGCCTGCGGTGGAGGCAGAAACTGCGTCGGCTCTCAGTGCTCCTGCCCCGGGGGACTGACGCTCTGCGGAACTCAGTGCACCAACGTCGGCACTGATCCCGCGAACTGCGGCGCGTGCGGCAACCCCTGCAACGGCGGCACCTGCGGCACTCCCACGGCGGGCCGCTGCTCATGTCCCTCGGGCAAGGCGCTCTGCAACGGCACCTGCGTCGATCTCAGCAGCGACGAATTCAACTGCGGCAACTGCAACGTGGGCTGCAGTGACGGAGGCGTCTGCACCAACTCGGCCTGCACCTGCCCCTCGGGCCAGCGCCTCTGCGGAGGCCGCTGCATCGACGTCTCGAGTGACAACGTGAACTGCGGCAACTGCGGCACCGTGTGCCCGTCGGGTCGCTATTGCTCCAACGGCGCCTGCCAGCCGCCCTTCACCTGCCAGAGCAACTACAACCCGGCGGCGGTGGCGACGTGTCCGTTCTTCCCGCTGCTCAACACCAACTGCGGCGCCGAGACGCTGACCACCACGCAGCTCACCGGCACGCTCGCGTCAGGGATGAACCTGGTCACGCCGCTCAACCTCACGCCTTCAGATCGCATCTCCTTCTTCGGCAACTTCTTCGCGACCACCGGCACCACCGCGTGGGAAACGCAGATCCGCAACAACCTCGGCCAGTACCTCTCGACGGACAACGGCACCAACGGGACCACGGGCATGCCGAACGTGGGCCTCGGCATCGGAGGGAGCGTGTGGCAGTGCGCGCAGCCCACCGATCTCCGCCTCGCGGTCACTGGAGCGAACGCCGGCGCCTACGACATCACCTACAGCAAGTACACGCGCGAGCGGTGGAACACGGGCGCGGCTGCGTTCGACTTCGCCGACGCGGGCATGTTCCGCAGCGATGACGCGGGCGTGGTGTGCGACCAACTCTGCGGCGACGTGAGGCGTTTCTGCGGCGATGACCGTCAGTCGATGGCGCTCGTGATCCCCCCGGGGAAAGCAGCGGTGTTCCAGATGCGGCTCTTCACGCCCGGAGGGAGCGGCAACATTCACGTGCAGATCTTCGACGGCTCCGGCGCGGCGGTCTGCAACATCGTGAACAACGTGATCGCCGACACCACGCCCAACGACTACCAGGGACGCGTGGTGAACAACACGAACGTGCCGCAGCGGATCTTGATCAGCCCGTACAACTGGGGCGTCGGCACGAACCTGACGTGGCACATCGCGGCGGCGACAGAGCCCTAAGAGATGTCGTTGGATCAAGCACTGCAGCGAGCCGGGGATAGCGTCGACTCGCTCATCGAAGCGTGGAAACTGAATCCGCATCCGCGGATCTCTGCGCTCGCCACTCTGCTTCCCTCGTCCGAGCTCTTCACCAGTCTCTTCACCGGCCAGCTCCGACAGGTCGCGAAGAAGCTCACCGAGCTCAAGGTGCGCCAGCATCCGCATCTCTCCGATGCGCTCGAGCGTGTGCTGCGAGAGCCACCGTGGTCATCGGACAACTCGCGCGACGTGTGGACGCTCATCTTCAAGCTCGTCGCCGAGTCGAGAGATCCGCGCTTCCTCGCGCTCGCGGAGGAGCTCCCCTCGAAGTGGGGCATGAGAGCGGATCAGAAGCGGTGGCTCGGCGAGACGCTGACGAATGCGGTCACGAACATTCCGGTGGTGATCGAGCTCACTCGGGATCAGTCGGCGCTCCTCGTGGCGATCGAACGCGACGCCTTCGCGGCGAAGCCCGCACCGAAACGCTCGACCACCATCGACTTCGCGGCCGTCTACGCGAACCCGTCCGATGATCGCCCGCGACTGGTGCTCGCCGACGCATTCCTCGAGCAGGGAGAGGCGCGCGGAGAGTTTCTCTCGCTGCAGCTCGGCACAGAGAAGACGAGCGAAGCGTTGAAGCGAGAGAGGGCACTGCTCAGGGCGCACGCGAAGAACTGGCTCACGCCCTTCGGTGGCTCGCTCGGAGCGGACGTGAAGTGGCGCCGCGGTTTTCCCGCGGAAGGCCTGGTGAAGTTTCGTGACGCGGCGGCGGTGCAGAAATACGGGGCGCTCCCCGAGTGGGCCACCTTCGAGTCGCTCACCTGGAGTCCGGCCAAGTCGAAGGAACATCGACCCTCCGCGGGCTTCATCGGGCCTGCCTTCCGTCACCTCCTCCGCGCTGATGGTCCCTACACGCCGCACCTGCTCGAGGGTGCGTGGGTTCTGAACTGGCTGCGATGCTCGGTGGCCGATTCGAAACAGTTCGCGGCGCTGGTCGCACACCCTGGCCTCAGTCAGCTCAAGACGCTGCAGCTCGCCGACACGCGCCTGGAGGTGAGCTGGATCAGCTCGGTGAAGAACTGGGGCTCGCTCGAAGAGCTCGGAGTGCCCAACCTCCACTGGCCGCTCCTCATTCACTTGTTGGCCGCGGTGGAGCCCACTCCGCTCAAGCGATTCCAGCTGGGCAACTCGCTGCGCTTTCACCGCGAGCCCAACGGTGCGCTGACGAGACTCGAGATCCTCGAGCACACTGAAGGCCCCGTGACGCAACTACAGTCGCTCCCCGAGGGGCTGGTGAGCTCAGTGGTCGCTCCGCCCTCGCTCGGATGGACGATGGGGTGGCTCAGGCCGCACATCGAGCGCGTCATCAAGAACGCAGCGACGCGCACGTCGATCGCGAAGGCCGCGTCTCGACACCTCGCGCTCTACACGGTGAGCTCGATGGGCTTCGAGGGCAGCCGAATGCTCGTGAGCGATCACACCGCGGTGCGCGCGGTCGATACGCAATCGCTCGAGGTGCTCGAATCGTTTCCCGATCGCGGAGGCTGCCTCGATCCTTCCGGACGCGACGTGCTGTTCCTTCGCGACGGAAGGGAGGTCGTGCGCTTCGAGTTCTCCACTTCCAGCGAGCGCGTGATCTTCAAGAGCCCGTCGCTGACTGATCTCGTGCGCAGCCCCGACGGCACGCGCGCGGCCCTGCAGAAGAGCGGCAAGGTGCTGGTGATCGACGTCGCGACGGGAAAGCTCCTCTTCACCTGCAAGGGCGCAGACCCCGTGTTCGACGCGAAAGGTGAGCGGCTCGTGGTGCGAGATGGCGTCCACGTGCTGCACGACCTCACGAAGCACACGATTCAGACGCTCGAAGGCGTGGAGGGACGAGTGCGCTTCCTGCCTGACGGCCGCCTCGCCGCGCGGCATTCGAGGGACCCCGTTTGCGTCTGGAGGAAGCCCGGCGATTGCTTCTCGATCGCGACGGACAGTGAGCCGCGCTGGTCGCTCCACGGCACCACCGATGGTTCGCGGATCGTGCTCGTTCAGCCCTCGGTCACGCAGGTCTTCGACGGTCGAAATGCGAAGGTGCTGAAGCAGTTCCCCGGCGGAGATTGCGGACTGATCACCCCGGACGGGCGGCTCTTCGTGGCCTCGGGTGCAGCGCTCGCTAGCTACACGCTGCTTTGACGCGCGCGACGTGCGCCTTCGCGGCCTGCGTGTGCGCGGGATCTCGTGAACCAGAGAACGCGAGACCCGGCAGTCCTGCAGCGGCGACGCGCTCGGCGTCGGCCTTCTCGCACTTGCGCCACGAGAACCGATAACCCTCGAGTGGAGCGACCGGCATCGCGAGCTCCTTGAGCAGCTCTTCATCGCGAAAGCCCATCGAGCGAATCCACTCGATTCGTGCAGGAAGGATCGTCGCGCCGAACGCCCGATCGATCCACGCGAGCTGGAACGCGGCGTGCGCAGAAGGTCCCCTGCGCAGCACGCTCGAGTAGAGCGCGAAAGCTCCGCCCGTCGTGTGATCGATCGAACCGTCCACGAACTGCGAGTCGCAGAACTCGAGATCGAGCCAATTGCGCGACAACGCTTCGAACATTCCGTCGATGGTCTTCCTGCGCTCCGAGTCAGCGCTCTTCTTCGCCAGCTCGAGCGCCGCACGCCCTTTCGCGCCGAGGCCCCTGAACGAATCGACGAGCGGGTTCCATGCGTAGCCCGTGTTGAGCGGCATCACGGCTTCCACCAAGGCGGGGATCAACGCCTCGTGATTCAGCTCCCGCGCGCAGGTCGCGGCGTCGTGCACGTCGTGCTGCTCGTAACGCCACTCTCGTTTTGGAAAGCGGAGCGTCTGATCGATCACGTCGATCAGGGGCTCGGGCGGAGTGGTGAGCCCCGCACATCTCCGCCGCTCGAGCAGCGAGCCCAGGTACGCGAGGTTCTTCCGCTGCGCGAGGACGGGAGCCAGCACCACGCTGTCTGGATGCCATGCGACGGGCTCCACCGACACCATGCCCGAGGTCGCCATGCTCTCGATGAGCGCCTCCACCGGAGAGGCGCTCGGCGCATTCGCGAGCAACCGCGAAGCCGTGGCACGCACCGTGGCGAACGGGCTCATCAAGGCCTTGCGCAGTTCCAGAATCAGCTCTCGCTCTCCGGCCTTGACGTCTCTGAGTGAATTCAGCGCAGCCGCCGAGGTCTTCTCGTCACCGAGCGCGAGGATCCGCGCGATCCACGTCGCGCCTGTGCCTTCGTCGCGATGCTTCTCGGTGAGAGACTCGACGGCCTCGGTGTTGGTGTGGAGCTTCAGTTCCCAGAAGCGCTCTGGCATCACCCGCTCGATCGCCACCGCCGCGCACTTGCCGGCGTAATCCGCGCCGATCAGCGCCTCCAGCGCAGCCAGCCCCGTCGGCCCCGCGCGCTCGCCCAGACACTCGATCCCGTGAATGCCGTAGAGCCGATCGTCCCAGCTTCCCTTCGAGCCTCGACAGATCTCGATGAAGAACGGGAGCGCCTCCTCGCCGAGCTCCGCCAGCTTCTCCATCGATCGGTAAGGACTGTACGGGTTCGCCGTGAACTCCGAATCCCACGCGTCGTGGGACGCGAGCTCGCTGAAGAAGTCGCTCTTTCGTTTCTCGAGCTCAGTCATGTGCACGCCGCTTTCACTCGCTCGACGTGGCCCTTCGCAGCCTCGGTGTGCGAGGCATCTCTCGAACCCGTGAAGGCAAGACCCGCGAGGCCGGCCGCTGCCACGCGCGCGGCATCCTCCTTCTTGCAAGAACGCCACGAATCTCGTGCGCCCTCGAGAGGAACCACGGGCGTCGCGAGTTCCTGAAGGAACTCTTCGTCGCGAAAGCCCAACGAGCGGATCCACTCGATTCGCGCGGGAAGGATCGCAGCTCCGAAGGAGCGATCGATCCACGCGAGCTGAAACGCCGCATGCGCCGAGCGCGAGTCGCGCAGCACGCTGGAGTAGGAGCCAAACGCTCCGCGGCCACCGAACGCCTTCGAGATTCCCTGGGCACGATCGATCAAGCCTTTCACGAACTCGGAGTCCGCGACCTCCAGGGTGTGCCGGTCGCGCTCGAGAGCCCGCAACATCAACTCGATGGTCCAGCTCAGCTTGGGGTCTGCGCTCGACTTGCGCGCCTCCAGGGCCTCGCGGCTCGCGGAGCCCACCAGCGCCACCGACGGCGGCAGCCCGACCCGCCCCGGCTGCGGCGCCGGGTGCGCCACGACCGGCGCCAGCGCCAGCTGCGCCGTCTTCGCGCCGGCGGCCG
>CBIHPJ010000358.1:0-8956 GCA_966211295.1 uncultured Myxococcales bacterium | reverse complement strand
CGGTGTACGCCAGCGTGGTGCCGTCGTCCGTGTACGCCACCCAGACGGAGCAGCCGCAGCCACAGCCGCAGCCACCACCTTCTTCTTCGGGGGTGCCGCAGTCGCCGCCGAGGCACTCCGGGTTGGCGTCGCCAGCGAAGGCGGGAGCTGCCACGAAGACCGAAAGCGCGGCGATGAGAGTCAGGTTGAGTTTCATGGGGCAGGCTCCTTTTCCCCCGAGGGGATGCTTCGCGATCAGCGTGAACTGCGCGTTCCAGTCAGCAAGGGTCGATCCACCTTTCGAAGCGTTGGATCATCAAAGGCTTGCGGCGACCTTCGGACGATTTCGAGGGGTCCACCCCTCAGACCGAGTGGGGACAGGGCTCCTCACTCGCTCTCACTCACTCTCACTCAGTACCCGTTCACGAAGTCTTCGGACGTGAACGAGATCACCCCGCGCGGGCGACGGGTCGCGGGCGGAGTGAAGACCACCTGCGGCACGAAGAGCGCGCCGATGCCGGTGCCGCGCGGGTCATTCTCACGGCCCACCTGCATGTAGAGAAAGATGTCGTTGGTGCCCTTGGGAATCGTGAGCCCAGAGCCATCGGGTGACGGCCGCGACTGCGTGCCGACCACGGTGATGTTGTAGACGTTCATGTCGTAGCAGGCGCGCCCGTCGGGCGTCGGAGGCGCCGGCTTGATCGCGTAGCCGTAGCCACGCTCCTTCTGGAACTCGATGTCGGCGGAGATCGGATCGGTGTGCGCCTCGATCTCGCCCACGTTGGTGAGGCCGTCGCGCTCGTCGTCCTGCAGATCTTCGGGAATGAGCGGGTTGGTGCCGCCGAGGTGCTCGGCGAGGTCAGGCAAGCCGTCGCCGTCGGTGTCGGCGATGCAGCCGTCAGTGCCGAGCACGCGCTCTTCGCAGTCGTTGAGACGATCGCCGTCGGTGTCCGTCTCGGCGTTGCAGCCGGTGATCACGTTGATGTTCGCGCCGTCGGAAGTGAACTGCGGGCGCAGCCCCATGCGCAGCTCCACGCCGTCGCTCAGGCGATCGCCGTCGCTGTCCATCAGCGTGGGGTCGGTGCCCAGCGTCGCTTCGTCGTCGTCACTGATGCCGTCACCGTCGGAGTCGATCAGCACCTGGCCGTTGCGCGCCAGCGCGTTGCGGTTCATCGCGATCAGCCGCTTCAAGATGAGCGACCGCTGGAGCGAGGCGTAGTTCAGCGAGGCCAGCGTGCGCTCGAGCGCATCAGGCGTGGTCTCGATCAGCTCGGTACCTCCGGCGCGCGCGATGGCCGCGGCCTGGTAGCGCGTCACCACGTCGGGGCTGGTGCGCACGTACACGGGCTGAATGGTGACCTCGCCCGCGTTGTACTTGGTGGCGAGACCCTTGAGCTCCTCGGTCACGCGCGAGAGCTCGCACGCGCTGCACTCGGACTCGTTGGGGAGAAAGCGGTTGCAGCGAGCGTCGATGCCCGCGTTGAAGGCGGGGTTCGCGCAGCTGGTGTCGGACGAGAGAATGACCTGCACGATGTAATAGCGGGTGCGGGCCACGATTCCGCGACAGCCGGTCTGCATGTCGCCGCCGACGATGCTGCTCGCGAGGCGCAGCGGGGCGCGCTGCGAGACCGGGCCCGTCTCCTGAAATTGGCCGTAGCGGGTGATGGCCTGCGCGACGCGATCGTCGCGCACGAAGCTGCCTTGAAAGCCCGTGGCGATCGCGTGGTAGCCGACGATCGCGAACGAGATGTACGGCGTGGAGAACTGGCCGGTGACGTTCTCGAGCGCGCTCACCACGTTCTCGACCACCTGCGCGTCGACGCCGGATCCGCCCTCGAGCGCGAACACCACCTTCACCGGAAACGCTTCGCCCGCGGCAAGTGGAACGCACGCGACGCCCTTCAGCTCGGCGCGATCAGGCCCAGCAGGGCCACCTGCGCCCGCGGCGTAGAGGCCCGAGTCGGTGCAACTTCCGAGGAGGAGCAGCGCCGGCAAAAACAAAAGTCGTCGCATTCGGGTCGGCACTCTATTCCTAAAGCTCAGTTGAGTTGATCACCGTTCTGGCGCCAGCGCGCTTCGAGTTACCACGGTGTGAAAAGCGCCCCGGCTTCAGAACGGCATCAACTCAACTGAGCTTGGGCTTCCCAACCCGAGGTGGGAAGGCCTCACCTACAACGACATGACGTACGCGAGCAGATCGTCGCGCTCTGCCTCGGTGAGCTGATCAGCGCGGCCGTGTTTCGGCGCCCAGTTTTCCACTGCGACGCGAAGCGGGAAGCGCGTCTCGACGCGAACCGAGCCATCGTCCTTCACGCCGAGCCCCGCCAGACCGGTGGTGAGCATGGGGAAGACATCCCACGAGCCGACGAGCGCGGGCGTGCCGAAGCCCTCGAAGCGGGTGTTCTGCTGATCTTCGCGCAGCGGCATGAAGCGCGGCGTGCCCACGTCGATGAAGCGGCCGCGGGTGGCGGGATCTTGATCAGTCGTGAACTGCGGCGCGGGGTGGCAGCTCGCGCAGCCCGCCTTTCCCTCGAACAGCTTGAGGCCCTCGCGCGGTTTGCCGGTGCGGCCGTCAGGGAGCTGGAGCGACTCCACGGGCGCGCCGTCAGCACCGACGAACGGGTTGGGCAGCGTGGGGATCAGCGAGGCGTAGAGCGTGAGCGCCTCGATCTCTGCAGAAGAAGGATCGGGGTTGTGGAAGCGGTTGCGGCCACCGACCACCTTCGCGGTCTCGCCCATCGACTCCGTGGAGGCGGGGGTGAAGTACGGCGGCGTCTCGCGGCTGCCGCGCACGGTGGTGCTCCGGTAGATGCGCAGCGGCATCGTCTTCTCGAAGAGCACGCCTTCGGAGTGGCCCTCGATGTGGCACGCGTCGCAGCTCATCGCGGTGCGGCCGAGGTCTGCGTAAAAGAGAACCTGTCCCTGGCGGCGCGTGGGCTGAGTGAGCGCGTTGGTGATCGCGAGTTGCCCCAGCCACTCCGCCTTGCCCTTCTTGCTCACGTCGAGCACCGCGATGGTGCTGGTGAAACGCTCGAGCACGAAGAGCCGCGAGCCGTCGGCCGACAAGCTGAGCGCGCGCGGACCCGAGTGGAGCGACGGACCTGCGCGACCCTTCACGTTGAAGTCGTCCGGGGGGCGCACCAGCGGGAAGTTCGCAGGCGGCCTCATCGCGATCTCCTGCACCAGCGCCTTCGCGGCATCGCCGGTGGCGAGCTTCTTCGCGTCGAGCACGCGCACCAGCCCCAGGCCCACGTCGCCCGCGTAGAGCAGACCGCGCGCTTCGTCGATCGAGAGCCCCTCGGTGACGCCCGCGCCAAACCCGAGATGACGGCGCCAGCCCTTCGAGAGATCGAGCGCGCCCACGCCGCCGTTCATCGACACCTCCATCTTGTCGGCGTTGGGCCCGATGTTGGGACCGATGGAAGAGACGAACGCGGTGTTCAGCTTCGGTGACCAGGCGATCGCGCGCGGCGCTTTCCCGTTCATCACCTGCGCGGAGTACTTCGCGGTGCCGCCGCCGATGATCGGCGTGCCGGGCGAAGGCTCGAGCGAGCTCTTCACCTTTCCAGTGGCGAGCTCGAGCACCTCGATCGCGCCGGTGGCGAGCGAGCCGACGAGCAGCGAATCGCCAGCGACTGCGAGCTCGCGCGGGTTGGGCGCGACGGGCGTGCGCCAGAGCTCCTTACCTTCCTTGAGATCGATCGCGATCACCGAGTCGCGCGCCTGCTCGGCGACGAAGGCCTTGCCGTCGTGAATCACGATTCCCGAGGCCATCGCGGGCGCCGGCATGGTGCGCATCGCCGAGGCGTCCTTCATGTTCAAGAGCATCAGCCCGCCGCCGTACGTGTGCACCACGGCGAGCCACTCGGTGCCCTCGGGATCGACCCACGTGGCCATCGCCGAGGGACCGTCGGCGACGGCGAGCGGAGTGATCTTCTTCGTCGCCGCCTCCACGCGGAACACGGTGTCGGTGGTGCCGCTCATCGCGAAGAGGAGCGAGCTGTCGCGCGAGCTCACCAGCGCGGTCAGATCAGGAAAGGCAGTGTCATTGATCAGCCGCAGGTTCGCCTTGCCCTCGGCGCGCGAGAGCGTGACCTCGACCAACGCTTCGGGGAAATTGCCCGCCGCGGCGTGCGCCGGAAGCCGGGCGTAGGCGTGGTGCTCGTCGAGCACGTTGAGCTCGAGCACGAGCTTCACGGGCTCGCCGAGGATCAGCTCCATGCCGTCGACGAGGCCTTCCCCCGTAACGGAGATCGGCTGGCTCGTTTGATTCGAGAGCAAACGCGGACCGACGGTGAGCAGCTTCGCCTTCGGGGCCGCAGGCGCCGCGTCGGGAACTTGCGAGGTCGAGCTCGTGTCAGCCTGGTCTGCCTTGTCCTTGGGGCAACCACACAGCAACAGGCACACAAGAAGGAGGTCGTGATGTCGTCTCACGTGAGCCCGAGTACCACAGGGGCTGAGTCTCCTCCGCACTTCGTGGTGTCGACCCCTCAGACCTTCTGTCGTGATCGGCCCGCGTAACGCTTGACGGTGTGGCACAGCGTTCGCTTTCATTCGAGCACTCCATGCGCGCGATTCTGTTTGTAGTTTCAGCAATGGTCGTCCTGGGCTCCACCGCTGCGTTCGCGGGTAAGCCGAAAAAAGCAGCGCCAGCGGCGAAGAAGCCGCCTCCGAGCGTTCCCAGCGCGGCCCCTGCGGCACCTGAAGCCGCTCCTCCAGCTGCGAGCGCCGACTCTGGCGGTGCGGCTCCCGCGATGCGCGGCCCCACTCGCATCGACTTCGACGATCGCCTGATCCAGGGCCAGTCGAACAAGTCAGGAGCGGTCTACCTCTACGATCGCAAAGAATTGAAGATTCGCTCGATGATCAAGAAGCGCGAGAACTTCCGCGATGAGATCGTCGGCTCGCTTTACGACACCTGAGCGTCCCCGCTCTCCCCTGCCCGCATTTCTTAGGACGCAGCACTTGAGGAGCCTCACTTGAGCGGACAACCGACCGTGCTTCAGGTCGTCATCATGCGTGATGGCCTCCTCGTCGGCACCGAGGTCTTCGTGCCCGGGCAATACACGCTCGGCTCGGGAGACGGAGCTGATCTCCGGCTCGACGACCCCAGCGTCGGGGCGAGCCACGCGTTTCTCTATTTCCAGAACGGCCGCGCCGCGATTCAAGACGGCGGGACCGGCGCCACCTTCGTCAACGGCCACAAAGTCACCGCGTGTGAAGTTCGCCCTGTCGATGAGATCGCCTGTGGTCCCTTCACCCTGAAGATTCGCGTGATGGGCCAGAAGCCCGTCGCGAAGGCCGTTCCTCCTCCCGCGAACATCGGTGCGCTGCTCGGTGCTCCGGCTCAGCAGCCCGCAGCGCCTCCTCCGGCTGCCGTGCGTCCTCCGGCGCCTGCTCCCGTTCAGGCACAGCGTCCCGCTCCCGTGCCGCCTCCCGCTGCTGCGCGTCCGCAACCGCCCGCGACGGTGGTGAGCAACCGCCGCATGAACGCGGCGCCCCATCTCCGCCCAGTGCCCACTGAAGAGTCGGAGTCGATGACCGAGAGCGTCTCGCTCGGCGCCGAGCTCCTCGCGCCCCCGCGCGCGGACAGCATGGACGACATGCTGACCATGCCGCTCCCGCACGGCGTGAATGCCGCCAACGCCGCGGCCCAGGCGAGCAGCAGCGCCGCCACCGTGCAGGCGCGCGCTCACGAGCCTCAGCAGAAGCACAGCGCGCCGGCGCCGCAGCACTCGCGTGGCCACCATGGTCATCAAGCTGGTCACCAGCCCAACCGCGCCGCTCCGTCAGGAGTGCCCTACTCGCCCGGCGTGCCTTCGGCTGCCGAGGGCAAGGGCAAGCCGCACCTCTTCGTCGAGCTCTACTGGGGCGACACGCGCAAGTACTCCAACTCGTACAAGCGCATCGACCCCAAGAAGAAGCTGATCGCTGCGGAGAGTGACCAGGCGGGGCTGCCGCTCTTCGGCTTCCCGCTCGAGGGACCGTTCGTCTTCGCCGAGCAGAAGTCCGATCTGTACCGCGTGTTCGTGCCTCCGGGCGCCGCGGTCGAGCGCCGCGCGCAGGACGGCAAGTTCTACCCGGTGCAGCTCGAGACGCTCGAGACGGCGCCCGACTCGCGCCGCTGCATCACGCTGGGCACGGGCCACGCAGTTCGCTTCTCCACCGGCCGCGACGTGATGTTGATGGCGTACGTGCAGCCGGCGATCCCCAAGCCGTTCGTCAACCCGCTCCGCGGCTTGCCGTGGCTGGCGCTGGCCGTGCTGTCGCTCTTCATGACGGCGTTCGGCGTGTTCGTCTTCTACTTCGCCGAGCTCCCGCAGGAGGCCGACTTCCAGGCGAAGGGCCTCAACCCGGTGGCAGTGAAGCTGATCGCTCCGCCCAAGCCGGAAGAGAAGAAGAAGCTCGAGAAGCTCGAGAAGAAGATCAAGAAGGAAGAGAAGAAGGTCGAGGTCGCGAAGAAGGTCGAGAAGGAGCTGCCCAAGCAGGTCGTTCCCCAAGAGACCAAGAAGGCGCTCAAGAGCATCGAGAAGCTCGCCGCTGCTGGCCCCGCGATGAAGGATCTGCTCGCGGCCGTCGACAAGCTCGGCTCGGGCCCCGGCGCGAAGAACGCGAAGAACGACTTCAAGCTCTCAGGTTTGATCGGCAAGGCGCCCATCGCCAACGCGGGCATCGGCACGTTCGGTCTCGGCGGTGGCGGCGCGGGCGGCATGGGCATCAAGGGCGCTGAGCTCCTCCGCGGCAAGGGCGGTGGCGGCATCGGCGCGCTCGGCGCGGGCAACATCGGCAAGGGCTCGGTCGCCGGCACCGTGACGCGCGCGTCCACTCGCAGCATCGGCGCGCAGGGCACCATCGACAAGGAAGCCGTGGCGAAGGTGATCAACTCGCACCTGCACGAAGTGTCGAGCTGCTACGAGCGCGCCCTCCTCAAGACGCCGGGCCTCTCAGGGAAGATTCAGCTCGAGTGGCAGATCACCACCTCGGGCAGCGTGGGCTTCGCGAAGACCAAGTCGTCGACGATGCAGAGCGCGGCGGTCGAGAGCTGCATCCTCGCTTCGCTCAAGACGTGGCGCTTCCCCGCCGCGAAAGGCGCGGGCGTCGTCATCACGTATCCGTTCATGTTCAACAGCGTTGGATACTGAAACGGCGCTCGGAAAATCCGCAGCGTCGTAAGTGCCCCAACCGCGAGATCGTCCTTGAAATGTTGGCGACCAGCGACTTGCATCGCGCGGTCGCATTTCCCACCAGCCTCGCGCAATGCGTGAGAGGGGTAGACGTGCTGAGAGCATTCTTTGTTGCGTTGTGTCTGTTGTCGTCGTCGGTCGCGTTCGCTCAGACCGAAGATCTCGAAAACCCCGGCACCGTGAGCGCAGTGCAGGATCGCGCGTATCGCCTCCAGCACGAGCTCGATCTCTCGGTCGGCGTGCTCCCCCTCGACGCCTTCTACAAAGGCCTCTACGCGCAGGTGAGCTACACCGCGCACTTCACCGATCACTTCGCCTGGCAGGTCGGCCGCGCCGCCTACTCGTACGCCGCGAAGACCGGCCTGCGCGAGCAGCTCGAGCGTGACTTCGCCGTGCTCCCGACGGCCTTCGAAGAAGTGCAGTTCTTCTTCGGCACCGACCTCATCTGGAAGCCGTTCTACGGAAAGTTCTCGGTGCTGAACAAATCGGTGGTGCACGCCGAAGTGTTCCTCCTGCTGGGTGCCACGCTCTTCAAGTTCACCAACGCGTTCCGCCCGGGCGTGAACGTCGGCGGTGGTCTGCGCATCTTCCTCTCGCGCTACGTGAGCGCGCGCCTCGACGTCACCGACAACGTGGTCATCCCCGTCGGCGGAGGCTCGACGAACTTCACCAACGTGATGACGATGACGCTCTCGCTGGGCATCAACTTCGGCGCGACTGAGTGAGTCTCATGAAAAGGCTCCTCACTGCTCTCCTCCTCAGCTCCGCGGCAGCGTCTGCCCAGGAGCCCACCGCCGCGGCCAACGCGCTCGCCGACGCGGGTGTCGGTGACGCCGCTGCTGCCGCCGCCGCGGCCGCACCCTCCGCCGCGGGAGGTCAGACGGACACCGCCGCCGCGGCGCAGCCCAAGAAGATCGATCCCAAGCTCTTAGACAACGAGCTCAACGACTACTTCACCGGCCACCCGAAGGACGCCGCGCTGAAGCTGTTCGACTACACCGAGAACCTGCCGTCGACCGACGAGAACTACGCGTGGGCGCAGTTCTTCCTCGCGAAGTCGCTCATCGAGCTGAACCTCCGCCACGCCGGCGCGGTGTACCTCGCGCGCATCGCGCGTGAGCGCACCAACCCCGCGGTGCTCCCCAAGGCGCTCGAAGAGCTGCAGAAGCTCACCGATCTTCCGCACGACGAGGTGATGATCGACGAGCAGGTATTCGGCGCGCTCGACCTCGGCTTCCTCCCCGAGGAGGTCGCGGGCTACGCGCACTACCAGCAGGGCCTCGTCGACCTGCGCGTCGGCAATGAGCGCTGGGCCACCACGCACTTCTCCAAGCTCTCCGAGGGGTCGGCTGAAGCGAGCCGCGCGAAGTACGCGATGCTGGTCACGCGCCTGCGCACGGCGAAGCGCGAGATCCCCAAAGAGATGGTCGACCAGTTCTTCGAGCTCGCGAAGGACCAGAAGCTCACCCTCGAAGCGCGCAACGACGCGATCCTCGCGGTCGCTCGCCTCCGTTACGAGATGCAGGACTACGCGGGCGCGCTCGAGGCCTATGGCCTGGTGAAGCTGCCCGAGCTCGACACCGGCCGCGCCACGCTCTACCTCGAAGAAGCGTGGACTCGGTACCAGCTGGGCCAGGTGCACGCGGCGATGGGCATCTTGACCACGCTCGACGCGCCCTCCTTCCGCGAGGAGTTCCTGCCGGACAAGTACCTCTTGAAGGCGCTCATCTACCGCGACCTCTGCCACTACCTCCCCGCGAAGCGCTCGGCGAAGGAGCTCACGCGCAAGTACG
>CBIHPJ010000357.1:0-8965 GCA_966211295.1 uncultured Myxococcales bacterium | reverse complement strand
CAGGGTCTCGTCCTCGCGCGCGGTCTCGAGGAAGTCGCTCGCCGAGAGCACGATGTTCGCACGCGACACTTCTTCCAGCGGTCTCAGCCCTCCGCCCTTTCGCGAAGCGAGCTCGGCCATCACCTCCTCGGGGAGCAGCGACTTGCCGCTCCCGGAGTGACAGGTGGCGAGCACCACCACCCGCCTGCGCGAGCGAGAAGCCTCGAGCGCCCTCGCGAGCCGATCGACGCGCAGCGCGGTCTCGGCGACGTGATGAAACTCGGAGTCACTGGTGACGAGGTAGCGCTCGAGCTCGCCGCGTCCGTCGAGCGTGAGCGTGCCGTGCGCGGAGACGTAGAGCACCAGCACGTCGTCGGGCTGCGTCGCGAGCGCGGCGAGTCGGGCGACGGCCGCTTCGATGGACGCGCGCGTGGTCTGCTCGGGCGTGACGAGCTGGTCCACCTTCGAGAAGCGGCCGCGCAGCGGGTCTTGCAGTACGGCGCCGAGATCCTCCACGTCCTTGGTGGCGAAACGCAGAGGCTGCCAGTGCTCGTCCTTGCCCGTGGGGATTCCGATGAGGAGCGCGAAGCGGCGACCCGAGAAAGCCTTCTGCACTTCCTCGGGCGACGCGCGCACCGTGACGAGGCCGCCCTTCTCGCCCGTGGAGTGCGCGCAGCTCAACAGAGCAAGCAGGAGCAACAAGTACCTCCCTCTCCCTGCGTGAGCGGGGAGAGGGGCAGGGGAGAGGGGCGCACTTCGCGAACCGCTCATTCCACGACCTCGACGCGCACGTGAGCGACCGAGACGCCCTCACTCGCACCTGAGGAGATCGCGCTGAACGCTGCTTCGCTCGAGAGCGGCCGTTCCGAAGCCACGAGCCAGAGCTGAACCGGCCCTCTCTCTCCACTCAACGAGAAACCAAGCAACCCGCGCTCAGCCTCCAACTCCTGATTCCCTTCGACGACCTCGAGCTGCGTGAGCTCGACCGGCGCCCCCTCTGCGCGCTGCACGAAGAGCCGCGCCGGACCCGCGAGACCCGAACGGACCTGGAACACCAGCGCCGCGCTCGCGGGAACCTTCGCGCCTTCCTCCACCAGCGAGAGCGCGCCATCTGAAGACTTCACCGCTGCTCTGAGCTCGAGCTGCGCGCGACCACTCCCCTTGATGCCCGTGAAGATCGGCGGCGGCTCCGCCCACAACGCCCACGCGGCGGCACTCAGCACCATCAGCGCCGCGGCGGCAGCGGCCGCTCTCTTCGGAGCACGTTGCCTCCTTCTCCAGCGCGCCCACGCGAGCTCGTCCTTCGAAGGTGCTCGCGGCACGAGGGCCAGCAGCGCGCGATCGACCTCTCCCTCGTGACCCGGCAAGCCGCTCAAGAACTCATCACAGACATCGCAGCCCGCTTCCACGTGCGCGAGCAGCGCGGGATCCGGAGTCTTCTGCAGCGCCTCCCAGCGAGCGGCGTCGAGGTGGATGGTCATGGCTCCCACCTCCGCTTCAGCACCTCGAGCATCAGCTGCCGCTTCACGCGCGCGCGGAAGCGCTCGAGCCGCATCGTCACCGCGCTCTTCCCCACGCCCATCTTCTCGGCGATCTCACGCGCGGTGAGCTCACCCTCGACGTAGAACAACCTCACGGTCTCCTTCTCGGGCCCGTCGGGGAGCGCCTCGATCGCCTTGCGCACCACGGTGATGTCGAGCTCGGTGCGAAGGGAGTCGGGGATCAAGGCAGACGAGTCTTCTTGCAGCTGCAGGTAGCGCTCACCCATCTCACGGCGCGTGCTCTTCCGCGCGAGCGCCGAGACGCCGCGGTTGCGCGCGATGGAATAGAGCCAGCCTTCGAAGGTCTCGGGCGACTTCAGGTTTCCGATGGCTCGGAAGGCCCGCGTGAAGATTTCCTGCACGAGGTCCTCCCGTTCATCCGAATCGAGCTGCGCGAACCCCTCGAGGAGCCGGAGCACGCCCGGGCGCCATGTCAGGTACACCTCACGGCAGGCCTGCTCTTCGCCTCTCTTCACGCCGTCCAGCAGACGAGCGAGCGCGGCTGGGCTCGTCATGAGGAAGGACTCCGGGAAAGGCGAACCGGCCACGAGGTGCTCAAAACGCGCCTCCCACCTGGAAGCCGATGCTCCCGAGCGGCACGCGTTCGGCCTGGAGGGGCACGCGGCCCATCACCAGAACCCGGGCGTTCACGAAGCGCCACGGAGTGACCTCGAGCGCGAACGAGCCACCGAGCTCCTGGCTCTCGAGGCCGTCGCCTTGCTGATGGAACCAGCTCATGCGGCTCAGCACGCGGAAGAGCCCGAGCGGGGCGACGTTGAGTTGGAGATAGGCGTGACGTCCGCGCAGCCAACCGAGCTCTTCGAAGTAGCCCGCGCTCGCGCCCAGCGGCAGGCCGAAGAGATGCGGGAGCACCAGCTCTGGACCGACGCGCGCCTGGAAGAGCCCCGAGAGGAAATCGCTCGCGAGTCCTCCGCTGATTCCAAGCAACACGCCGCGCTGCAGCTCGAAGGAGCTCGAGAGATCCGCGTGCAGCGCGCGCTGCCCCGGAGACACGGTGCCCACTTCGACGAGGCCGCTGAGCGGTTGTCCGCGGTAGCGCACGCCGCCATTGAGGCGCACTCGCTCCGAAGGTCTCCACGCGAGATCGAAGCGGGCCGCATCGAAACCTGCGGGTGCCTGGCTCTGACCGAAGCCCAGCTCGAGCGCGAGGTGACCTTCGAAGTCGGCGCCCTTCCAGAGATCCGCGCCCAGGCCAATCTCCGCGCGAGCACCGAGCACGTCGCGCTGTGACCAACCCGCCCTGAAGCCGAACTGCGCGACGGTGGCGTTGGCACCGCTGCCGAGGGAGAAGCGCGCGCGGCCGAACGCACCCGTCGCCCACTGCGACGTGTCGAGCGAGAGATAGGCCGCGTTGGGGAGCAGCCCACCGTAAGCGCCGAGCTCGAGGCCTTCTCCAAATCGCCACGCGCCCTGCGCGCCGTCGATCACCATCAGCCCCGGCGCGGCGCGCAGCCAGATGCGCCCGAGTGAACCCGAGAGCGCGACGTCAGCGCGGCGGAAGCCGAGCTCGAGCTGACGCACCAACACGACCGGCGTCTGCTGATACGGACTGCGGATCACCTCAGGACGCGCACCGTAGTTGAGCACCGTCACGTCGGCGGAGACGCGAATCCCTCGCCAGATCTCGAAGTCGTAGATCGCCGCGTCGAAGCGCTGCACTCCGTAGAGGCCCTGCGGGCGGTTCGGGTTGCTGAAGGTGGTGTGAGAGAAGAGCGCTTCTGCACGGGTGCCCTGCCCCGCACCGAGCGAGGTGGCGGTCTCGAACGTGCGCAACTGCCACTCGGTGTTCTCCAGCGTGGCGGCGCGGCGCTGCAGCTCACTCTCGGTGGGAAGCGGAACGGGCGCCACGATCGGAGCCGTGACTGCTCGCGCGACGGCGAAGCGATCTCCTGGCTTGAGCCCTGAACCTGCGCACCGCGCGAAGTGCTCGGACACCGCGTCGACGATGCACTTTCCGCCGACCTTCCCGCCGCGCGTGAAGTTGAGGTTCTGTCCCGGAGAGAGTCCGTCCGCGCGTCCGCGATCGAGGAACGCCGCCTCCGAGGTGACGGAGCTCACCTGCCCCTGCGCGGCGGGCGCGATGCGCTTCTTGCTCGCTCGGATCTTCCGAGGAGCAACGGGCGGCGGTTTCGGCTTCGCGGCGAGCGCCAACATCAACGCCAACGTCATGGACGCGCTCATGGTAGCCGCGCCCCTCTCGGGAAATGACAGTCGAGACAGCGCTGGTTGCTGAACAGGTAGCCCGGCGCGCGCTCTGCGGGGTGCTGCACCCCGGTCTCTGCTTCGTGATGACAGCCGATGCAGTTCGCGGTGCCAGTGGAGCAACGCGCGGTGCTCCCGCCCATCAAGCTGGTGTGACAACCGAGGCAAGGCACGCCTGCGTGCACACCGCCCGAGATGGGGAAGCAGACGTCGTGCGAAGGAAACACTGCGGGCGTGAAGCGCAGCGGATTGTGGCACTCGCGGCAGCTCCGCTCTGTGAGGCCGAGCGCGACGTGATTCACCGGCTGCAGCACCCGCATCGCGTCGCCCACGTGACAGCTCTGACAATCCACGGCCGCGCGGGAGAAGCGCCGCTCTCTGGCCTCCGCGTGACACTCGGTGCAGGGCAACGCGGCGTGTGCACCGATGAGCGGGAAGTTGGTGCGGCGGTGCGCGTCGGCGTCGAAGCGTGAGCGCCAGTCCGCGGTGTCGTGGCAGGTGTCGCAGCGCGCGCCCAGTTCGCCTGCGTGCACGTCGCGGTGACAGCTCGCGCAGCCGCGGGGAATCGGCGTGGTGAAGTCCACCACGTGGCACGACTTGCACGAGGCGCGTGCGTGCTTGCCGGTGAGGGGAAAGCCAGTGCGCTCGTGATTGAAGCGCACGTCGGTCCACGACGAGGTGGCGTGACACGAGGCGCAAGCGGTCGACGCGTGCGTGAATGCCTTCATCGCACCGAGCACGTCGGGCACCTTCGATACGAAGCCGCCGTCAGGAACCTGCACGAGGATCAACGTGACGAAGAGGAGCGCGCTCACGGCTCGAACCCCTTGAACGCGCCCTGGTGGAAGTCGGCGTGGCAACCTTCACAGGTGAGGGGCAGACCCTGGTACTGAACCGCGGTCACCGCGTTGTCGCGCGACCGCGCGACGGCAACCTTCTTGTGGCACGCCTCGCACTTCGCCTGTCCGTGCTTCCCGTCGAGCACGAAGGAGGTGAACGGCGGACCGTGCACGAAGCGCAGCTTCTCCTTCCAGCTCTCGACGCCGTGACACTGCTCGCACTTCGCGGGCGCGCCGGGCGAGGAGAACTGGCCGGCGTGCACGTCGAGGTGACAGCCGCGGCAGGTGAGGTCGAGGGGCTTGTAGCGAACGGGATCGTTCGGCGTGGGCGGGAAGTGGCACTGCTGACACTTCACCTCCTGGTGCGCGCCCTCGAGGGGAAAGCGCGAGTCCTTCGCGTGATCGAAGCGGACCTGCGCGAACGAGGCGAGCTGATGGCAGCTGTCGCACGCGAGGCCCTTGAACTGCGCGCCGTGCACGTCGGTGTGGCAGCTGTCGCAGCGATCGAGCGGTCTCGAGAAATCGAAGAGCGCGCTGCTGAACAACTCCTGGTGCTTCTTCTTCTTGAGCGAGACGAGGAGCGCCTTTGGAATCTTCGCGCGCAGCGAAGGCGTGGCCTCGTGGCACTGCGCGCAGGGCACCACCTGGTGCGCGCCCTCGAGTGGGTAGCGGGTCTTTTGATGCTCGAGCAGTCCAAACTTCGGAGGGAAGAAACCCTGCTCGGTGTGACAGCTCGCGCAGTCCGGAGACTTCCCGAGCTGTCCCTCGTGCGCGTCAGCGTGGCAATCGGCGCAATGCTCGAAGGCGAGTCCCTTGAACTTGGCGCGCTGCCCGGGGAACGGGCCGTGACACGCGTTGCACTCCACGTCGAGGTGTGCGCCCTCGAGCGGGAACTTCGTCTTCTCGTGAAATTGCCGCTCGCCCCCCGCGTTGCGCAGCACGTTCCAGCCATCGACCGTGTGGCAGCTCTGACAGCGGAGCCCGAAGCGGCCCTCGTGCGGATCCTTGTGACAATCGAGGCAGGTGCGGTGCTCGAGCGGCGCAAAGCGCATGAACGTCTCTGACTTCGGCGCGGGGAAGCCGTGAGGCTCCGCATCCTTCTCGGAAGGATGACAGGCGCTGCACTTCACCTTGAGGTGTTTGCCTTTGAGTGGGTACTCGGTCTCGGCGTGATTGAAGCCAGGCTGCGGCTTCCACGCCTTCTCGTTGTGGCAGTACTCGCAGTCTTCTTGCTGCTGACCGCGGTGTTCGTCGAAGTGACAGCTGGGACAATTCTGCGGCAGCCCGAGTCGCGTCTCGGGCCGCGTCTTCATAAGCGCGAGCGCGGTGGGCCCGGCGATGCGCCGCTTCTCAAGGCAGGAAGCGCCCTTCGTCACCGCGTGCGCGCCCTTGAGTCCCCAGCCCGTGCGCAGGTGATTGAAGCCCTTCTCACCGCCCGCACCCCACTCGATGATCGACGCGTTCTCGCCCTGGTGCTCATGGTGGCACTGCTCGCAGTTGCGCTTCTCCACCGTGATGCGGCCGTGCAGTCCGAGGCCCTTGCCGAGTCGCGGCTGCAGCTCCTGGTGGCAGGTGAGACAGGTGGCCTGGCTGAGCTGTCCGCCCGCGGGGTGACACTGCGTGCATTGTGAAAGTCCCGAGAGGGTCGCGTGCGGCTTGCTCAGGTCACCGGGAGAAAAGAGATCGGCATGCGCGACGAGCGGCATCGCGAGCGTGAGCAACACGAGCCAACGCTTCACGTGAAGATCCACCGGTAGCCGAGGAACAGCGACACGCCGATGTGCGCGGCGATCAGGATCACCAGGAGGATCGCCAGCACCACGTGAAACACGCGCCACGCGGCGAGCAGACGCTTGAGTGATCGGAAGAACGAGACCTGCGCCTGCAGCGTGCGCAGTCGCTTGAAAGAATCGTTGAACTCGCGAGCCTCGGCGGGAGAGGGAAAGAGCCTCCTGGCGTGAGAGAGCTCGCGCGCGTCACTGAAGCGCTGACGCGGCAGCTGCAACAGGTACGACCCGAGCGAGGCCTGTTCTACCGGTGACACCGCAGAGGCGACGAGTCCCTCGAGTTCGCCCGGCGACGTGAGACTCGCAGCCGCTTGACCGAGGCGTTCAGACAGACGCTGCCAACGTTTGGCGAGCTCGTGCTGCTCTCCGCCTCCGCCTTCCCCACTGGGCACCAGTCCGTAGATGAAGCGCCCCACCACGCCCGTGAGCACCACGATGGTGAGCGCCCCGGCGGTGAGCGAAGCGAGGTGATTCTTCGACTGGAACGCCGCGTGGAAAGCGATCACCAGCGGGCTCAAGAAGCCGACGAACTGGTGAAAGGTGAGCCAGGTGCGAATGGTGCTGAAGCCCTTGAGGCGGCTCCACCGCTTGCGCACGGCGTAGAGGAAGTTCCCCATCATCACCGCAGTGGCGACGATGCCCACGCCGTGGCCCCACGGTCCCGCTGGCTTCAAGAAGCGATGCGCGACGTGGGTGAGCCGCTCGGTGGCGGAGAGGCGGTAGTAATCAGCGCCCACCACGAAGAGCGTGGCGACGATCAGCGCGCCGAGCACGAAGAGGCCGAAGGCCAGGCGCCGCTCCTTCTTCTCCTGCTCGAGCTTCTTCGCGCCGCCCCGCTTCGCCTTCGCGCCCAGCGACTCGCCCTTGAGCGTGGTCATGCTCACGCCCTGCTTGGTGAGGAACTCGGTGGGCACTTCTCCGCCGAGGCAGGCGATCACGAAGTCGTTGGGGAGCTCGAGGCGCTGGCCGCGATTGTCGAGCACCACCGACTTCTCGGTGACCTCCTTCACGTTCGAAGACATGAACGCGAACACCCGGCCCTGCTCCACCAACTGCTTGAAGCGGCGCTTGTTCGCCTCGCGCGCCTTGCCGAACTCGGGCTGGCGATAGCTGAGGGCGACCTCGGCGTCGGTCTCGTCAGCGATCTGAATCGCGGCCTCGAGCGCGGCGTCACCGCCACCCACCACCAGCACGCGCGCGCCGTCGTACTGCTGCGCGTCGATGAGGCGATAGGAGACCTTCGGCAGATCTTCTCCGGGCACGCCAATCTTGCGCGGGCTGCCGCGGCGACCGATCGCCAGCACCACCTTGCGCGCGCGCACCGGACCGCGCGTGGTGTGCACCGTAAAGTTGCCGTCTTCGCCTTCGATCCTCTCGACCTTGGTGCCGGTGTTGATCTGAAGCTGCGCCTTCTCGATCGCGCGTTCCCAGCTCTCGAGCAGCTGCTCCTTCGAGATGAGTGAAGCGCCGAAGCGGCCGTAGAAGGGCAGCTCCACGCGCTCGCTCATCACCACCTTCTGCCGCGGGTAGTGCGCGATGGTGCCGCCGAGTGATTCCTGCTCGATCACCGCGAAGTTGAGCTTCTGTTCCGCGAGGCCGAGCGCGGTGGCGAGCCCCGAGGGACCTGCGCCCACCACCACCACGTCATCGAGATCGGGCTGCTGCGTAGGGAGCAGCATCGGCCCCAGGTGCCGCGCCACCTGCAGGCCCTGGGTGATCGCGTTCTTGATGAGGCCCATGCCCCCGAGCTCGCCGACGATGTGCACGCCTTTACGGCTGCTCTCGAAGAACTCGTCGACCTCGGGCAATTCCACGCCGCGCTTCGCCGAGCCGAAGACGAGCTGAATCGCGTCGACGGGACACTCCACCGAGCACTTGCCGTGGCCGATGCACGCGGCCGGATTGATCAGCGCGGCCTTGCCGTCGACCACCCCGAGGATGTCGCCTTCTGGGCAGACCTGGGTGCACGAGAGGCTGCCGATGCAGCGATCCAGATCCACCACGGGGTGGAGCGTCATCGCCTCGCCACGCCCCTCACGATGGACCTGCGCCAACTGCTCGGAGTCAGCCGATTCCCTCCGCGCGCGGCGGCGGGTCATGAACCACGCCAGGCCCGCACCGATGGCGGTCAACACACCCAGCAGGAGGAGATCGAGACTCATTGCAGCTTCGAGGGACAGACGGGCTTCCCCGCGCGGACCCCTCGAATCGCGCAACGGCCACAGGAATTTCCTGGGACGTGGCTGACTACAAAGCCGCTGAAATCAGAGCGCCTTGATCTCGATCAAGAGCTTCTGGAGCGTGGCCTTCGCATCGCCGAAGAGGAGCGAAGTCTTCTCCTCGACGAAGAGATCGTTCTCGATGCCCGCGAAGCCGGTGCCCTTGCCGCGCTTCAGCACGATCACCCGGCGAGCCTGATCCACGTTGAGCACGGGCATGCCGTAGATGGGGCTGGAGGGATCTCGCTTGGCCGCGGGGTTCACCACGTCGTTCGCGCCGATCACCACCGCGACGTCCACCTCGGGGAAGCGCTCGTTGATCTCCTCGAGCTCGACCATCTTCTCGTAGGCGATGTTCGCTTCCGCGAGCAGCACGT
>CBIHPJ010000356.1:0-8967 GCA_966211295.1 uncultured Myxococcales bacterium | reverse complement strand
GGTCGCCATCTCGCAGGTGTCGCCGCCGTTGTTCATCTGGGTGCCGCCGTCGCCGCCGCCGCCACCGCCCGTGGTGCCGCCGCCGCTGCCGCCGGTGCCTCCACCGCCGCCGCTACCGCCGCCCGCGCCGACGCCGCCGCCGATGCCTCCGCCGCCGATGCCGCCGCCCATGCCGGTACCCGTCACGCAGGTTCCAGACATCACGCTGCAGACTTCGCCGCCTTTGCAGTCAGCGTTGGTTACGCACTTGTTCCCCGAGGGGCACGCCGTCAAAGCGAGCGCCGCCACGAGGAAGATCCCTCGGCTCATCACTGAGCTAGTCACGTTGTTGGTCATTTCTGTACCGGGCTGATGTGGAGAACTCCCCTGCTCTCCACGGGTTGTTGGGGGGGCGTGTAGCACCAGAGGTAGGGGGTGGGAATACCCGGGAGCCTGAGGTGCGCCGGACACGCACGTGGCTCTTTGCCTCTCTCGGAAGCGGAGCAGGGTCCAGAGAGTAGCTGGACCATGGAGCGCAGCGACCCACCAGCACAGCCGATTTCTGCGATCACCTGCCTCGGCTCAGCAACAATCAGCTTCTCGTGACGTGGACACAGCTGCTGCTCACCAGCGTGTGGGGCGGGTTGATGGCGCTCGAGCGCCGCGCCTTCCTGCAGGCGATGGTGTCGCGCCCGCTGGTGGCCGCCACGGTCACGGGGCTGCTGGCGGACGATGTGCTCTCGGGGCTCTTCATCGGTTTGGTGTTCGAGCTGCTGCACCTGGGCGGTGCTTCCCTCGGGGGAGCGCACGCTGACCACGACACGTTGCCCGCGGTCGCCGCGGCAGGACTCGCAGCGAGCGTGGGCCACGCCACCGGGAGCGACGCCACTCCGGCCATCTGGGCCATCGCCATTCTGATCTGCGCCCCGTTCGGACGCGCGGGACGCATCCTCGAGAACCGCCTCGATGCGCGCGCGCGGAAGTACTTCGGACGCGCGCTCACCGCGGCGGGCGCGGGGAACATGAGGAAGGTGTCGAACCAGAACCTGCGCGCGATGTGGCCCCAGTTCGTCTTCTATGGGCTCATCTGCGGAGCGGCGGCCGCGGCAGGCCCGCAGGTGGCGGTGCTGGAGGGACTGTTGCCGCTCCCCGTGTTGCGCGGGCTCGCGTGGGCGTACTCCGCGATGGGCGTGGCCGCCGCGGCGATCGCGGTGCACGGGAGCCACGCGCCCAAACGCCTGCGCATCGCGCTGGTGGCGGCGGGCTGCACCGCGGGGGCGATGTACGGCGTGCAGGTGTTGGGATGACAGTCGGCGAGCGACCACCGACGGCGAAGGCGGAGGGGGGCTTGAGCGAGCCCATCAGCAGGGCCACCCTGGCGGCGCGGATCACGCTCCCGTTCTCCACGTTGCTGCGCGTGGCGTTGCGCACGCTCTTCATCCAGGCGGGCTTCTCTCCCGAGGCGCTGCAGACGCTCGGCTTGCTCTACGCGCTCGAGCCGGCGTGGCCACACCTCTATCCCGCTCCGGAGCAGCGCAACGAGGCGCTGCGCCGGCACCTCACTCCGTTCAACACGCATCCGTACGCGGCCGCGGCGATCGTCGGAGGGATCCTCTTTCACGAGGTGCGCCTCGCGAATGGTGAAGGCAGCGCGGAGGACGTGGCGCACTTCAAGCAAACGCTGATGGGTCCGCTCGCGGCGCTCGGTGACGGATTCTTCTGGCTCAGTTTGCGTCCCGCGACGGGCGCGGCGGGCGTGGCGCTGGTGCCGCTCCTCGGAGTGTGGGCGCCGCTGGTGTTCCTCTTCACGTACAACTTCGTGCACTTCGTCACGCGCGGCTGGCTCTTCGTGGCGGGCTATCGCCACGGGAGCGCGGTGGTGGCGCGGCTGGCGGAGCTGAAGGTTCCGATGTGGAGCAACCGGCTGCGGGGACTGGCGGCGGCCGCGGCCGGTGGAATGGGCGCCTGGCTCGCGCTGGGCTTCGGCACGCGCGCGGCGACTCCGTGGTTGGGGGCGGCCTGCCTCGCGCTCGGAGCGGGAGCGGTGTTGTTGGTGGAGCGCAAGCTGCCACCGTTGGCGTTGTTATACGGAGCGGCTGTGTTGGCCACGATCGCTGGAGCGCTCTGGTAGGGTCGCGCACCTCAAGAGGGGATCAATCAAGTGGAGACGGTCGAGGCGGAGTTCACCATCATCAACGCGCTGGGCTTGCACGCCCGCGCGGCGGCGCAGCTCGTGAAGGCGGCGAACAGGTACGCGTGCGATGTGGAGCTCGAGTGCGAGGGGCAGCCGGTCAACGGCAAGTCGATCATGGGCGTGCTGATGCTCGCGGCGGCGCAGGGGATGGTGGTGAAGGTGCGGTGCAACGGGGAGAACGCGAAGACGTGTCTCGATGAGATCGGCGCGCTGATCGCGAACAAGTTCGGCGAGCCTCGCTAACACCTCCCTCGCCCTGCGAAGCGGGGAGAGGCGCAGGGGAGAGGGGCGTACTTCGTAACTGATCACGATCAAGTCTTCGCTCCACGCGCGCGCGCTAGCGCGATCGCGTGCTGGACGCCTTCCTCACGCCGAACAAGCGGCTCTACCCCCCGTTCATCGGAGGCGCGTTGCTGCTCGCGACGATGGTGTGGTGCGTGCGCTGGCGCCACGTCCCGCTCACGAAGTGGCTCTTCCCGAAGCGCATCTGGCTGCACCCATCCACCTTGCTCGATCTGCGCATCGCGATCTTCCGCACGTTGCTCGAAGGAGTTCTGATCGTACCCTTCGCGATCCCCGTGAGCGCCGCAGCAGTCAGCCTCGCGCGCGTGCTGTGGAGCCACCTCGGCCTCGCGCCTGAGCTCGACGCGAGCCGCGCCACCGTCACCGTACTCTTCAGCCTCGCCGCGTTCTGCGCCGAAGACTTCGGCCGCTACGTGGTGCATCGCCTCGCGCACGAGATCGGTCCGCTGTGGGAATTGCACAAGGTGCATCACTCCGCCGAGGTGATGACGCCGCTCACCGTCTACCGAACGCATCCACTCGAGAGCGTGCTGATGCGCGCGGGCGCAGCCGGCTCACTCACTCTCGTCGCGGCGATCTTCATCTGGCTCTTCCCCGGCCGAGTCGCTGCGTGGGAGATCGGCGGCGTCTACGCACTGTCCTTCTGGTGGACCGCGCTCGGAGCGAACCTGCGCCACAGCCACGTGTGGCTCCCGTATCCCGCGTGGCTCGAGCGCATCGTGATCAGCCCCGCGCAACATCAGATCCACCACGCGGTCGATCCTCGGCTGCATCACAGCAACTACGGCTCGGCGCTCGCGATCTGGGATTGGCTCGGGGGCACGCTTCGTTTCTCAGGCCGACAACGAGTTCGCGTGTTCGGTCTGCCGGCCGAGCAGCAGAACCACGCGGCTACTGTCCGTTCGGTGCTCTGGCATCCGCTCCGTCGCGCGGTGCGTCGCCTCGCGGGGTAACTTCCGCGCGCGATGCCCGGTCCCCTCTATTTCGATCACAACGCGACGACGCCGCTGCTCCCCGAGGTGGTGGACGCGATGTTGCCGTACCTGACCACGCACTTCGGAAATCCTTCTTCTGGTCACGCTTACGGACGCGAAGCGAAGAGCGCCATTGATCAGGCGCGCGCCTCGGTCGCCGACCTGGTGGGAGCGACTGCTGACGAAGTGATCTTCACCTCCTCGGGCACGGAGGCGAGCGCGCTCGCGTTGAGAGGAACGCTCGCTCCACCTTTGAGCGACGCGCATGTGATCACCACCACGGTCGAGCATCCTGCGACCGCGCGTACGGTGGACGCATTGCAAGCAGACGGCGTGAAGGTCACGCGCCTCGGAGTGGATGAAGACGGACTGATCAGCGCAGACACGTTGACCGCCGCGCTCACGCCGAGCACGCGCTGGTTCTCCGTCATCCACGCGCACAACGAGACGGGCGTGCTGCAGCCGCTGAGCTCCTTCTCGAAGATCACCTCGAAGCACGGAGTTCTTCTCCACGCCGACGCCGCGCAGTCCGCGGGCAAAGTGCCGCTCTCGATGAGGGAGGACGGCTTCGATCTCCTCACGCTCGTCGCGCACAAGCTCTACGGACCCAAGGGCGTCGGCGCGCTCGTGGTGCGGAAGGGCGTGACGCTGAAATCAGTGCAGCTCGGCGCCGGCCAGGAACGCGGACTGCGCGCGGGCACGGAGAACGTGGCCTCCATCGTCGGCTTTGGCGCGGCGTGCGTGGCGGCGAAGCGTGATCTCTTCGAGACCAGCGCGCGGATGATCTCGCTGCGAGATCGAATGATCAGCGCGCTGCGCGCCGGCGTGCCTGGACTGGTGATCGCAGGAGAGAAGAGCGCGCGCTTGCCGAACACCATCTACGCGCTGTTCCCCAACGTGAGCGGGACGCAGCTGCTCGCGAAGATTCCGGGACTCGCTGCTTCCACTGGCTCCGCTTGTCACGACGGACACGAGACGCCGCCGCAGGTGTTGCTCGAGATGAAGGTCGCTCCGTCGCTCGCGCTCGGCGCAGTGCGCTTGAGCCTCGGTCGCCACACCACGATCGTCGACGTCGACTCCGCGGTCGCTCAGCTGATCAGCGCCGCGTAATTCTCCGAGCGAGAGTGGCGAATCACCTCGCACCTACATTGTGCGACTGAGTGCGCGTCAGTGCGCGCGGGAACCACTCATTTTCAGAAAAAGAAAGGTGTGCACTCGACGCCAGCGTGGGTGTCTCCATTATGGTTCGCGCGCTTTCCGCACACCATGCGCCAAGCACTCCTGGGAGGGAGTCCACCAACATGAAGAAGATCCTCATCGCAGCCCTCGCCGTGACGACCGCCGCCTGTTCCTCGATGGTCAACCCCGTCGAGATCGAGCAGCCCGGTTACGAGCTCTCGCCGATCCAGATGCAGCCGAACTTCCAGCGCTGCTCCACCGTCGAGCCCGACGATGTGCAGAAGGCGCAGATCGAGACTGAGATCGGTCAGTACCTCCGTGATCCGGTGCTCGGTGTTTCGCGCTCGGCGCTCACCGGCGGCACGATCAACGTGTACTGGCACGTGATCAACAACGGCACCTCGGTGTCCGCGGGCAACATCAGCGACTCTTCCATCGCCGGCCAGATCAACGTGCTGAACGCGGCGTATGCCTCGACCGGCTGGCAGTTCCAGCTCGTCGGCACCGACCGCACCACCAACGCGAGCTGGTACACCTGTACGCCGGGCGCGACCTGCGAGTCGCAGATGAAGAACGCGCTCCGCCTCGGCACCGCGGACGACCTCAACGTCTACTCGAACAACATGGGCCAGGGCCTGCTCGGCTGGGCGACCTTCCCCTCGGACTACACGCGCTCCCCCAAGATGGACGGCGTCGTGATCCTCTTCTCGTCGATCCCCGGCGGCAGCGCGGCGCCGTACAACCTCGGCGACACGGCCACGCACGAGATCGGCCACTGGATGGGCCTGTACCACACGTTCCAGGGCGGCTGCGCGCGCCAGGCCACGGGTGGCGACGGCGTGTCTGATACCGCCGCGGAGAAGTCGGCTGCGTACGGCTGCCCGGTCAACCGCGACACGTGCACGGGCACCAAGTTCCCCGGCGTCGACCCCATCACGAACTTCATGGATTACACCGACGACTCCTGCATGGACCGCTTCTCGGCCGGCCAGGATGCGCGCATGGACTCGATGTTCACCACCTACCGCGCGGGCAAGTAAGCGTCGGTTGAGCTGATCCCTTAAGGGGATGCTTCGCGATCAGTTTTCGGAGGGCCGTGGCTTCATGCCGCGGCCCTCTTTGTTTGAATGGCGTTCGACGAAAAGTTGGCAGCGCGGATCCGTGAAGTGCTCTCGAGCCGCAAAGACGTGGAAGAGAAGCGCATGTTCGGTGGGCTCGTCTTCATGGTGAGCGGCCACATGTGCTGCGGACTGACGAGCACGGACTTCATGGTGCGCGTGGGGAAGGAGAAGTTCTCCGAGGCTGCGTCACTGCCGCACGCGCGCCCGATGGACTTCACCAGCAGGCCGAGCACGCAGATGATCTACGTGAGCGCCCCGGGGCTGAAGACCCGCGCCGCGTTGGCCAATTGGGTGAAGCGAGGGACGGACTACGTCGAGACGCTGCCCTCGAAGAAGAAGAAGAAGGGCCGCTCCTGATAGGGTCCCGCGTCCATGTCCTTGATCATTCCGAAGAACGAACTGAACGAGTTCTCGCTGCCGCGCGTTTGCGTCGCCACTGGCCAGCCTGGCCCGGTGACGTTTCAGAAAGTGCAGTTCCAGTTCATTCCCAAGTGGATCGCCGCGCTCGCGCTGTTCCCGTTGCTGTACCTGATCTGCTTCATGTTGCTGCGCAAGACCGCGAACGGAACGTTGCCCTTCAGCGAGCAGGGCTGGAACGACGTGAAGGCCGCGCGTCGCAATGTGGCCTTCGCGGTGCTCGGTCTCATCGGCGCGTGCTTCCTGGGCGGCTTCCTCGCCGCCAACACGCGCGGCGACACCGGCGGCTTGCTCCTGCTCGGCTTGATCATCGTAGGCGTCGTCGCGATCGTGGTGACCTCGCTGCAGATTCGGAAGGTCTTCCCGTTCGCCACGTTCATCGATGATCGCGCGGTGACGCTCACGTTCCCCTCGCCCGAGGCGGAGAGGCTCTTCGAGCAGCACCTCAACGCCGGTTCGCGTTCGCGCGCAGCATGACCATCGCTGCTCCAGTCGCAGGCGAGTGCGCATCGCACCCGGGGTTCAAGGCTGACTGGGCCTGTCAACGCTGCGGGAGCTTTGTGTGCAGCAGCTGCGAGCGACGCACGCGGCCCGAGGCGCCTCCGCTGTGCCCGAAGTGTTGGGGCTTGCGCGAAGCGACCGTGCAGAACCAGGAGGTCACCGAGTCGAAGCGCTTGCAGATCGGCGGACTGGTGATCGGCGTCCTCTCGTTCCTGCATCCGTTCCTCATGGTGGGCAGTCTCATTTTGAACATTCGCGAGCTGGTGAAGGGCAAAGGCGGCGACGCGCGCTGGATGAACGCGGTCGGCCTCGGTCTCACTGGGCTCGCGATCTTCACGTGGGTCGGCGCGATCCTCTACTTCGTGGTTCGCCACTGAAGTCAGCGCGGCACTGCATGTGCGTCCGGCTCTCTGCTCTCGTGGCGCAGATCGGCAGCGCATCGGAAACGCGAGCCGTCTGGCGGTGCCGCGAAGCGGTGCCGAGGCGCAGCGTCCGCCAGGCAAGACGGTACAAACGGCCCCGAGCAGGGCGCGTGACGGGCGGCTACCGGGTCAGCACGACCGGGTGAGGCCTTGAAGGCAAATGGTTGCGGATGCACCTGGCCGGGTCAGTGATGGTTCGGCTGGGGAAGCGCGTTTCCGAAAGGCCTTCTTTGCGTCGCGCGGTGCGGGTTCGAGTCCCGCCGAGAGCTCCATTCACCTACGCGGGCCAGGTTGCGCACCAGCGCGATGGAGGCCCACATGCGGAACGGCCGCCACGCTTCGGCGCACTTCGCGAAGTCTGATTCGGGTCGGTCGTAGGCGAGGGTGAAGGCTCTCGCGACTCGCGGCTCGGTGGTCGGCAACGCGTCTTGCGCCGAGGCACCGCGCATCAACATGTGAGCGGCGGTCCATGGGCCGACTCCGTCGAGTTGCTGGAGTTGTTCGAGCGCGAACTCCGTCGGCAGAGCTCTCAGTCTCGTCGCGTCGATGCCGCCGTCGAGCGCCGCCTTCGCGATTCCCTGGATCACCTCGAGCTTTCGCTCGGAGATTCCGGCGAACGACCTGAGCTTCAGCAGTTGTTGTGGAGAGGGCATCACGAAGAGTCCACCGACCTTGGTGCCGTGTTGCTCGGACAACTTCCGACGGATCGCGGCGGCCTGCTTGATGGAGCTGCGCTGCGAGAGCACTCCGCTCACCCCTGCTTCGTAAGGGGAGGGGAAGCCCGCGGTGAAGAAGCCGGGGTAGTGCTTCTTGATCGATCCGAGAATGGGATCGATCTCGCCGACTCGTGCCCACGCTTTGCCGTCGACGTCGAGACCGAGCATGCGTGTCAGCTGAGTGGTGATGCGTCTTTGATCAGTGGAGCCTTCCGCTTCGATCTTCAGCGTCGATCCGCGCTGCGTGATCTTCAGTGAGACCGCCTCGAAGGTCTCATCGAGCCGATGCGCGAGCTGGAGTTGCTGCTCCTGCCGCTGCGCGGTGCCGCCCATCGGGGTGAACCCCGCATAGAAATCGGCGGCGGCTGAAAGGGAGTAACCGAACGGCGCCTCGAGCTCGAAGTGGATGGTCATGGTCCTATGAAAACCGAGGCCACTGACAGCGTTATGTCAGTGTTCTGAAATACCTCTCCCTGTGACAGCGGGGGGCCGTAGGCCAGGTGAGGGGCGTACCTGGGTGCCTGCGCCCCTCACCCCGACCCTCTCCCCGCTCACGCAGGGAGAGCGAGTAGATAGGAGTCGCCCAATGCTCCGCATCTACTTCGCTGCGTCGCTTCGTGGTGGTGCTGACTTCGAGTTGCTGCGCCGCCGCATCACCTTCCTCGAGTCGTTCGGCATCGTGCTCACGCGACACATGGCCTCGCCGCACACTGCAGACATGGGCGCGCGTTCGGACTCGGAGATCTTCGCTGAGGATCAGCGGCTCCTCGCGCAGGCCGACGTGTTCATCGGTGACTTCTCCGCGCCCTCCACAGGCTCGGGCTTCATGGTCGCGCGCGCGGTGGAACAGAAGAAGCCGGTGCTCGCGCTCTTTCGCGAAGATCAGCGCGCGTCGGCGATGATCACCGGCTGTCCGGAGATCGCGACTCGCTTCTTCGCTGATGAGGCGAGCTTCGACACGCAGGTGCGCGCGTTCTTCCTTGCGAACGAAGCAAAGTTCACCCGCGTCCGCTTCCGCGCCCCGAAGATCTTCCTCGCGGGGCCTCCGGGATCGGGGAAGGGTACGCTCGGCGCTGCGCTCACGCGGAGGCTTGGAGCGCCGCACATCAGCACTGGCGATTTGCTGCGAGACATCGTCGCGAAGGATCCGAGCGCGAAGGT
>CBIHPJ010000355.1:0-8974 GCA_966211295.1 uncultured Myxococcales bacterium | reverse complement strand
TCGATGATCGGGTGCGAGGTCACTCCGTTCGATTACGGACACCACAACACCTTCCCCAACGTGCGGCAGGACACGCTCAACGGCGGCGCGTTCGATTGGGCCGGTGGTGATGGACCGAGCCTGCGCCTCGCTCAGATGTACGCGGGCATTCGCGCGGCGAATCCACAGGCGCTGATTCAGATGAATCACCCGCGTGGATCGCCGGGTGGCGCGCTCACGATGATGAAGATCGATACCGAGACCGCGGCCACGCACGCGGATCCGGCGAACTTCCGACAGGAGCCCGCGCCCGACGCGACCGCGATGGACACCAAGCTGTACAGCAACGATTACGACGCGTTCGAGGTGATGAATGGCACGAGCCCGAACACCGGCGTGATCAACGACTGGATGACCTTCATGTCGCGCGGATGGCTGAAGGTCGCGACCGGAGTCTCTGACTCGCACTACACGTACAACGTGGTCGGTGGTTACGGCCGCACGTGGATTCGGATGGGCGTCGATCAACCGGCGCAGTTCACTCCCACGCTCTTCACCGATGCGATGAAGAAGCGCGCGGCGACGTTCTCGAGCGGGCCGTTCATCAACATGACCGCGCGTCGTCTCGACTCGGGTGGACAGCCGATGGGTCCGACGTTCGAGGTCGGCGATACGGCGATCGGCACGGGCGACATCGAGCTCACCGTGGACGTGCAGGCGCCGGAGTGGATGCAGTTCGATTCGGTCGAGGTGCACACGCATGCTCCGGGTCGCGGTGCGTTGAATGGTGAGGCCAACAACACGCTCCTTCCGGTTCCCGCGGCGCTGAGGAAGACCTACGACCCGACGATGTTGCCGCTCGAGGCGGTGCCGGGCTTGAACGGCTTCAACGCGCGGCGCGTGCACGTGCGCGAGACGTTCCGGATCACGGCGCCCACGAGCGACACCTGGTTCGTCGCGATGGTGCGTTCCTCTGCTGCGAGTCGCACCCTGGTCCCGATGGCCTGGGACGGCGTGAGCTGCAGCGGCGGCATCTGCACCGCTTCAGGCAGCCGCGGCTGGGGCATCACCAACGCGATCCTCGTCGATGGTGATGGCTCGGGCGCGTACGACGACTTCCCGCTCAAGCCGACTCAGCCCCTCAACGTCGCGCGTCCGCCCGAGGATCGGGGGCCGCCCCGCGTGCCGTCGAACGCCGAGTTCGAGGCGTGGCTGAAGAAGCTGCTGCACCACTGAGCCGCGGGTCTTCGGCCGTCAGCCGAGCCAAGCGGCGGAAGGCGTCACGCATCATGGGGCCCAGTGGCTTCTTTCCGCGGGACTCTTCCCAGTGCCGAACCGCGGTCTCCATCGCTGAAGTGACGGCGCCTGCGATGATCTCTGCTTCGAAGGCGTTTCGGCACGCGCGAGAACTCAGCAGCGCGTGAGCGAAGCCATCACGCATCGCTGCGAGCGAGACGGCGTTCGTTTGCCGGAGGATGGGCTCGGCTTTCATCAACCGCGCGCGACGCAGAATGCGCTTCGCATCAGTCGCGTAAACGGACTCGACCGCTCCCACGAGTCCCTTCGAGAGCGAATCGAGGAGCGTCTTCCCGCGCGAGGCATCGATCGCCGCGGATCGTACTCGTCCCAGAGGACCAGCTGCTCCTTGGTGCCGAAGTACCGGTAGACCGTGGCGACACCCACCTGCGCCTCGTCCGCGACCTGCTCCATGGTCACTGATTGGAATCCGTTCTCCTCGAACAGACCGAGCGCCTTCGCCTGGATCGCGCGCTTGGCGTCGTTGCGCTTCCGTTCGTGGAGGGTCACGAAGACACCGTACGCCCTGTGATAGTGACTATCAAGCTGGTAGTTACTATCAATCTGGTCATGGACGACCTTGCGGCAGAGCTCCGGAAGCGTTTGCTTGGCGGCGAGGGCACCAAGACCGCTTCCGGCGTCTCGCGGTTGTGGAAGACGGGCCGAAGCGCGCTGGGACTGGCGGGCGCGATGCTTGGCGGCCGTTTCCGAGGTGACGAGAAGGCCGACCTCACCTCGGTGGTGAAGCTCGTCGAGCGGCTTGGCGAACTCCGGGGCGTGGCGATGAAGGCCGGTCAGATCATGGGCTACGTCGATCCCTCGCTGTCCCCTGAGCTCAGGGAACTGCTCTCGGTGCTGCAAACGGCCGCGCCGGCCAGCCCGTGGAGCGACGTCGAACGGACGATCCGCGAAGCGCTGAAGGAACGCGCCGATGAGCTCCTGGCCCGCTTCGAGCGAGCGCCCATCGCAGTAGCGAGCATCGGACAAGTTCACCGGGCCACCCTCCCCGACAGCGCTGAGGTCGCGGTGAAGGTGCGGCACGCAGGCATCGAGGCCGCGCTCACCAGTGATCTGAAGGCCGCGAGCGTGGGGAGTTCGCTCGCCACCAGCGCATTCGGAGTGGCGGGCGGCGCAGTGAAGTCCTTCGTCGACGAAGCGCGCACCGCGCTCCTCGAAGAGTGTGACTACGGCCTCGAGGCGAATCGCCAGAAGGTCTTCGCGCGGCTCTTTGAGGGTGATCCGGACATCGTGGTGCCTCCCGTGATGAGCGATTGGTGCGGGCCGGGGGTTCTCACCACCGGCTGGCGACCAGGCCGCGGACTCGAGACATGGCTCGCCGCCAATCCTTCATCCAGCGCGCGCGATCGACTCGGCGAGGCGCTGTTCCGGTTCTACGTGGGCACGCTCTACCAACACGGGCTGTTCCACGCGGATCCTCACCCGGGGAACTACGGACTCCACGATGACGGACGCGTGGTGATCTACGACTTCGGCTGCGTGAGACAGTTCGATCCCAACACTGTCCGCGCGTTCTCAACGCTCGTGTCCGCGGTGCGCCGCGACGACACGAGGGCCATGGCCGAGGCAATCCACGCCCTCGGCGCTGAGCGGCGCCCACAGGTGAACGAGCATCTCCGCAAGCTGTTGCGCGGCTTCTTCGGTCCCCTGCTCGTCCCAGGGCGCCAGCGCATCAAGCCCGATGAAGGCGTCGAGGCGCGTCAGGTGATGCAGGACAAGCGCGCGATCATGCAGCTCGCGTTGCCGGGGAAGCTGCTCTTTCTCTTCAGGCTGCGCTTCGGACTCTACGCCGTGCTTTCCCGCATTCAGGCCGAGGCCGACTGGGCAGGCCTCGAGTCGAAATGGGCCGAGGACGCGTTGGCTCAGTCCGCGGGCGGAGTGGGCGTGTAGATGTAGGCGTCCTGCAGGATCTCGACGGTGCCATCGGTGAGCTCGTTGATGCCGCCGGTCACGAGCACCGATCCATCGAGCAGCGTGGTGCAGGTGTGCGCGTAACGGGCCTTCGGCAGATTCGGCGCACCGATGCTGGTGACGCCACCGGTGTTCGACGCCGTGATCAGCACCGCGGTCGAATCAGAGCGCGGAGGATTGCCCGAGTCCGAAGTACGGCCGCCCGTCGCGAGCACGGTGCCATCGCCCATCGTCACCGCGCAGATGTCGCCGCGGGCGGTGCGCACGTCCGGGCCCGGCGCGATCGTCGCGGCCGCCGCGGTGAGGATCTCGGAAGACGCCACCGGACGAACCAGCGTGGGATCCGTGTAGCCGCCCAGAATCACCAGGTCCTGCGACTCGCGAATCAGCGCACCAGCCGCAGCACGGCGTCCCACTCCAGCGAGCACCGGAGGCATCGAGGTGCCCTGCTTCGCGAAGGTGTTGCCCGTGAACTTGAAGAAGGTGATGTCGTTCTTCACCATCGTCCCGTCCGTGCCGCCGAGCACCGCAATGTAGTCGCCGCCCTTCACGGGCATCACGGTCGCGTCGATGCGAGGGAGCGTCACCCCGTCGACGATCTTGTAGATGTCCTTCGCCGCGTCAGGGTCGAGCCACTCCACTTCATTGGTCGGAATCAGTCCGCCACCCACGCCATTCGTTCGCGTGATGCCGCCCGCCACGAGGACCTTTCCATTCGCGTCGATGGCCATCTTGTGACGCGACCGGGCAATCTGCGCGGGAACTCGAGGCGGAACAGCGCCGTAATCATCGACATCGCCGTCGTAGAAGAGGATCGACGCGATGGGGCTCACCGTGTTGTTCGTGCCGTTGCTGTAGACCTCACCGCCCCACAGAACGACTTGCCCGCTCGGAATGCGGATCGCCGCGTGGAACGCGCGCGGCAGCTCGTACAGCGCTCCCTGCGAGGTGATCGACAGCTGCTTCGCCGGCTGGAACGCGCCAGTCGCGGGGTCGAAGATCTCAGTCTCGGAGAGCGCGCGTTTTTCCGGCGAGCCCGGCCGCAGGTTGTAGCCACCCGCGATGAACACCTTTCCGTTCTTCAGCAACGTCGCGGTGTGACCCGCGCGCGGCATGCGCAGCTGCTGGCACTGCGTCGGCGCCGCGGCAGACACGATCGGCGAGAACGAGTTCACCTTGCGGAGCACCACGTTCACCTTGATCGATCCCCCCATCAGCGCCTCGGGCACCACGTCGGGCACGTCGAACGGCAACGACCTGCCCATCGAGAGCACGCGCGCTCCGGAGTTCGGATCGCCGTCATAGCCGCGCACCTCGAGCACGCGCGCTTTGCCTGCCGGGATCTCGGGGATCACCAGCTGCCGAGTCGCAGGATTCGCGCTGCTGATCTCGGTCTTGGGATCCATCCCCTCGCCCGTCACTCGCACGCGGAGGAACTGCACGCCCTCGAACGGCTTGTTCGCGGAGTCACAGTTGTCCGTGACGATGTTCAGGTCGTACTTCACTTCTTTCGGCGCGCAGCCAACGATGCCCAACGCCAACGCGCTCAACAGCAATCGCTTCATCGTGTTCACCAGGTGGCCGTGACGGTGCCAGTGACCGGCTTCGTCGCTGCAGAGATTCCGAAGTAGCCACCGACGCCCGCTCCAGCGGCGACCGCGACACCAGTGACGATCCACACCCAGGCCGGCACCCCGCTCTTCACCTCGGGGGGCTTGTTCCCGTCGGGGTTCTCAGAGAGTTCGACCGGAGGCTGAACCTCTTCCTCAGGCTTCACCTTCGGCTGCGGCACCAGCACGACCTTCTTCGACTTCGGCCCCGAGAGCTCCATGTCATCCGGGTTCGAGGTGTTGGCGGCGTCGTTCTTCGCGATGACGGTGGCGTTGCGCGGGCGCGTGGCGAGGTTGATCGGCAGCTGCGACGCGTTGCCGAACGCGGTGAGCCGCTTCACGGCCTCCTCGGACAGCTTGAACGCCTCGGTGTTCGCCGTGAGCACGTCGGTGTCGAACGAAACCGGAGTGAGCGTGGTGAAACCCTGCTTGCGCGAGCTGAAGAGCGCGGTGCCCGCGGTGAGCTGGCTGTCGCTCGTCTTGTAGACGTAGCCGATGAGCGCGTAGTCGGCGTTCGCGGCCTTCAAGTACGCGGTGAGACGATTCATTGTGCCCGCGTCGACGGTGGAGGTGATCGCGGGATCCACGATCACCGGCTTCTGCGCGACGACCGGTCCACGCTCGGAACCACCACCGAAGTTCGCCTTCACCTTCACGGGGCCGGTGACGTTGATCGTCTGACCGAATTTCTCGCCCTTGGTGCCCTCGACCTTCACGTAGTGCGTGCCGCCGGGGATGATCTCTTCGTTGATCGGCACCATGCCTAAGTCGCGTCCATCGAGGAACGCGGTGGAACCCGGAGGACCATCGATGGAGACCGTGCCCTTGGGCTGCTTCTCGAGGCGCTTCTTCGCCTTGTCGAACTCACGCTGAAACACCGGAGGGAATCCCGCCGAGAGCTCGTAGTTCGGAGAGAAACGCGCGAACTCCACCAGCGCGTTCTTCGCTTCCTTCTCTTCGCCCATGCGGAAAGCCGCGGCGGCGAGCTTCACGTAGGCGTCGGTCACTCCTTCGTAGTCGGCCGTCGCGGGATCGCTCAGCATGCCCTCGATGCCCTTCTTCAGGCTGGTGACCGCGTCTTCGAAGCGCAGATCATCGAACGCCTTCTTGCCCGCCTCGAGCGCAGCGACCGCTTCGGGGCTGGGGGCGCGCTTGGCGACTCCGGGCTTTTCAGGAGGAGGCGCGGGCCTGGTCGAGGGCGGAGCGACGAGCTCGAGCACGTCACCGTGCTGCTTGAGCTCATCGACGAGGAGCGCGTTGAACTTCGAAGACGCGGTCTCGCTCGCACCTTCGCCAGAGGCGAACGGCAGCACGATGACCTTCGCCTTCATCTGCTGCGCGGACGCAGACGTCGCCAAGATCAGGAGGATTGGAATCAGACGGGACATGGTGGGTTTTGACTGATAAAACAAAGAGTTAGCGGCCGGAACTTAGTCTTTCCCTACCTTCGCGGTCAATTGCCCTCCCGGTGAAGCTCTCCCTCACGACCCGTATCTTCCTTGGCTACGCCGTGGTGCTCGTCACCTTCGGGGCGGTGTCGGGTTTTTCCGTGCTCACCCTGCGACAAAACCAGCTCGAGATCCGGCTGGTATCGGAGGGTTATCTCGGGCTCTCCCAGACGGTGGCGGCGATCGAGACCTTCCAGGCGAACCAGGCCAAGGACACCGATCGACTGCGCGATGAGACCTCAGTCGAGACGCGGAAGGCGCTGATCAGGCTCGCGCGACTCTATTTCCCTGGCCTGATGGCGGGGCAGCTCAAGTCCGGCAAGGACACCGCGGTGAAGGTGCTCGAGTTCGCTCCCGAGGCGGAAAAACCCTTCGTCGCCGACGTCGCGAAGAAGTTCGACGAGCTCACCGTGCGCTTCGCCGAGTACGAGCAGGCGGCTGATCAGACGTTCCAGTTGCTCGAGTCCCCTTCCCCCGATTGGGACAAGGCGAACGCGGCGCTCGAGCGGCTGCGCACGATGGAGAACGCGCTCTCGTCGACGATTCGCCTGCTGCACGGCTCTCTGGAAGCGCGCATTCACGAGCGCGTGCGGATCACCCAGGAACGCGAGCGGCGCACGGGGATGATGATCATCTTGCTGCCGGTCGTCGCGATCGGAGTCGGTCTGCTCGCCACGGGCATCGCGGCGCGGAGTCTTCGTCCGGTTCGCACCCTGATCGAGGGTGTCACTCGAATTCGGCAAGGCGACTACGACGCGAAGATCGGCGTGGGAGGCGAAGACGAGATCGCCGTGCTCGCGCGGGAGTTCGACGCCATGGCGAAAGCGCTCAAAGAACGCGAAGCCCAGCTCCAACAGAAACAGCAGGAGCTCATTCGCGCCGAGCGTCTCGCCGCGGTGGGCCGCATCTCGGCGCAGGTCGCGCATGAAATTCGAAATCCGCTCTCCTCCATCGGACTCAACGTGGAGATGCTCGAGGATCAGCTCACGGAGAGCCGCTTCGAGTCCGTGGAGGACGCGAAGGAAGCGCGCGATCTGCTCGCCTCGGTGATTCGTGAAGTGGATCGACTGACCGAGATCACCGAGGACTACCTGCGCCTCGCTCGACTCCCCACTCCGTCGAAGCGACCTGAGGATCTGAAGAAGATCCTCGAAGAGGTGCTCTCGTTCGCGCGCGAAGAGCTCGAGCGCGCGGGCGTGAAGATCGTCGCGGAGCTGCCCGAGAGTGGCCTCCCCGTCTCCGCCGATGAGGGCCAGTTGAGGCAGGTCTTCCTGAATCTCATTCGCAACGCGCGCGAGGCGATGGCGAACGGCGGCACCTTGAAGGTGCGGGCCACGAGCACCGGCGCGCTCCTCGACGTTCGGGTGAGCGACACCGGGAGCGGCATTCCGCCTGAGGTGCGCGAGAAGTTGTTCGAGCCGTTCTTCACGACCAAGCCAGGCGGCACTGGGCTGGGTCTCTCGCTCTCCAGGCAGATCGTCGAGGCGCACGGCGGCCGAATCGACGTGGATAGCGCGCCCACTGGCGGTACCACCTTCGTATTGGAGTTCCCGCGCGCGTGAGTTTCTCCGTTTTCAAGGACGTTCTCCCCTCGGGGCTCACCGTGGTCACCGTGGAGACCCCGCATCTGCACTCGCTGATGTGCGCGATCTACGTGCGCGTCGGAAGTCGTCACGAAGACGATGAGACGAACGGCGTCTCGCACTTGCTCGAGCACCTCTTCTTCCGAGGGAGCGAGCGGTATCCCGATTCAGTTCGCATGAACGCCGCGGTGGAAGCGGTGGGCGGAAATCTGAACGGAGTCACCATGCGTGACTCGAGCTACTTCTACACGCCCGCCCATCAGGACTGCCTCGAGGTGCCGATCGCGGTGCTGGGCGAGATGCTCACCCGGCCGAGCTTTCGCCATCTCGAAACGGAGAAGCGGATCATCCTCGAGGAGATGCTCGACGAGGTCGACGAGCGTGGGCGTGACATCGACGTCGATAACTTGTCGAAGCGTGTGCTCTACGAGGGGCATCCGCTCTCGTACAAGATCGCGGGCACCACGGACTCGGTGAAGGGCCTCACCATGAGCGCGGTGAAGCGTCACTTCGAGCGCGCGTACGTGGGCGGGAATCTCGTGGTCGCGGTCTCGGGTCCGGTGAAGCGTGCGCGGGTTTTGAAAGCAGCTCGCCAGTCGTTCAAGCATCTGCCGAAGGGGCCGAGGTTGATCGAAGCACCTCCTCCGCAGTTGGCGGCGACGGGGCCGCGCTTCAAGTTCGTGAACCTGGAGGAAGCGCAGGTCGAGTTCCGGATGAGCTTCCCTACGGTGCGCGAGGATCATCCCGATGCGCCGGGGCTCGGACTGCTCAGGCGCGTGCTCGATGACGGGCTCTCTTCGCGGCTGCCGCACAACATCGTAGAGAAACGAGGGCTCGCGTACTCGGTGGGAGCGACGATCGAGGCGTTCCACGATGCGGGCACGTTCGAGATCGAAGGCGCGTCGGCTCCGGAGAATCTGGCGGATGTGCTCGATGAGATTCTTCGCACGGTGAGGACGCTGCGCGCGGGGAAGATCAACGCGGAGGAACTCAAGCGCGCGAAGACGCGTTTCTCGATGCACCTCGATTTCCTGCAGGATTCTCCGGGAGATCTCTGCGGCTGGTTCGGAGGGGGCGAGCTGTATCGGCCGGTCGAGACGTTCGATCAGAAGAAGGCGGAGATTGAGCG
>CBIHPJ010000354.1:0-8983 GCA_966211295.1 uncultured Myxococcales bacterium | reverse complement strand
AGGATCGAGATCGACACCGTCCGCATCTCGCTCACGATCGCCACGGCCTGGTCGTACAGCTCGTCGTGGAGATCATCCTCCTCGCCACCTTCGCCAGCGCCTTCCTCATCGCGCGGCTTCAAGATGTTCTCGTCGTACACCGGGGTGCCCTGCGCCTTGAGGTGATCGACCACCTTCTTGATCTCCGCCTCTGACACGAAGCATCCGTGTACACGCTGCAAGTGCGCGCTCGTGGGCGGCATGATCAGCATGTCGCCCATGCCGAGCAGCGCCTCCGCGCCGACCGTGCCGAGAATGGTCATCGAGTCAGGCTTGCTGCGCAGCATGAAGCTGATGCGCGTGGGGAAGTTCGCCTTGATGATGCCGGTGACGACGTCCGTCGAGGGACGCTGGGTCGCGACCATCAGGTGAATGCCGGCCGCGCGCGCCATCTGCGCGAGGCGAGCGATCGACGTCTCCACTTCCTTCGACGCGACCATCATCAGGTCGGCGAGCTCGTCGATGATCACCACGATGTACGGCAGCTTCTTCAGCTCCTCCTCCGCCTCGGCGGGAGCAGCCTCGGCAGCCGTCTCTCCAGCAGCCGCCTGGGCGAGCGCAGCGGCCTCCTCGTCAGACTCCTGAGCGACGGGCTCATCGACACGAATCTCGCCTTCCTTCGCGAGCGCCTCGACCTCCGCCACGATCTCCTCGCGCGGATTCTCGGGAACGTCACGCGGCGCCGCGACACCCAACTCCAAACCAGCAGGCGCAGCCACGGGCTCGGCAGCAGCCGCTGAAGCCTCGGCGGCAGGCGCACCATCCGCCACGTCGACGATCAACATGCGGCGCTTCTTCTTCGGAGCCGCAGCCTCAGCAGGAGGCGGAGTCGGAGCAGCAGCAGGCGGCTCGGTCGGAGCAGCCTCCACCACCTTCGACTCGATCACCGGCTTCACCTCGGCAGCAGGCGCTCTCGGAGGCGGCTTGATCGAAGTCGGCTTCGCCTCGATCGTCGTCTTCGACGCCTTCTTCTTCGCCAGCTCACCCTCGACGAACGTGTTGTAGCCCGTGATGTTGCGCACGCCCGCCTCGGACAGCAGCTTGTAGCGGCGGGTCATCTCATCGACCGCCCACTGCAGCGCGATCGCCGCCTTGCGCGGATCGGTGACGACCGGGAGCAGCAGGTGCGGAATGCCCTCGTACACCGAGAGCTCCAGCATCTTCGGGTCGACCATGATGAAGCGCACTTCCTCCGGCGTGCTCTTCAGGAGGATCGACATGATCATCGCGTTCACGCTCACCGACTTGCCGGAGCCCGTCGTACCGGCCATCAGCAGGTGAGGCGCCTTCGCGAGATCGAGGATGTACGGCATGCCCTCGATGTCCTTGCCGAGGCACATGGTGAGCCGCGTGGTCGACTTCTGGAACGCGTCCTGCTCGGCGATCTCCTTGAGGAAGACCATCTCGCGGTCCTTGTTCGGGACCTCGACGCCGACCACGCCCTTGCCGGGAATCGGCGCGACGATGCGAACGCGCATCGCTTCCATCGCCATCGCGAGGTCGTCCGAGAGCGACGCGATGCGGCTGATCTTCACGCCGGGCGCGGGCTTGAACTCGTACATCGTGACCACGGGACCAGGACGGATCTCGACGACCTCGCCCTCGATGCCGAAGTCCTTCAGCTTCGAGGTGAGGCGCTCGGCGGTCTCGAGGTACGTGTTCTTGTCGACCGCCTGGCGCTCCTTGCGGTGCACCTCGAGCAGGTCGAGCGGAGGCACGTCGAAGTTCGAGCGGCCCTTGGTGAAGACGAAGTCGTCCTTCTTGGTCGGCTTGGGCGGCGCCTTGGGCTCGACGATCAACGGCATGCGCGCGAGCGCGGTCGCTCCCACGGGGGCGAGCGAAGCGGCAGCGATGGGGGCGATCGACGCAGCAGACGCGCCCGGCATCGCGGCGGCAACCGGAGCCATGTCGAGCGTCACATCCAACGGCCACATCTTCGGAGACGAGACGAGCGACTCCATCGGCGGCGAGGGCGGCATCGCGAGCGCCTGAGGAGCCTCCACGATGTTCGGCACGCGGCGGGGCGGGGGCGGCACCGACTGCAGCAGCTCCGAAGGCAGCGGAGGCGACGACACCTGCTGCTGCTGCGGAGAGATCACCGTCTGCGCGAAGGCCGAAGCCCACGCGGGATCGCCATTGGTGCTGGAGGCGAACGGAGGCTGAGAGACCGGCGGCGGGGGCGGAGGCGTCGCGTCGCCCAGCAGCGGCACCAGTGCGTTGGCCTTCTCCTTGCGCGCTTCCTTCTCATTCGCGCGCGCGGTCTTGAGCGCCTCGCGAGCAAGCCGGGCGGCCTCGAGCTGCACCTGCGCACGCTCCCGCTCGGCCTTGAGACGATCTTTCTCCACGAGGTCGGCGAGCTTGAGGTTCTCCTTCTCGGAAGCCTCGCGCTCAGCCTCGAGCGCAGCAGCCTCGGCCTCAGCGGCAGAAGCCTCCAGCTCCGCGAGCTCCGCCTCTTCTTCTTCCAGCTGCGAGAGGAACTCAGCCTCTTCCTCAGCCGCCTTCTCCGCGGCGATCTTCCGCTCGACGTGCAGCGCCCTCTGCTTCTCGAGGAACGCCAGGCCCCAGACCTTCGCGGCCTCGAAGCCCAGCTGTGCCTTCTCCCACAGCCAGCCGACCAGGCGGAGGAACGCGAACTGCGTCCCCACGATGAACGCCACGCACGCGATCGCCCCGACCAGCACCACCGTGCCGACGGTAGAGAAGAGCGCAGTCATGATCCCGCCCAGCTCGCGGCCGATCAGGCCACCGGGAGCATGCGCCCACGACGCGTCCTCCTTGAACATCAGCTGCGCCAGAATGGAGCTCGCGACCAGGAGCAGCCCGAGCGCGATCGCCTGGGGCCAGCGCCGCTTCTCGCGCTCACCCACGAACATGATGCCGGCGGCGTACATGCCGACCATGGGCAACACGAAGGCGCACACGCCCAAAAGGCCCCGAAGTGCCTCGGCGATCGCGTGACCCACCGGCCCCACCGCGTTCTGGAAGCCCGGACCCACCCGGTCCCTGGCGCTGAACGTGGCGACGGCCAGGAAGGACATCACGGACATGGAGAGCAGGGCGACTCCGAGAATCGCCCTCCGCCCCGAGCCGGAGCCACCGTGCTGCATCTTCTTCTGGCTGATGGCTTTCCGCCGCGAAGCAATCTCTTGCTTCGAGAGGAGGGACTTTTCGCCCTTGCGCTTGACCGACATGCCGAGACACCCCTGTAGAAGGCTGATCCACCGGGCACTGTAGGAGTGGGCACCAACCCCGCAATTTTTCGGCCGTCGATTGGGCTCTCAACTACGCTGTAACTCGACATGGACGTCGGTTGTCCCAAATGCCAGACCGAGTACGAGCTCGACGACGCACGCGTGACCGAGGACGGAGTCACGGTCAAGTGCACCACGTGCGGGCACGTCTTCCGGGTGAAGAAGAAGTCGCTGGTGGTCACGCTTCCCTCGAAGGGCGACCCACCGATCAACCTCGCGAATGAGCCGCAGCTCCCGCCTTCACCGCCCAGCCGCGAGTGGAAGCTGAAGCAGCCGACCGGGAACATCTTCCCGTGCCGCGATCTCACGATGCTCCAGAAGTGGATCATCGAGGGGAAGGTCTCGCGCGACGACGAGATCTCGCTCTCGGGTGAGACCTGGAAGCGCCTCGGCAACATCCCCGAGCTCGCCAGCTTCTTCCAGGTGGTGGACGACGCCTCGAAGGTGCGCACGCTCGAGGCGATGCAGCGCGCGGTTCCGCCGCCTCCGCCCGCGCCTTCCGTTCCGCCCGGCCCTTCGGGAGGAAAGATCACCGATACGTGGCGTGAAGGCCGGTTCTCCGAGCCCGCGCCGGCCGCGCCGCCTCCCGAGCAGCCTGCTCGCCGCAGCACGATCACCTCCAAGAATCCCGAGTTCAAGCCCGAGCCCCAGGTTCCTCCCGCGGGGGTGATGCAGACGCTGCAGGGGGGCCGCTTCAGCCAGCCTCCGCCCGCGCCTCCGAACACCACGCCGGCGCCGCGCCCGCGTCCGCCTCCTCCCGAGCCGAGCGAAGAAGATCTCCGCCGCGCGGTGGGCAAGAGCGGCGGAAGCGGCAAGTGGATCGCCCTCGTGCTCGCTGGCCTCGCGGTCGGCGGCGGAGTGGGTTGGTACTTCGGCTACCACGAGCCCGAGCAGAAGCGGCTCGCGGAGCAGCGCGCGAGTGAACAGGCGCGCATCGACGAAGAAGCTCGCGTGAAGGCGGCAGCGCTCCAGAAGGAGCCGGTCGTCGTGCTCGATGCGAGCGTGGAAGAAGACGTGGAGCCCGACGCGGGCGCGCCTGATGCGGGCGTGGTCGATGCGGGCGTTCCCGATGCGGGCGTTCCTGACGCGGGGACTCCAGTGGTCGATGCGGGCACCGGCGGCTCCGCTGGTGCTGCGGACGCTGGAAACGGCGCACCCGTCGTCACCGAGCAAAAGAAGAGCTTCGACTGGTACGTCGCGCAGGGAGATCGCCTGCGTGAGCGCGACAAGCCTGAGCAGGCCCTCGACTTCTACGGCAAGGCGTCAGACCTGAAGCCCGAGCGCGTGGAGCCGATCACGGGCCGTGGTCTCGCACTCCTCGACATGGCGAATCCGTCTGCTGCCGCCGCGACCTTCGAGTCTGCGCTCAAGCTCAACTCGCGCTACGGCCCGGCGATCATGGGTCTCGCCGAGGCGTACCGAATCGAAGGCAAGAACGAGAAGGCCGTCGAGTACTACCAGCGCTACCTCGACGTGCTGCCGAACGGCGCCGAAGCCGCGGTCGCGCGGAACTCGATCGAGCGCCTCAAGAAATGACATTTGCCTCCCTCTCCCTTCGGGAGAGGGTCGGGGTGAGGGTGCGTGAAACTCGATCTCGAACAAGTACGTCATGTCGCGAAGCTGGCAAGACTCTCTCTGACCGCGGAAGAAGAGCAGCGCTTCACGACTCAACTCTCCGCGGTTCTCGATGCAGTCGATTCCCTCGCGTCCGTGAACACGGAAGGCGTCCCAGTCACCACGCTCGCGACCTTCACCACTCCGCGCGAAGACGAAGTGCGTGAAGAGCTCCCGGTCGACGTGGCGCTGAAGAACGCGCCGCAGAAGCACGGTCACAGCTTCGCGATTCCGAAGGTGATCGAGTGATCAACCTCACCCTCAGTGAAGTGAGCGAGCAGCTCGCCTCGGGAAAGGTCACTTCGGTCGAAGTGACGAAGGCCTGCCTGGAGCAGATCGCGAAGACCGACGGAAGGATCGGCGCCTTCCTCCGCACCGACGAAGCGGGAGCGCTCGCTGCCGCCGCGGCCTCCGACGCGCGCAAGCAGAAGCTCAGCCCGCTCGACGGAGTGCCCGTCGCGCTGAAGGACATGATCCTCACCGCGGGAGTGGAGACCACCGCGGCGAGCAAGATCCTCGAAGGATTCATTCCTCCCCACGACGCCACCGTGACCGCGCGCCTCAAGGCCGCCGGAGCGGTGATCGTCGGCAAGACCAACCTCGACGAGTTCGCGATGGGCAGCTCGACCGAGTCGAGCGCGTTCAAGAAGACGCACAACCCGTACGCCATCGGTCGCACTCCTGGTGGAAGCAGCGGTGGCTCCGCAGCTGCCGTCGCCGCGAGACAGTGCTTCGGCTCACTCGGCACCGACACCGGTGGATCGATTCGCCAACCCGCGGCGCTCTGCAACGTGGTGGGCATGAAGCCGACCTGGGGCCGCGTGTCTCGCAGCGGCGTGGTCGCCTTCGCGAGCTCGCTCGACCAGGTCGGTCCCTTCGGACGCACGGTGCGCGACGCCGCGATGATGCTGCAGGCGATCGCAGGTCGTGATCCGCACGATGCGACCTCCGCCGAAGTTCCCGTGCCCGACTTCACCGCTGCTCTCGAGGGCGGAGTGAAGGGCCTCAAGATCGGCCTGCCGAAGGAGTACTTCGTGGAGGGCATGGATCCCGAGATCGCCGCCGCGATCCGCGAGTCCGCGAAGACGCTCCAGGCCGCAGGCGCAACGGTGAAGGAGATCTCCCTCCCGCACACCAAACACGCGCTCGCCGTCTATTACGTGATCGCTCCCGCGGAGGCGTCGTCCAACCTCGCGCGCTACGACGGCGTGCGCTTCGGTCACCGCACGAAAGACGCGAAGCAGCTGCTCGATCTCTACCAACGCTCCCGTGAAGAGGGCTTCGGCCCCGAGGTGAAGCGCCGGATCATGCTCGGTACCTTCGCGCTCTCCGCCGGGTACCACGACGCGTACTACGTGAAGGCGCAGCGCGTGCGCACGCTGATCCGCCGAGACTTCGAGGACGCGTTCAAGGACGTCGACGTGATCTTGAGCGCGGCGTCACCGACCTGCGCGTGGCCGCTGGGTGAGAAGCTCGACGATCCTCTCGCGATGTACCTGATGGACGTGCTCACGCTGCCCTGCAACCTCGCGGGGATCCCGGGCATCTCGGTGCCCACCGCGAAGTCGTCGAAGGGCCTGCCGATCGGCGCGCAGTTCCTCGGTCGTTCGTTCGACGAAGTGACCATTCTCAAGGCCGCGCGTGCCCTCGAGCGTGAGCGCGATCTGAGCACCTGGAGTCCGACGCCATGATTCCAACCAGCGAGGCGCTCGCGCCCGCGTATCGACCGACGCAGGAAGAGAAGACGTGGGCGTTGATCGCGCACCTCTCTCCGGCGGTGGCGCTCTTTCTCGGCCCGCTGCTCGTCTTCCTGATCAAGGGGCAGGAATCGAAGTTCGTGCGCGCGCACGCCGTGGAGTCGCTCAACTTCAGCATCACCCTCTTCATCGGCTACGCGATCAGCATTCCGCTCACGTTCGTCTTCATCGGCTTCTGCACGTTGGTGGGGCTGTTCTGCTTCTCCGTCGTCACGCACATCATCGCGGCGGTGAAGGGCTGGCAGGGGCAGGCGTACCACTACCCCTTCGCGATTCGCCTCATCAAGGACTGACCCGTGCCGATCGCCGACTTTCAGCCTGTCATCGGTCTCGAGGTGCACGCGCAGTTGCTCACCAAGAGCAAACTGTTCTCCTCGGCCGGAGTGGACTTCGGCGCCGAGCCGAACACGCACACCACTCCGGTGTGCCTCGCGTTTCCCGGCGCGCTCCCGGTGCTCAACTCGCGCGTGGTCGAGCTCGCGGTGCGCACGGGCCTGGCGCTCGAGTGCAAGATCAACGAGCGCAGCGAGTGGTCGCGGAAGCACTACTTCTATCCGGACAGCCCCAAGGGCTATCAGATCACTCAGTACGAGTTTCCGATCTGCGAGTGGGGCGGGCTCTCGCTCGACGTCGCGGCGAAGCGCGTGCGGATTCGGCGCATTCACATCGAAGAAGACGCGGGCAAGTCGGTGCACGACGCGGTGCCGGGGCTTTCCCTGGTGGATCTGAATCGCGTGGGCACGCCGCTGCTCGAGATCGTCTCCGAGCCGGATCTCCGCAACGCCGATGAAGCGGTCGAGTACCTCAAGCTGCTGCGCGACGTGCTCGTCTACGTGGGCGTGAACGACGGAAACCTCGAAGAGGGCAGCTTCCGCTGCGACGCCAACGTCTCGGTGATGAAGAAGGGCGCCACCGAGTACGGCACGCGCTGCGAGCTGAAGAACCTCAACTCGTTCAAGAACATCAAGCTCGCCATCGACGCGGAGATCGAGCGCCACGTCGAGGTGATCGAGAGCGGCGGCACCATCGTGCAGGAGACGCGGCTCTTCGACGTCGCGCGCGGTGAGACCCGCTCGATGCGCAGCAAGGAAGACGCGCACGACTATCGCTATTTTCCTGAGCCCGATCTCCCGCCGTTGCTGGTGAGTGCCGAGCAGATCGCCCACGCGCGCACGCTGCTGCCCGAGCTGCCGCAGGCGAAGCGCAAGCGCTACGTCGAGCAGCTCAAGCTCACCGAGTACGACGCCGGAGTGCTCACCGCCGATCGCGAATTCTCCGAGCTCTACGAGCGTTGCCTGGAGCCCGTGGGCGACGCGAAGAAGGTCGCGAACTGGTTCATCGGAGAGCTCTCTCGTCTGCTCAACGAGTCCGGCTCCAAGGCCAGCGCGGTGAAGTTCACGCCCGCGCAGTTCGCGGCGCTCCTCAAGTCGATCGACTCGGGAGAGATCTCCCAGATCGCCGGCAAAGAAGTGTTCGCCGAGATGTTCGCCAGCGGAGCCGAGCCCAAGGACGTGATCGCCAGCAAGGGCCTCGCGCAGGTGTCCGATACCGGCGCGCTCGAGAAGGTGATCGACGAAGTGCTCGCCGCCAATCAACCGAACGTCGACTCGTATCGCGCGGGCAAGGTGCACCTGCTCGGCTTCTTCGTCGGCCAGGTGATGAAGGCGATGAAGGGTAAGGGCAACCCGAAGCTGATCAACCAACTGCTCGAGAAGAAGCTGAAGAACTGAACATGTCTTTCGATATCGAGACCGGCCGCAAACTCCTCCGCGACATCAGCTCGTCCTCACGCACCGGCGACGATGAGAAGGCGTTGCTCGCCTTCCGTCGCGAGATTCTTGGATCACTCAAGAAGGCCGGCTTCGACCTGAGCAAGACGCCCGCGAAGCCGAAGAAGAAGCTCGTCTGGGACGACCGCTTCGTCCTCGTGGTGGCGATCGATGATCATCAATACGACGCGACGCTCTACGCGGTGCCCGTTTCCGAGTTGCCCGACTCCGTGGGAGACGCCGTGCAAGACCTCAACGGCTCGGTCTTCGCGGGCCCGCAGGATCTCTCGCTCGAGGAATGGTCGTGGGCGTTGCGCGTGGGCGCGGCGATGGGCGCGAGCGCGGACCCGAAGAGGTTCTACGAAGGCCTCGTGGCCCCGTGGAACGCGCAGTTCAAGAAGGCGAAGATCAAGGCGCCTTCTCTGAAGGAGATTCGGGACACGTGGAACTGCGTCGCTCAATACGAGCTCGGCTCTCTCGACGCCGAAAAGCCCATCAAGGGACTCGAGCACTGGTTCTCGAGTGCCTTCGCGTACTGCCGCGCGATGTGACC
>CBIHPJ010000353.1:0-9029 GCA_966211295.1 uncultured Myxococcales bacterium | reverse complement strand
AGCTCGCTGACCTCGAGCCAGTGAAGGGCAAGTGGACGGTGTTCGACTTTTGGGCGCCATGGTGTGAGGCCTGCAAAGTGCTCGATCGCGAGCTCCGTGAGCTCGACGGAATCGCGATTCGGCGGGTGAACATCGTCGACTTCGATTCGCCGATCGCGAAGCGCGAGCTCCCGGGAGTCGATGTTCTTCCGCGCATTCGTCTCGCAAATCCCGAAGGAGCGGTCGTGTTCGAAGAGAGCGGCGAGGTGGATCACCTCATCGATCGCGTTCGTGACGCGCTGAAGCTCAAGTACTTCTGTCCGATGCATCCCACGCAGCGGTCGGAAGCTCCGGGCAAATGTCCCGTGTGCCAGATGCCCCTCATCGAACGTTGAGGCGCTGCCGTCCTGCCCAGACCCAACGCGCGCCTTCGTGGAGCGCGGCGTACACCTCGGCGCGCACGTCGTTGCACTCGGAGTGAGTGAGGCTGCGATCCATCGCACGGAGTGTGAGCCGCACGAGCACGTTGAGTTGGCCTGGTCTCATTCCGATCCTCTCGAGCGCGACGTCGGCAAGATCTGCGCTCGGAGTGACGGAGAGAATTTCGAGTGACTCGACGAGCTCTGCTCTTTCGTCCAGTGCATCGCGCGCGCGATCTCCGAGCGCTTCTGGAGAGAGGTCAGTGGTCGGTTCCACCGCAAGCGAGAGATCGCGCACCACGCCGGGCATCTTCGATTCCTGTTTCCACGCCGTGAGGTCCTTCAGTTGCTCGCTCGGGCTGCGTAGCAGGCGGATGTCGGGGATTCGCTTCCGCAACATCACGAGGCGATCGAGTCCGAGTCCCATCGCGAGACCGTGCAGTCCTTGGAGTTCGAGCGCGGGGTTCGCGAGACCGCATTCACCGATCTCCACCCAGGACGCTTCGTCGCGCACGTCGATCTGTCTGCCCTCGAGCGTGTACGGATGCGTCGCGGGGATCGCGCGCCATCGTCTTCCGGGAAGCGCGGCCTTCACCACCAGTTCGATCATGCGCGGCAGCGAGCGAGGCTCGGGACTCAACATCCACAGGTCCGCTTGATGCGGCTCTCCGGTGTGCAGCCGATCGATGCAGTCTCTTCGGTACACGAGGCCGGGACAGACCAGCAGCACGTCTCTGCTCGTGAGGGCGCGGAGGATCGGCGGAATCATCGCGCTCGTCTGCGTGCGGAGCAGCGTGTCCTGCGTCACGTACCGCGTGTAGCGCTCATCGCGCGCCGCGCCGTCGGCTGGGTAGCGGAGCGCGTCGTAGTTGTCGGCGATGGTGACGATGGGGCTGGCGCGATGCCACTGCACTTCGCAGCTCCACTCTCGCTCCAGCGCGGAGACGATGGAGGAGAGGATCAACTGCATCGCGTGAGGACCCTGATCAGGGTCGGACAGATCTCGAATGTTCAGCGCTCGCTCGAGCGCCTCGGAGGAAATGGTCTTTCGCATAGGTATTTCCCTCTCCCTTCGGGAGAGGGTCAGGGTGAGGGCGTGAACCTGAGTCCCCCGAACCCGCCTCGCTGCGACCATCGCCGCGGGGTCAGACCCGGGGGCGACGAAAGCGCTGTCTCGCACTGATCATGATCTGCAAGACGCGAAGTCGGTTCGTTGCTGACGCTCGCCCCTCAGCGTTCAGGGGACGATCTGCACGAACGACTCGTACTTGTTCTCGATCACCCGCACGTAATCGACCGGCTCCTGGCACCGGCAGAACCCGGTGCGCACTCTGCGCGCGTACTTCGGGCGCGCCATCAGCCCCATCGCCTTCTCGACATTCCCTGCCCAGACATCCGGATTCAGCTTCAGCTCGGCCGCGAGCCGCCGCGCGTCCTGCACGCGACCGAACCCCGCGTTGTACCCAGCGAGCGCGAACCGCACGCGCTCATCGATCGGAATCGACGGCTCTACGCGCTTCACCAACTGGCTCATGTACTTGATGCCCGCCTGCGTCCCCTGCTCGGGATCCTTGAGTTTGGTGAAGCCAAGCTCCTTCCCCGTGGCGGGCATCACCTGAAACAGCCCGAGCGCACCCGCGAAGCTCACTGCCTTCGGATCGAACCGCGACTCGCGCCACGCCTGCGCCGACATCAGCCGCCAATCGAAGCCGTAGACCTGACTGTACTTCTGAATGAGCGGATCGAACTGCGAGATGTTGCCGGTCTTGTTCGTCGCGAGCTCGCGCGCCTCGCTGAGCGCGCCCTTGTTCTCGAAGCAGTGCTTCTTGAGCATGTTGTACTCGGTGCCCCGGTAGACCTTCGCGATCCACGCATCGAGCGTCGCTTTCAGCTTCGGGTTCTCCTTCCGCACCGCGAACGCGATGGGGGCTTCACCGCTGAGCTCGAGCGGCGCCTCCAGCTCCTTGCGGAACATCGCTTCGGCCTGGAAGAAGTGAGAGTCGGCGACGGTGACATCGCTCACGCCGTCATCCACGTCGGCGAGCAGATCCTCGACCTCGCTCTCTTCATCCGCATCAGCGAGCGTGAAGCCGTACTGCTTGGCGAGTGGACGGAGCCGCTCGGCATACGACGAGGACTTCCGCACGGTCACCACGCGGCCCTTGAGCTGCTCGAGCGAAGTGAGCGGTGCCTTGCCTTTGCGCTGCACCACCAGCTCCTTCACGAAGAGATAGGGCTTGGTGAAGTCGACCTCTTTCGCGCGCTCGGGAGTCGCGGTGAGTGACGCAGCGATGAAGTCACCTCGCCCCGCCTTCAACATCGGCAAGAGCGCGTCGTACGAAGGGGCGAGCACGATCTCGAGCGTGAGACCCTGGCTCTTCGCGAAGCCCTTCGCGAGCTCGTAGTCGAAGCCGTCGCGGTTGCCCTTGTAGAGATAGAAGCTGACCGCGTTGTTGCGGGTGAGCACTCGCAGCGTGCCGCGCTTCTTGATCGCGTCGAGATCTCCGGTGTCGTCGGTCACGCCCGCGCGGAAGGCCTTCTCGATCAGGAAGGAATCCAACTTCGAGCGCAGCGCCTCGTCGGTCGGACGCAGCGCGAAGGCGAGTCCACGACCCTCCGCGAGCGGGAAGCGCGCCTCGAGCTCGGGCAGGTAGTGCTTCATCGCTTCGAGCCGAACGCTGTCCAACACCGTCAACTCGAACGCGCCGCGCGCGAGCTCGAAGGCGAGCTGATCAGCGGCAGCGAGGTTGTCGCGCTCCACCACCTTCACGCCGGGAATCGCGGCGAGCGTCTCCACGAAGGCGCTGCCCTTCGGCACCACCACCGTGCGACCCGCGAGGTCCTTCACCGACTTCGGCGGATTCGGCGCGCCTTTCTTCCCCACGAGCAGCTCGTCGACCGCGTGCGTGGGCCGGGTGAAGGTGACCTGCTTCTTGCGCGCCTCAGTGACCGTGAGCCCCGCGGCGATCACGTCGCCCTTCCCCGAGAGCAACGAAGGAAGGAGGTCCGTGAAGCTGTCGACGGTCACCAGCTCCATCGGCCGATTCTGTGAAGTGGCGAAAGCCTCGAGCACTTGCAGCTCGAAGCGCGTCGGATCCGCCTGGGGAGGAAGGAACTCGTCGTTCCCCGCCTGCACCAGCACCTTGAGCGGCACCGCGGTGAGAACGACGAGCGCAGCGGTCGCGAGCATGCGCGAGACGGTATTCCAAGTTGCCCCAGGCGCGGGCGCGATCGAGTTGGCTGGAGGTCAGCCAGCGAACTGCGCGACGGCCTCGAGCAGCGTGGCGGCTTCGAACGACCTGCAGCCAGGGACCTCAATCGCCGCGACCGGGCGGGGCGATTCGCGCGGCGGCGCCCAGGCGATCGCAAACCACGCCGATTCCGTCGCAACCCGCGCTCTCCTGACGGGAGCGCGGGGTCGTTACGGAGTGGGCATGGATACTCACTTCGACGTCCTCATCGCCGGTGGTGGACCCGCGGGACTCTCGGCCGCGCTCGCTCTCGGCCGCGCGAGAAAGCAAGTGCTGCTCTGTGACGTTTCGAGCACGCGACGCAACCTCGCTGCCGTTCATCTCCACAACTTCGTCACGCGCGACGGCACCACGCCCGAAGAGTTTCGCCGCGTGGCGCGTGAGCAGCTCGCCGCCTATCCGAACGTCACCGTGCGCGACGTGCGCATCGAGTCGGTCTCCGGAGTTCGCGGGAACTTCGAGGTGAAGCTCGCCGAAGGATCGGCGACGGCACGGCGGATCATTCTGGCCACCGGGATGATCGACACGAAGCTTCCAATTCCCGGCTTCGCAGAGCTGTGGGGTCAGTCGATCTTCCAGTGCCCCTACTGCCACGGCTGGGAGGTGCGCGAGCAGCGCTGGGCGTACCTCGCGTCGTCCGTCGAGCATCTGCCCTTCGCGTTTCAGCTCCGCGCGTGGACGCGTGACGTGGTGGTCTTCATCGCAGAACTGCCAGTGGAGCAGCGCGCTCGCCTCGAGGCTGCCGGCATCACCGTTGAGACTGCTCCCGTGATTGGGCTCGTCTCGCGAGACGGAAAACTCGAGGCGATCGAGCTCGCGAACGGGAAGCGCATCGCCCGCGACGTGCTCTTCGCGCATCCGCCGCAGCGGCAGGTCGAGCTGGTGAGCAACCTCGGCCTCGCGCTCGATGAGGAAGGCTTCGTGAAGGTCGACGCGATGACGCGAGAGACCTCGGTGCCCGGCATCTACGCGGCGGGAGATCTCACCACGCGGCTCCAGGCCGCCATCATCGCTTCGGGGCAGGGTATGCAGGCTGCCGCAGTGCTGAACTTCGAGCTCACCACCGAGCTCGCGACGAGCGGGGTCCTATGAGCCACCGACACCATCACCATCACCACCACGATCATGACTGGCGCGCGCGGCTCGATGATCCGAAGCGCGACGAGTGGCAGAGGCCGACTGAAATCATCGCGGCCATGGAGATCTCCTCCGGCATGACGGTCGCCGACATCGGCGCAGGCACGGGCTATTTCGTGCCGCACTTACTCCGCGCTGTCGGAACAGCTGGCCGGGTCATCGCAATCGACGCCGATCCAGAGCTGGTGGCGCACCTTCGACATCGTTTCGCCGGCTCGAATGTCGAGGCCTCAGGCGCTGCGCTCTCCGATGCGAGCGTGGATCGCGTGTTGATCGTCGATGTCTGGCATCACCTGCACGATCGCGCGGAGTTCGCGACGAGGCTGCGGCGCGCGTTGAAGCCCGGAGGCCGCGTGTGCATCGTCGATGCGCATCACGATGCACTGGAGGGACCACCGGCGGAATTGAGACTGAGCGCGAAGACGGTGCTCAGCGAGCTCAACGCCGCCGGCTTCGACGCGAGCGTGGTGCTGGCGTTGCCGAAGCAGTTCGTGGTGTCGGCTCAGCCGCGTTGAGCGCTCGCCACTTCGCGGGCGTCTCTCCGTGCGCGCGTCGGAACATGCGGATGAAGTGAGTCGGATCCGCGTAACCAACACGCTCGGAGATCACATCGACCATCTCGTCGGAGTGGAGGAGCAGCCGCCGCGCCTCCGCCATCCTTCCAGTGACGATCCACTCGACCACGCTCTGGCCCGTCGCGTGTTTCAGCGCGCTCGTCACGTGCGAGGGCGTGCGGCCCACGGCCTTCGCCACCTCGCCGAGGGTGAGAGGCCTGAGACAATTGCGTTCGATGTAGCGGAGCGCATCGACCACCAGTCCGCGCTTCGAGGTGCTGCTCGCGACGGCGGCAGCGCGATCGACCTCGTTCATGATCAACGTGAGCAGGCTGCGCTGAACTGCGTCGAGCGCGGCTGGACCTTCCTTGCCGCGAGGTGATTTCTGCTCGAGCTCCAGGAAGAGCGACTCGAGGAACGCTCGCCTCCCCGCGGGAATGTGAACGACGGGAGCCGCCCCACCGCGCACGCGCTCGAACGGTTCGAGCAGCGTCGAGCCCGCATCGGCTGCGAAGCAGGAGACACAGAACGCGAGTCCCCAATATTCCGAGCGGCGCAGCTCGAGCGCGCGGTGCGGTTCGCCTGCGGGCACGAGCATCACGTCACCTTCGCTCAGTCTCCACTCGCCCTTCTGCTCGATGCGCGAGCGGCCGCCTCGATAGAAGACGAGCGTCGCCCACGAATGAGAGACCGCGCCGTGCGGCGTCGATCGATCGTGCGGACCTTTGCGCATGACCGTGACGGGCCATGCGGGAGACTCGTGCTTCACCGCGGCTCCCACACTTCGAAGCGCGCGTGCGGTCCCTGGGAGTGGCCCTTCGCCAGCCCCTGGATCGCATTGAGCCACGCGTATTTCGGCTCGGCGGTCTCGAAGATCGGCGCGAACCAGATCGCGCCACCCCTGGGAAACTCGTTCGCGTTCGTGCGCCCCGCGCCGTGCATGTAGATCAACGCGCCGTCTTCGCTCTCGAGCGTGAAGCGGAGATCGAGCGTCGCCGTCGCGTCCGCGCCCACCACCAGCCAGTCGGCAGAAGTCCCGCCACGCTGCTTCGCCTTCAACCGAGGACCTTCGAAGAGCACGTTCTTGAATTCGACGATCACGCGCGTGCCCATGGGGCCGCCGCGCATCAGCACGGTGTCCATGTCCATCGTGAGGATTCCGAGGGAGATCAGCTCAGGAGCGCTCATGCGGCTGAACGTTACTGTCCGAAGCGCAGAATCTCGCGGACCGTTTCGTCGGGACTGTCGACTTGCGTGAAGTGGCTGGTGTTCTCGAGCCACACCAACTCCGCCTCGGGCAGCAGCTCTTTGTAGCGAGGTCCGTTCTTCGGACTCACCAGCACGTCTTCGGTCGACCACAGCAGCCGCACGGGAGGTGCACTCGGAGCGCGCGCAGCGAGTGCGGCCGGGAGCTCTTCCATTCGATACGGGTTCATCGCCTCGAGGAGATTCTTCCGCAGCAGCTCACGGCGCTCGGGAATGGAGACCCAGCGCGAGTAGCTGCGGATTCCCTCTTTGCTGTGCAGCGTGAAGTCTTTGTAGTGCTGGTTGTTGAGCGTGAACTGCTTCCTGTCGCGGGTGATCAACTCGAAGAGCGCTTCGTTGCCGGGCAGATGGAGCACCGCGCGCATCGCGTAGAGCCGCGCCTCGGGAAATCCCGGCGAGTGGATCACCATCAGCCGCTCGAATCGTTCGGGATGCGCGAGCCACCACCACAAGGTGAGGTAGCCGCCCAGCGAGTTGCCCACCACGTACGCGCGATCGATCTGCAGCTTCGCGAGGAATGCCTCCAGCAACTCCGCCTGTGCTTTCGGATCCTGCGAGAGATCAGGCGGCGCATCGCTCTCACCCGCGCCGGGAAGATCGACGGCGATCACTCGATAGTGAGCCGAGAGGGCGGTGATCACGTAGCGCCACGAGTACGCCGAGGTCATCAGTCCGTGCACCAGCAGCAGCGGAGGTCCGTTGCCCTTCTCCACGTAGCTGAGCACCACCGGCTTCTCGCGGCCGGGGACCGAGACAGGCTCCCAGTGGCGCTTCAACGTCTCGAAGTCATGAGGCCTCGAAGGCCGCTCGGGAATGGACGCGTACTTCGGCCCCGCGCAGCCAACGAGCAACCCAAGGAAGAAGAGAGATCTGATCAATCGAGGGCGTCTCTATCTCGATTACCGCGTGAATAATTCGCCGCCAATTCCGTGTGGCGCGTTCATGTTCCAGCGGATCTTCCTGATCAGTCTCTGCTTCGCCGCTCCTGCGCTCGCTCAATCCGAAGACTGCAAGGCGGTTCGCCGCACCATCAGCCTCGCCGCCGACGCGTGGATCGAGACGAGCGAGCTCTCTCGCCTCGAGGCGCAAGTGTGCGGGCGTCCCACGCGCGCGGCGTGTCAGCAGCTCGATGAGTTCTGGATGCTCGCGGTCGCCCTGCGCCAGGCGCAGTCCACCATCAACGCGATCGAAGCTCAGCGCGAGGTGTGGTGCGCCCGCGACGACGAGCCCTCTCGCCCACTGCAGTGGCCTGATGGGCAGACGCTCCGCAGCAGCACCGGCACGATCAGCTGGTCGAACGGTTCCATCGCGCGCAGCACGACCGGGTCCTGGTCCGCGCCGAGTGGCACGATGGTGCGCTCTTCCACCGGTTCGCTCTCGTTTCCTTCTGGTTCGCTCGCGCGCTCGAGCTCGGGCCGCTGGATGTTGTCGACCGGCGAGTCCGCCGACGATGGCCGCATCGCGAGCCTCGCTTGTTACAAGGATCAGAGCTGGTGCCGGTTCTTCATGGGAGAGATGAAGACCGGCTCTCCGCTGCACCGCGACTTCGCGCAGCTCGGGCTCGCGATCCTCGCCAGCAACCGCTGATCCCCCAAGGGGATGCTTCGCGATCACTTCGGTGGAGCGTAGGCCCAACGCAGCCCCTTGAGCGCCGCGGGATGAAACACGGTGCCGTGGGTCTCGTTGGGGAACGCATCGACCTGCCACTTGAGTGACTTCGGCGCAGACTTCTTGAGCACCGCCTTCAGATCCTTCACGCCGTAGCCCAGGCTCTCTTCTTCCACCGCGACATAGAGGGTGCGTGCGTTCGCATCGAGCGCCTTGAGCTTCGCGGCGGCGCTCTTCACCAGGGCCTGATCGTTCCACCAGAGGCTCGGGCTCACTGCGAGATACGAATCGAACAATGCAGGCTGCGTGAGGAAGGTCTCGATCACGAAGAGCCCAGCGAGCGACTCGCCGATGATTCCTCGCTTGCCGTTCTCTCGATACGTGCGCGCGATGAAGGGCAGCACCTCGGTCTCGAGGAACGTGCGGTACGTCGCTGACTTTCCGACCACGGGAGCGATCTTCAGATCCTCCGCGTTCTGCGTGGGGCCAGTGAGATCGCGTTTTCGCTCGGTGCTCTCCACGCCGACGAGGATCGCCGGGACCATGGTGCCGTTCGCCATGCCGATCTGCAGCAGCCCCACGATGTGCAGGAGATCCTGATCGAGTCCTCCGTCGATCAGGTACAGCACCGGGTAGCGCTTCTCGCCGCTGCCGTAGTCCGCGGGCAGGTACACGTTGAGATGGCGCTGCTCCTTCAACACCTCGGAAGAGAAGAGGTGCGAGGTGCCGATGATCAACGGCTGCGAAGTCTCAGCGCTGCACGTGAACGCGACGAGCGCGACGAAGAGAGAAAGCGACCGCATCTCAGCCTGGCG
>CBIHPJ010000352.1:0-9055 GCA_966211295.1 uncultured Myxococcales bacterium | reverse complement strand
CCGCAAGAACCCGGTCCGCCGGGGTCCCTAGACCACGTCCCTCAAGGCCTACTTCGTCTCAGGCGCCGGAGCTTCGGGCATGGGGGCAGGAGCAGGAGCAGGCGTTGGAGCAGGAACCGGGGCAGGGGGAGTCGCCTCAGGATTCACCGCCTTGCCCAGCTGCTCGAACATCTTCTGCAGCTGCGGCTCGAGCACCTTGCCGAGCGTGTTCGCACCATCCGCAGTCACGTTGGTCGCTCGCAGCGTGGTCGCCAGCAGCTTCACTTGCGGCTCGACCGCGAGCAGCATCAACGAAGCCTGCGCCTTCGACTTCGAGTCTGACTCGGCCGCGAGCTTGAGCTGCACCAGCGCCTCTTCGAGCTGCCGACGCGCATCATCGAGCCGCGTACGCGCGAGGAAGAACGCGACGTCTGACTGCATCTTCTTGAGCGACGCGCGCTGATCGTCGGTGAGCCCATTCAGCCTCTCGGCGCGCTTCACGAGCGCCAGACCCTTGTCGAGGTCCGCCGGAAGGTCCGACTGAAGGCGAGGGCGCGCGAGCATCTCGAGCACCTGGAAGAGCGCACGATCGAGCTCATCGCGATCCTCGAACTTCTGGCCCAGCACCGTCAGCGAGACGTTCCCCTCCAGCTCGATCGGCGCGTACGCATCGACCAGCTTGGGGTCAGAAGGAGCCCAGGGCGCGGCGCCCGTCGGCATCATCTTGCCCTTGAGCACCACCAGCCGGCCGTTCTGGACCTCGACCGAGTAGGTGCGCGAATTGACCATCGAGAGCGCATAGACGGCAGCGCCCGCGAACCCGACCAGCAGCGTCAGGATGATGAGATTCCGGATGGCGCGGAGGAGGCGTGCTCCGAAGGAGGGCTGCGAGTCCATGGGTCAAAGCTAATACGGACCGGGGGGCGGCCCCATTGCTACTGCGGCTCCTCGCGGGACAGTGGGCCCATAACTTGGCGATCTTGCGCGGGGGGATAGAGTCGCCCCCGAGTGACCGCGACCTTCAAGCGTTTGGGGCAGAGCGAATTGCTCCCGCGCTACATCTTCGCCGAGAGCCTCGTCGCCCGGCGGCGCGTGCTGGAGATCGGCGCGGTCGCTTCGACGCTCGGCCAGTCGGCGCGGTTCCTCTCCACGCGCGGTGCGCGCATCGTGGTCGCCGCCGACAACGACATCGTCGCGGTGCAGGAGGCGCAGGCGAAGCTCGCGAGCCCCACGCTCCGTTTCCGCGCGGCGGTCTTCGACGACTTCGAGTCCGGCAGCTTCGACCTGGTGATCATCTCGGACCTCGCGCCCTACGTCCGCGCGCCCGAGCTGATGAAGGAGATCGCCCGCCTCGTCGCCAAGAGCGGCTACCTGATGGGCGGCCTGCGCAACCCCGCGGGCCTCGCGCTCTCCAACGTGATCGAGGCCTCGGACGACACCGACGCGCCGCCTACCTACGGCCAGCTCCTCGACGTGCTGAGCGGCCACTTCAAGTCCGTCGACGTCGCCACCCAGTCACCGGTGCTCGGCTACCAGCTCGCGTTCGAGCGCGGCGAAGGCCTGCAGGTCGACGGCTCCCTCGCCGGCATGAGCGAGGCGGCGTACTACGTGGTGCTCGCCGGCCACGAAGAGGTCCGCAACTTCGATCCTACGTGGGTGCAGCTGCCGCCCGAGCCGCTCGCGTTCACCGGTGGCAAGCTCGAGGACGCCTCGAACCGCGCCCGTGATTGGCGCGATCGCACCGAGAAGCTCAAAGAGATCCTCGAGAAGAAGACGGCCGAGCTGAAAGTGCGCGAGGGGGATCTCCACGAGCACAAGCAGCAGCTCGAAGCCGCGAAGGAGGCCGTGAGCCGCCTCACCGCGCAGCTCGAGTCCGTGCGCGAGCGTCCCGACGTGGTGCGCGATCGCGAAGATCTCGCTACCCGAATTCGCCAGCTCGAGGCCGAGCTCCAGGTCGCCCGCGAGCGCGCCATCGACGCCGAGGGCAGGGTGACTGCCACGCGCAACGAGCTCGAGGTGATCTCGCGTCAGCAGAAGGACGCCGCGGTCACCAACCTCGCCGCGCAAGAGAGCGTGCGCCTCGAGCGCGCCCGCCGCGAAGAGCTCGCCACGCAGCTCGAGGACAGCCGGCTCCGTCTCTCGAAGTCGTACGAAGAGCTCCGTCGCGTGCAGGACATCGGCACCACCGAGCGGGTGGAACACGAGCGCACGAAGATCGCCATCGAGCGCCTCAAGGAGTCGATGGAGGGCCGCGAGAAGGAGCTGCAGGACGCTCGCGATCGTGAGCTTCGTCTCGCCGAGGCCCGCACCGAAGCGCTCAAGGCGATCGAGAATCTCGAGGCGGGCTTCGCCGACGTGCGCAAGCAGCTGGCCGATGCGCGTGAGGCTGTCGATCGCAAGGAAGCCGAGCGGATCTCGTCCATTCGCTCCTTCGACGTGGAGCGACACGCGCGCCATGGCATCGAGGCCGAGCTCGAGCGCGAACGGGCGAACGCAGCGCAGCTCCACGCGGATCTCAAGCAGCGCACCAACGAACGCATCGGCGCTGAGACGGAAGCCTCCGCGCTCCGTGCGACGGTCGAGCGACTCGAAGGTGAGCTGGCGAGCAGCCGCGCGTCCGAAGAGCGTTGGCGCGTCGCCAGCAACGAGCAGGAGCTGCGCTTCAGCGACACCTCCGCCGAGCTCCACGTCGCCAATGCGCGCCTCGCTGAGCTCGAGCGAAACCTCGCGGCGTCCGAACGATCGCTGAAGGAGCTGCGCGCCGAGTTCGAGACCTCCAGCCATCGAGTCACCGAGCTGGAGGAGTTGCTCCGCGTCTCACGTCAGAACGCCGATCGCCTCACGCAAGTCGTGGAGACCGATCGCGCTCGGATCACCGAGCTCGAGACCGAGGTCTCCACTGGCGCGAAAGAGCGCACGCAGCTCACTGAGTTCCTCGCTGAGACCGAAGCTCAGCTCGTCACTTCGCGAAAGCAGGCTGAAGAGCGCGGTGAAGCGCTGGCATCTTCCGAAGCGAAGGGCAGGGAGCTCGACCAGGCCCTCGGTCTCGCGGAATCGAAGGTCAAGGAGCTCACTGACGACCGGGATGCCCTGCTCACCGATCGTGACGATCTCCGTGGCTCGCTGTCCGACGTCGAGAAGGTTCGCGCGGAGCAGGTCACTCGCCTCACGGAATCCGCGGGGCGCGCCGAGTCGCTCGCCACCAGGCTGAGCCAGGTCGAGGGTGAGCTGGCCCGCGCGCGCGGTGAGCTCGAGCGCACGTCGCAAGACGCCTCCTCGCAGGAGCGCACGCTCAAGCAGTTGCTCTCGGAGCGCGAGCGGACTCTCGAGGAGACGCGCGGTGAACATGCGAAGGAGCTCTCCGAACGCGAGCGGACTCTCGAGGAGATGCGCGCCGAGCACGCGCAGGAGATCTTCGAACGCGAGAGGGCGCTCGACGAGACTCGCGCAGGACACGCGAAAGAGCTCTCCGAGCGCGAGCGGGCTCTCGAGGAGACGCGCGCCGGACACGCGCAGGAACTCTCGGCACGAGAGAGGACTCTCGAGGAGATTCTCGCCGGGCACGCGCAGGAAATCTTCGGACGCGAGAGGGCGCTCGAGGAGACGCGCGCCGAACACGCGAAGGCGCTCTCCGCACTCGAGAGGACTCTCGAAGAGGCGCGCGCCGACTTCACGCGGCAGCTCATCGAGCGCGAGAAGAGCCTCGAAGTGGCGCTTTCGGAGTTCACTCAGCAGCTCTCCGAACGCGACGCCACGCTCGAAGAGACCCGCGCCGAGCTCGGTAAGCAGAAGGACAACGTCTCCTCTCTCGAGGAAGCCCGCGCTGCCGCGCAGCGCACGATCGAAGACGCGAACGCCGAGCTCTCGCTCCTCCGCGAAGAGCGCGAGCAGACCCGCGCGAAGCTCGAGAAGACCGAGAAGTCGCTCAACGACACCAGCGAGAGCCGCGAGCTGCTCGACCTCGAGCGCATCGATCTCGAGAAGAAGTACCGCACGCTCGAGGCTGACGCGAAGCTGGTCGGTGATCGCGCCACGTCACTCGAAGGCCAGCTGCAGAAGCTGCAGGGCGACCTCCGCGATGCCGAAGAGAAGGCTGCCGAGGAGCGCCAGTCCTACGAAGACCGCCTCGAGACCCGCGCGAACGAGCTCGAGACCGCGCGCTCGCAGGGGGGGGCCACCGGCAAGGCGCTCAATGAGCTGCAGGCCCGCTTCGACGAGCTCGATGGCCGCTTCAACGATCTCAAGGCGAGCCTCGAAGAGTCCAATGGGCGCGCCGCCCGACTCGAGGCTGCCGCGACCGATCTCACCACGCAACTCGCTGCCGCGGAGTCCGCGACTTCGGACCGCGATGCGCGCCTCGAGAAGCTCAATGGCGAGCTGACCACCGCGCTGGAGACGGTGAAGCGGCTCGAGACCTCGCTCTCCGAGCTGCAGGCGAAGGACGCCGCCACCACCGGCGAGCTCCAGACCACCAAGACGCTGCTCGAGAACGCCACCATCGAGCTCGCGGAGAAGCGCGAGCGGGTGACCACGCTCGAGACCAACCTCGAAGAGCTCCGCGCCCGCGCCTCGGCCGCCGAGAGCGCGCGTGACGAGCGCAAGGCACAGGTCGAAAGGCTGGAGCAGCTCGTCAAGGAGCGCGAAGAGGGGCTCGGCACCACCAGCGCGCAGCTGCTCAAGCTCGAAGAAGAGAAGACGCTGCTCAGCCAGTCACTCGCCACGGCGATGAGCGAAGCCGAGCACCTGAAGCTCGAGCTCGAGGAAGCCTTCAGCGCGCGTTCGGTCGAGCGTGAGCTGCGAGAGAAGGGCGAGACGGATGTCGCCCATCTCCAGGGCCAGCTGGGCACGCTCAACCAGGAGCTGGAGACGCTCCGCACCGAGCGCGGCACGCTGGCCGAGTCGCTCAACACGACGAAGACCGAGCTCGAGTCGACCACGCGTTCGCGCACCGAGCTGCAGGCTGAGCTCGAGGCGACCAGGCAGGCGTCGGTCCGTGCGCTCGACGAGAAGCAGGCGGAGGCCGAGGGCAAGCTGCAGGCGCAGCGCGACGAGAACCAGAAGTCGCTCGAGCAGCAGGCGAAGGCGTACCAGGAGAGCCTCGAAGGCCACCGTGCCGAGGCGCAGAAGACCCTTCAGTCCCGTGAGGCTGAGCTCACCAGGCAGATCGCTGCTGCCGAAGCCAAGTCGACGGAGCTCGAAGCGCAGCGCGCCCAGGTTCAGAGCGCCCTCGAGGCTGCGAAGGCGGCTGCTGAAGAGGCGGCCAAGCTCGCGGCGGAGCAGTTCCAGTCGCTCAACAAGCTCTACGTCGAGGCCCGCGGGTCGATCGACAAGGCGCAGTCCGAGGCGCGCGGTCACCAGGCGGGCAAGCAGGCGCTGCAGCAGGAGCTCGAGCAGCTGCGCACCGAGCTCGCCACTCTTCGCACGTCGCTGACGCAGGTCGGCGGCGAGTCACGTGCCGCGGCCGAGGCGCGCGCCCAGCTGGAGGGCGAGGTCGAACGGCTGCGCGAGAAGCTCACCCCGCTCGAGGCAGAGCTGCAGCAGTTGAAGGGCCAGCAACCGGAGCTCGAGAAACTGCGCACCCGGGTGCCTGAGCTGGAGAACACGCTCACCGAGTCTCAGCAGCAGGTCACCACGCTCACCGCCTCGGAGCGCGAGTTGAAGCGGCAGGTGGCGGAGATCGATCTCGCTCTCGCCCAGGCCCGCGCCCAGACCGCCGAGCTGGAAGGCGCGAGGGTCGACAGCTCCGCGAGTCACATCGAGCAGGATGTCGAGCTCAAGACGCTGCGCGATCGCATCAACGTGCTCGAGGCCGAAGCCACGCGACTGCGCGAGGCGCGCCTCACCGATGACGAGGCCAACCTCGAGCTGCGCAACAAGAACACGCTCCTCGAGGCGCAGCTCGCTGAGGCCTCTCGTGCCGCGCCCCAGTCCGATGAAGAGATGGCGCAGATCCGCCGCCGGCTCCCCGAGCTCGAGGCGGAGGTGGAGATCGCGAAGGTCAGCGCGCGCCACGACGTGGAGACCGCGCAGGCGGCTCGGCAGCAGGCCGAGGAGCTGCTCCTCGCGCTGCGTGTGAAATACGGCGATCTGCAGCACAACCTCACCACCGCGACCGACGATCTCGCCGAGGCGAAGGTCGAGAACGAGATGCTCGACACCGAGCGTGAGCGCCTTGCTCAGCAGGTGGAAGCGCTTGAAGCGAAGCTGCGCGAGGCGCTCGAGGCGAAGCCCGCCGCTGAGCCTCCGCCGCTTCCGTCGAAGCCGATTGTTCCGCCGCTGGTCGAGAAGCCCGAGCCCGTCGAGGTGTTCGAGCTCGACGTCGAAGCGACCGAAGACGACGACGCCGAAGAGATCGTGTTGCTCGAAGAAGAGGCCACCGATCCGGGCAAGAAGGATCCTCGAAAGGGTTGATAGGCGCACCGCCCCTCACCCCGACCCTCTCCCCGCTCGCGCAGGGAGTGGGAGCTCAGCACTGAGGTAAGGTGCGCGGCGTGAAACGCAGGTTGCCGATCGCCGCGGGACTCGTACTCGCAGCGGCCACACTCTGGGCCCTCTGGCCGTCAGACTCGGAGAACGAGAGTTCCTCCGGATCCGATCGCGCATCCACTGCATCGACCCAGAATCTGGACGACGCTCCGCCTCCGATCGCCAAGGTCCCAGGCGGACGAATCTCGGGATTCGTTCTGCGCGATGGAAAGCCCGTCGCCCGCGCACGCGTCTCCCTCCGTTCTGCCGCGCCGTTGGTCACGCTCACGATGGAGGACGGCCGCTTCCTCTTCGACGACATCCCCTCGGGCCAGGTCTATGTCGCCGCCTCCACCGCTGACGCCGCCTCCGAAGTCGTGGGCCCGCTCCAGGTCCTTCCCGAGGGAAAGATCGAAGACCTCCTGCTCACGCTGACGCCCTCCGTGAAAATCGAAGGTCGGGTGATCGATCTCCTCACCCAGAAGCCCATCAACGGCGCCACGGTGATCTCCCCCACGCAGGGTGGAGTCACCGACGAGGCCGGCAAGTTCTCCCTCACCGGCGCAAAGACCCAAACGTGGATCGACGTGATGGCGCCGGGCTTCCTCTCTCGCACCGCGTGGGTCTCCCTCGAGCTCGCGTCCGCTGGCGGAAAGCTCGAGCTCGTACTCACTCCGAGCTCACACCTCGAGGGCACGGTGATGGAATCCGGCTCTCCCGTGGCCGCCGCGACCGTCTGGGCCGAGCAGGCCGATGGCGCGCGACGCGGTGAACGTGCGGTGAACGTCTTCACCGACCAGGAAGGCAAATTCACCCTCGAGTGCGCCGCTGGAATGCTGCAGCTCGCCGCCGTCACGCCGAGCGGCATTCGCGTGAAAGGCCCGCTCGTTCGCGTCGCGGTGGGAGAAAAGAAGACCGGCATCGTGCTCGACGCAGGCGATGTCTTCAGCGCCGCGGGCACCGTCACGCGCGCGGGTGTTCCCGTGGTCGGAGCCCAGGTCTCTGCGATCGACGCCGCCACCGAAGACGTGAGCGCGATGGCTCAGACCGGTCTCGACGGATCGTTCCGCTTCGATGGACTCACCGCGGGCAAATACGTCCTCCAGGTGCGCGCGGGCGCGTTGATGGCGAGCGCAGGACCCTTCGAGCATCGCAACGACGGACAGCGCTGGCAGGTCGAGCTCAAGACCGGAGGCACGCTCGTGGGCCGCGTGGAACCCGCCGCCGCGGGGGTCGCCGTGCGTTGGCGCTCAGGCACCTGGTCAGGACCCGTGGCTGCCACGGTCACGGACGCGCAGGGTCAGTTCCGCTTCGAAGGCCTCCCCGAAGAGCTCATCTCACTCGATGCCGAAGGTCCCGCGGGAGCCGCCACCGCGCAGGCGAGGGCAGGGGACGAGGTGGTGCTCAGACTGAAGAAGGGTTTCGTCACCGTGCATCTCCGCGACGACACCGGAGGTCCCGTGACCGACGGAGTGCTCCTCTCCAAGAGCCTCGACACAGGCGCCACGCGTCGACAGCTCGTGCTCGCTCCCGACGGAGTCACGCGTCTCGATCTCCCCACGGGTCGTTGGCAGCTGAGCCTCGAGGTTTCGGGCCGAGGTCGCAGTGGACTGGTCGACGTGAACGTCACTGAGGCCGGCGCCGACGTGACGCTCTCGCTCGAGACCTCGGTCACGCTCTCCGGTCACGTCACCGACAAAGGCACCGGCCTCCCGATCACCGGCGCGCGGGTGGAAGTGATGAGCGGTGACTTCGGCCGCGGCTCGCGGGTCTCGGTGCTCACCGATCAACGCGGAGACTTCGCGCTCCCTCCCGTGCCGCGCTCGGGCACCGTGGCCGTCTCACGCGAAGGCTTCGCTTCGCAGTGGCGCCGCGTGGTGGAAGGCGCCCGCTGGGAAGTCGCGCTCGTCCCCGAGCAGCAGCGCAAGGGCCCCGAGCAGTTCAACCAATTCGAAGGCGTGGGCATGACGCTCGACGGCCGCTCCGGATCCGTGATGGTCACGCTGGTGAGCGAAGGCAGCCCCGCCGAGCGCGCGAACGTGCAGGTGGGCGATCAGATCCTGATGGTCGATGGAGTTCCCGTGGCCGGCCAGGATCTCAACACCGTGGTCTCTCGCATTCGCGGGCCCTCAGGTTCGCCCGTGATGCTGCGCTTCCGGCGCGGTGCTCAGGAGTTCGAGCTCACGATTCGCCGCAAGCTGCTGACTCTGTGAACCCCGCCCCTCTCCCCGCTCGCGCAGGGAGAGGGAGAAGGGGTGATGAATTACATCGCCATGAAGTCGTGGCCGCGGACGGTCTTGCGGCCGTTCTCCTTGGCGCGCTTCGCGGCCTGCGCCAGCAACCAGTACACGTAGCCGTTGAGCGCCTCGAAAGCGTCTCCGGAGGTGTTGCAGCCCGCAGCCTTGAGAACACTCTTGGCCTTGCTGGCGATGATGAGCGGCTCCTGCGTCTTCTTCTTCGCTGCCATGATGAGGACTCCTGGTGTGGGCGAGAGATTCGCCGGGCGCGGACTGTGGTGCACGCCCCTCTCAGACACCAGAAGAGTTCAGCCCGCCTTCTGCTTTTTCCGGTCGCGGCGCGAAGGCTTATTTTCCTTCTGAACCACGGGCGG
>CBIHPJ010000351.1:0-9082 GCA_966211295.1 uncultured Myxococcales bacterium | reverse complement strand
CGTGCACGATGTCGAGGTCGGGCACGTCCGAGAGGGACCTCGTCAACGCGTTGAGCGACTTCGCTCCGGGGAAGAAGCCGCCACCCACGAGCACCGAGGTGCGCACTGAAGCGAACGCTCCACGGAACACGGTGCGGAGGACGTGCGCTTTGAGAATTCCAATCAGTCCGACGGGCCGCTGCTCTCGCACGCACGAGAGGACGTTCTTCGCGCCCATGCCGGGATCGATCAGCACCGGGATCACTCCGGCCTGGAAGCACGCGTTCACCAGCACCACGAATTCGATGCCGGTGGCGACGAAGAGCGCGGCGCGATCTCCGGGATTGAAGCCCGCGACTCTCAGCGCAGCCGAGGTGCGATCGAGCTCATCGCGAAACTGCTCGAACGTGAGCGAGCGACCGGTCTTCTTGTCGACGAGTGCGGCGGTGTTCGGCTGAGTTTCGGCGAAAGAACGCGGGAGGGAGGCGACGTTCATATGCCCTCACCCCGACCCTCTCCCGAAGGGAGAGGGAGACAGGTGGGCCTCCACGAGGGGGAGGACTCGTTCAGGTGCGTCTTCCATCACGTAGTGACCGACATCAGTCCACGCGTGCACGTCAGCCTTCGGGAAGTGCTGCTGCCACGTCGCGCGGAACTTCGGCGTGAAGCAGAAATCCGCGTCGCCCCACAGCAGCAGCATCGGCTTGTCCGCGAGCAGGGAGAGCTTCTCTTCGATCTGCTTCAAGCGATCCCACGAGGGGTGACTCGCCTTCATCGGAATGTCTTCGACGAAGCGCAGCGTGGCGAGTCGATCGTGCGCGTTGCCGTACGGAGCGAGCAGTCCATCACGCGCGTGTGGACTGAGCTTCTTCTCCACGGCGCGAATCGTGGCGGCGCGCGCGAAGCCGTTGAAGCCGAGCACCGCCAACGCGCCGAACACCGGAATGCGACAGCTCGCGATCGAGAACGGAATGTCCTGGCTGCGGAACGCGGCGGTGTTGGTGATCACCAGCCGCTCGACATCCGCGGGACGCTCGGTGGCGACGCCCATGCCGATCGCTCCGCCCCAGTCATGCACCACGAGCGAGAACTTCTTCACTCCGCAGTGGGTGAGCAGCCGCTGCACGTTGTCCACGTGATCAGCGAGGCGATACGTCCACCCCTGCGGGCGATCGCTCAGTCCGCACCCGAGATGATCAGGCACGATGCAGCGGAACGTGCCGCGCAGCGCGACCACCAGCTTGCGCCAGTAGAAGCTCCACGTGGGATTGCCGTGCAGCATCACCACCACCGGCGCGTCGCGCGGACCTTCGTCGAGGTAGTGCATCCACAGCGGCGAACCGTTGCTTCCGACATCGAGCCACTGAGACTCGAACGGATACTCCGGTCCCCACGAGGCGGACTGCGGGAGCACCGGCGCGCGAGGGCCACTGGGCCGATTCGCGGGCGCGGCCGTCACCACACGACCTCCATCATCGCGCACGAGAGACCCGAGCCGATTCCCATCAACGCGCAGCGATCACCCTGCTTCACGCGGCCGGCTTCCACCGCGAGTCCGAGCGTCATCGGCACCGCGGCCGGCCCGATGTTTCCGTGTTCGGGATAAGTGAGGAACGCCTTCTCGAGGTCGAGCTCGAGGCGCTGGCACAACGTCGCCACGTGGATCGCGCCGACCTGGTGGGTGATCAGGTGCGAGAGATTGTCGGGCGTCCAGCCGAGACGCTCCCTGGCGCGCGAGAACGTGCGGTACGCGAGCTCGACGCCGCTGTTGAGCAGTCGCGGCGCGTCGGTCTTCATCCACTCCGGAGTGCCGAGGCACACCGTCGACGAAGCGCTGTCACCGAGCGTCACGCCGCCCTTCACCTGGTGCGTGGTGGTCGCGAGATCCTTGTGCACGAGCAGCATCGCCACCGCGCCCGAGCCGAGCGTGAGGGTGGGGAGCGCCTCGCGATAATCCTGCATGGTGGTGGTGGGCTGATTGAGGCGCTGCACCGTCTTCTGCACCACGTGACGGCTGCTCTCCGCGACGACCACGAGCGCGACGTCGACGCGACGCTGCTCGATCCACATCGCGGCCATGTCCATGCCGTTCATGAAGCCGAGGCACGCGTTGCCCAGGTCGAACGCTTCGCACTCGGTGGAGAGCCCGAGCTGTCCGCGCACCAGCGCCGCCACGGAGGGCTCGATGTAGTCCTTGCAGACCGAGGTGGAGATCACGAGGCCCGTGCGCGCGAGCAGGTCCCTGTTGCTCGCCTGCGCGTAGGCCTTGCGCGCCGCATTGCTCGCAGCGTCGGCGATGGTGGTGCCCTCGGGCCAGAAGCGGCGCGCCGTGATTCCCACCAATGACTCGAAACATCCCGGAGGAATGCCGAGCCGGCGATAGGTGGGCGAGAGCTCGTCTTCGATCACCTTCGAGGGCACGCGATTCGGCGGCACCTCGAGGGCGAGGCTCTCGATGAACACGTTGCGGTAGGGGGACGGTGCGGACACTGGGGAACCCCTCCGTCTCAGTCCCTGCCCCTCACGTCAATCGTTAGTGAGAGGATTCCGGCATGCGATTCCTGCTGCTCGCGACGCTGCTGTGCGCCCCATCCGTTCTGGCGGAAGAGTGGAACTGGTCGGTCACGCTTACGGAGCTTGGGGATCAGAAGATCAGCGTCATCAAGATCGTTCGCGAGCACACCGGCCTCGGCCTGAAGGAGAGCAAGGATCTCGTCGAGGCGCCCAAGCCGAAGCTGATCAAGGAAGGCCTCTCGAAGGCGGATGCTGACTCGATCGTCGCGCAGCTCGCCGCGGTGGGTGCGAAGGCCGAGGCGAAGCAGGCGGGTGCGAGGAAGGCGAAGGGCCCGAGGGCCGTGTCCGCGGAAGCCGAGTTCGACGTGCGCCTCGAAGATTCCGGGCCGAACAAGATCCGCGCGATCAAGGTGGTGCGTCAGCTGACGGGGCTGGGGCTCGCGGAAGCGAGGACCGTCGTCGAGTCGACGCCAATCGTGCTCAAGGAGGCCGTGCAGCGGGACGTCGCGCAGCAGTGGGCAAGTGACCTGATCGCAGCGGGAGCGAAGGTCACGCTCACGCCCCGAAAGCCCTAGCTCCTCGTCAGTCCGTCACGGACTCTCGCAGGAGCAGCGGGTCACGCCCGTCTTGCCATCGTACGAGCCGTTGAGACACTGCAGCGTCCCCATGCCGCCGTCCTGGCATGAGCACGATTCACCTCCGAGCGTGATGCCACCGTCCGCAGCGGGACACGCGCGCGGGTCGGTCTTGTTGTGCACCAGCACGCCGTTGGCCACGAAGTTGTGCAGCTCGTGCAGCACCGAGAGATCGAACACCTCCGACACTCCCGCGGCGATGTTGCGGGCCGAGACCTCGACGACGCGTGGAGGGGCATCGTCTGGCACGAACAACAGCGATGATCGTTGGCCCAGCACCCAGTCGCCTGCGGGCGCCCAGGTCTTCGCGCGCGGATCGTAGAGCGGGTGATCAGTGGTGCAGTTGAGCGAGAAGCCCTCGCCGCTGAGCTGCATCACTTCGCGCTGCGCGCGCCTGATCGAGGTGATGGGACTCGCCACTCGTTCACCCGTCGCAGGATCGACGCACCACACCGTGTCCTGCTCGTTGAGTTCTTCGATTTTGCGCCAGCCGCGCGGCGTCCAGACGAGTGTTCCGCGAGCGATGCACAGCGACGACGATCCACACGCGCTCAGCGTCAATGCTCCCAGAACGGCTGCCAATTCCTTCTTCATGAGCCCCGCGCCTTTCCCGCGCGCTATGTAGCGCACGTGGGTCACGAGTTCTCAGGCTTCACGGTGGGCGGCATCGGGAAGGCGCTCGAGAAGTTGGGCTACAGCGAGCAGCTCCTCCCCGAGCTGAGCCAGCCCACGCGGGACGCGCTCGCGAAGGCGGGTCTCTTCAAGTTTCACCCGGGCTCCACGATGGACGAGGTGTTGATCGTCCTCGCGCGGCAGCGTGGTCCTGATGCGTGCGCGGCGATGATGGAAGACGCCACGCGCGCCGCGGTGATTGGCGTGGTGGCTCCGCTCGCGCGCATGTACCTCACGCTGAAAGGCAATCAGCCTTCGGTGCTGTTCGAGCGCTTCAATGATCTGCTCCGCGGAACCGCGCGCGGCATCAATTCGACCTGGACCTCGACGGGTGAGCGATCGGGGCGGCTGCAGATCGACTACGTCGATCGCGTGGATCCGATCGTGGTGCACGCCTGGCGCGGAGCGATGCGGCACGTGCTCGTGTTCTGCAAAGCGAACGGTGAAGTGAAGGTCGATCAGCCGGGGAGCGACGGGAAGTCCGTGTCGCTCCTCATTCGCTGGGACTGATTACTTTTTGACGGGCATCCCGAAGAGATCGAGCTGAGGTCCTTCAGCGGGCTTCACCTCGCGCGCCGCGCCTTCCTTCACCTTCGACGGATCGAAGAGCGGGCCTTCGAAGATCGCGGTCACCGGAGCGTGATCACTCGAGCCGAACTCGCGCACCGAGGTGCACTTCTTCGCCTTCTCGGTGAGCGAAGGACTCGTGGTCACGAAGTCCAACCGCCAGCCGATGTTGCGCTCGCGATAGTTCCGCCACGGCGCCCACCAGGTGAACAAGTTGTCGTCATCGGGAGCGAAGTGCCGCCCGAGATCCGTCAGCCCGTGATCGAGGATCGCCGCGAGCAACGCGCGCTCTCCCTCGGTCTGACCGGGCAACTTCGGATCGCGCAGCTTCTCGTGCACGTCACGCTCGGCGCGCGCCACGTTGAAGTCGCCGCAGAGGATCAGCTTCGCCCCTGCACCGTGACGCTCGGCCACGTACTTGTGCATCGCCTCGAGGAAGCGAATCTTCTGAGGGAAGTCCTTCCCTCCGTTCGGCACGTAGATGCTGGCGATCTCCACGTCACCGAACGTGGCCACGATGATGCGGCATTCCTCGTCGAATGAAGGTGAGTGGAACTCCGGGCGCACCGGGCAGAAGTCCTTACTCACCAGGAGCGCCACGCCCGAGTAGCCACCGAGCCCGTGCCAGTGAGTCCAGTAGCCCTCGGCTTCGACGAGGCTGGGCGGCACCTGATGCGGAGACGCTTTGATCTCCTGCAGGCACATCACGTCGGGCTTCTCGAGCCGCAGCCAATCACGCACGTGCGATTCGCGGGCTCGGATGCCGTTGACGTTCCAGGTGGTGATCTTCATGGCGCTCGCCCCTCACCCCGGCCCTCTCCCCGCTTCGCAGGGAGAGGGAGGACTTTGGCTACTTACGAACGAGCGGCTTGTACTTGATCCGCTTGGGCATCAACGCATCGGCCCCGAGACGCTTCTTCTTGTCCGCCTCGTAGTCCTGGAAGTTGCCCTCGAACCACTCGACCTTCGAATCACCCTCGAACGCGAGGATGTGCGTGGCGACGCGATCGAGGAACCAGCGATCGTGGCTGATGATCACCGCGCAGCCGGCGAAGGACTCCAGCGCCTCTTCGAGCGAGCGCAGCGTCTCGACGTCGAGATCGTTGGTGGGCTCGTCGAGGAGGATCAAGTTGCCGCCCTCCTTCAAGACCTTCGCGAGGTGCACGCGGTTGCGCTCACCACCCGAGAGATCCTTCACGCGCTTCTGCTGATCAGCGCCCTTGAACGCGAACCAGCTCAAGTACGCGCGGCTCTGCACGATGCGGCCGCCGAGGTCGAGCTGGTCGAGACCGCCCGAGACCTCCTGCCACACCGACTGATCACCCTGCAGCGCGTCGCGCGACTGATCGACGTACGCGACCTTCACCGACTCGCCCACGCGGAAGTCGCCCGCGTCGGGCTTCTCGATGCCGAGCATCATCTTGAAGAGCGTGGTCTTGCCGGCGCCGTTGGGGCCGATCACGCCGACGATGCCGTTGGGCGGGAGCTTGAAGGTGAGGTCTTCGATGAGGAGCCTGTCTCCGAACGCCTTGCGAATGTTCTTCGCCTCGATGACCGCGCCGCCGAGCTTGGGCCCGGGCGGAATATAGATTTCACCGGTCGACTCGTTCTTCTTGTTGCGCTCGAATTCCTCGCGCATCTCGTCGTACTTCTCGAGGCGCGACTTGCTCTTCGCCTGGCGGGCCTTCGCGCTGGAGCTGACCCACTTGAGCTCGCGGTCGAGGAACTTCTGGCGGTAGCTGCTCGCCTTCTCTTCGAGCTCGAGGCGCTTCTTCTTCTGATCGAGCCAGCTGGAGTAGTTGCCCTTCCACGGCACGCCTTCGCCGCGGTCGAGCTCGAGGATCCACTCGCAGGCTTCGTCGAGGAAGTAGCGGTCGTGGGTGACGCACACGATCGTGCCCGTGTACGACTTGAGGTGCTGCTGCAGCCACTGCACCGACTCGGCGTCGAGGTGGTTGGTGGGCTCGTCGAGCAGGAGGAGGTCGGGCTTCTCGAGCAGAATCCGGCAGAGCGCCACGCGGCGCTTTTCACCGCCGGACAGCTTGGTGACGTTCATGTCGCCGGGCGGCAGACGGAGCGCGTCCATCGCGACGTCGAGGCGGCGATCGAGGTTCCAGCCGTCGGCCGCGTCGATCGCGTCCTGCAGCTTGGCCTGCTCGGCGAGCAGGGTGTCGAAGTCGGCGTCGGGCTCGCCCAGCTTGTTGCTCACTTCGTCGAAGCGCTTGAGGAGATCCTTCAGCGGCTTCACCGCGAGCTCCACGTTGCCCTTCACGTCGAGCGTTTCGTCGAGCTGCGGCTCCTGCGCGAGGTAGCCGATCTTCGCCTTCGGATCGGGGCGCGCGGTGCCCATGAACTCGCCGTCGATGCCCGCCATGATGCGCAGCAGCGTCGACTTACCGGAGCCGTTGGGCCCCAGGACGCCGATCTTCGCGCCGGGGAAGAAGCTGAGCCAAATCCCCTTGAGGATCTCTTTCCCGCCTTTGACCTTGCGCAGGTCCTGCATGGTGAAGATGAAGTTTTCGGCCATGCGCGCGGAGTACCTCGTGGGGTGCGCGGCTGCAATCGCTCCGTCGGAGGTGGTGCGTGTGATGCATCGGTAACGGGGAGATGCTCCTGGGCCAGCACACGCTCGCGTTCTCGCTCACGGTGTTCGTGCTGGTGCTGGGCTGCATGTTCTTCGGGAGGTGGCTGCGCTCCCGGGTCCCCGAGGACAAGGAGTACAAGACCGCCTCCATCGACGCGGCGGTCTACGCGCTGGTCGGCCTCCTCATGGGCTTCACCTTCCACGGAGCGGCCGAACGTTTTCAGCACCGCCACGAACTCATCATCGACGAGGTGAACGCCATCTCAACCGCCTACTCGCGCGTCGATCTGGTGCAGCCCGATCGTCAGGAGCCCATGCGCGCGGCGTTCAGGGCGTACGTCGAGGCACGCCTCGCCGTGTATGCGAACCCCGAAGATCAGGAGCTCACTCACCAGCGCCTCGAGCATCAGAGGGAGCAGATGCACGTGCTCTGGCAGGTGGTGGTGGCGTCGCTCCACGCGCCAGATCCGCCACTCTCACTTGCGCTGGTGCCGCCCGTGAACGCGATGTTCGACATGGCGGAGACGCGGGTGCTGGCCACTCGGCTCCATCCGCCGATGGTGATCTACGAACTGCTCACTCTGGCGTGCCTGGTCGCTGGGATGCTGGTCGGCTTCGGACTGCAGGCGAACGAGCGGCTGATGCTGCACATGGTGCTCTACGCGGGCGTGATGGCGGCCTCGCTTTTCGTGATCCTCGAGCTCGAGTATCCGCGGCTCGGGTTCGTGCGCGTGGAAGACTCCGACGCCGCGCTCGTGGAGTTACTCGCCACCATGAAGCCATGAGCAGTACGCTCGCGCGCGGGCGATGGGCGGCGTTGTGGCGGCAAACCAGCGCTCGTTTTCTCTGAACGCAGCGTGGCCGTCAGCAACTCCAGCTCACACCCGACCGAAATCGACCATGAAAGAACTCCTCGCCGACCTCGAGTCCGTCACTGAACAAGCTCGCTGTGCCGCCATCTCCCAGCGGCTCGCGGACCGATATCCAGACAAGAAGATCTACTTCACCGACAACCCGCAGATGTTCGTCGGTCCCTGGGCAGCGGAGACGAAAGGAGCAGAGGTCACCACTGTCCCCGACGTCAGCCTCAAGAAGCTGGGAGTGCGCGAAGGCTTCGTCCAACGCATGCGCCGCCAGGAAAGCGGGGCACCCGAGCCGGTGACCGCGACGTGGCACGTTCATCACGGTCTCGAGACGTTCACGTGGAAGGGCCATCACGTCGAGGTCTTCACCGTTCAGCACCTGACTCAGTACGAATCCCACCGATGGTCGTGGCTGATCTCCGATGACGAAACCCTGCTGCGCGAGCTGTTCGCCACGGTGGTGGCATGGAACTCCGAGGTGCACGGCGAGGTGCTGGTCTTTTCGAACGGCTGCTTCTCGAAGAGCGGCGAGCTCCAGGCGGCGATCGAGGGGACGAAGATGGAGGACCTCGTTCTCCCGCCAGAACTCGCCAACGCGCTGGTCAACGATGTCGCTCACTTCCTCTCCAGCCGCGAGTTGTACGCAAAGGCCGGAGCGGCGTGGAAGCGCGGCATGTTGCTGATGGGCCCTCCGGGCAACGGGAAGACGCACGCGATCAAGGGACTGATCAAACGCGCGGGCTTGCCGTGCCTCTACGTGAAGTCGTTCTCCGGGCGTCACGTCGATCCCGCGGGCTCGATTCCGCAAGTCTTCGCGCGCGCGCGTGAGCTCGCTCCCTGCGTGGTGGTGCTCGAGGACCTCGACTCGCTCGTCGACGACGAGAACCGGAGTTTCCTCTTGAACGAGCTCGACGGCTTCGCGGTGAACGACGGGCTCCTCACCATCGCCAGCACCAATCACCCGGAGCGTCTCGACCCGAGCCTCATCCATCGGCCGTCACGCTTCGATCGCAAGTACCGCTTCGAGCTGCCTGAGCTCGATCTCCGCCGCCGCTATCTCGAAGCGTGGGCTGCGAAGGCGCCCTCACCGATCGACGCAGATTTCATCGCGCGCGCCGCGGAGCTCACTGCCGGGTTCACGTTCGCGTACTTGAAGGAGGTCGGTCTCTCGACGCTGATGCACTGGGCCAGCGAAGGGCAGAAAGGAAACCTCGGCGACGCGCTCATGCATGTCATCGAGCAGCTGAAGCAGGAGATCCTCGCCACGC
>CBIHPJ010000350.1:0-9095 GCA_966211295.1 uncultured Myxococcales bacterium | reverse complement strand
GTCACCACGGGCACGTAGGGATCCGACGTGTTCACCACGGCCCACACCTTCTGCTCGAGCGACGGCGGAATCCACATGCCGCCATCGGTCGAGAAGATGCCGTAGGAGATCGTTCCCACCATCTTGCTGATACGTCCGCCCGGCACGTTGGTGCCCTCGAGGAGCACGGGCAACGTCGGCCCCTGCGTCCAACCGAAGTAGGTGCACGGCCCCGCGTCGACGTCAGCGCAGCGCACGCCCGGAGTGGTGCCACCATCAGCCGATTGCCAGAGCTCGGCGCTCAAGAGCTTCACCGGACCGTCGCCCGTGTTGGTCACCAGCGACACGTCCTGCGGGATGGGGCTGTTGCCCGTGAAGGTCACCGGGAACGGCACCGGCTCGGCCTGGATCGAGTTGCCAGTCAGCGTGGCGATCATCGAGTTCGGCCGGCGCATGGTGCCGATCGGCTCGCCCTGCCGCGTCCACAAGATGGTCGAGAGATCGGTGTCGTCGCCGCCCTTGCAGATCGAGCGCGCGCGGTACGTGACGGCCACAGGCGCGGTCTTCCAATCGCGTGGATCGTTCACCGACATGGGGAGCTTGAAGGTCGGCACCATCCAGTTCGGCGGCGAGCCACCGTCCGGCAGCATGGGCGCATTCGCGTAGCGGAAGTCGATGCTCACCCCGCCATCGCAGCGCATCAGCTGACCCGCGGTGATGTTCATCGAGTAGCTCACCGGCGTGTTGCCGTCGTTGCGCACGAAGAACGCGCCGCTGCGCTCGTAGGGCACGAAGCCGCCGTCGAGCTCGCAGTCGATGCCGCCGTCCATGGGGTACACGCGCGAGTCGCAGAGCGAGCCGAAGCGCACGTCGAGGCTCTGGCCGGTGGAGCCGTCGGTGCACTGCTCCATGGTGGAGTCGTCGAACTTGAAGCACAGCTTCGGCAACGCCTGGATGCCCGAGCCGCGAATGGGGATCGACTTGTTGCCCACGCCCGCGGGGAAGACGAGGTCGAGGCTGCCCATCAGCGCCACCTGCGCGGTGGGCGCGAAACGAATGGTGATCATCTGGCTCTCGCCGCCCGCCAGCGTGCGCATCAGCGGAGTGAGATCGCTGGTCACGCTGGGATCAGAGGTGAGCACCGCCGAGGTGACAGGCAGCTCGTTGGATCCCGTGTTGGTGAGCGTGAGGGTGATGGTCTTGTTCTCGCCGACGTAGACCTCTCCGAAGTCGATCATCGTGGGCTGCACCACCGCGGTGGCGGTGACGCCCGTGCCCGCGAGCGCGAGCTGGAACGTGGGGTTGTTGGGATCGTCGGTGCTGATGGTGACGGTGCCGGTCTCGCGCTGATCAGCGACGGTCGGCGTGAAGGTCACCGGCAACTCGTACTCGTCGCTCACCTGGAGCGTGACCGGCAGCGGCTCGCCCAGGCCGAAGAGCGGCTTGGTGAACACCGGGTTGTCGAGCGTGAGCGAAGCCGCGCCCGCGTTGCGAATGCGCACCTTCTTGGTGGCGGTGAAGTTGAGCTGCACCTGGCCGAACTCCACCGAGGTGCGGGCGTTGCCCATCTCGTCGATCACCTCGAGCTTCGGCTGCTTCTTGCTGGTCTGGGGGTCGCAGTTACAGCCCGCGAGAGTGAGGACCAGGGTGGCGACAATCAGTCTCTGAACGTTCATGACGACTCCAAATCGATGCGCTCGCCGTGGATTACACGAGCTCGCTCTTCGCTGCGCGGCCCATCAGCTCGGAGACGGCGGTCCTGGGCGAGCTGCCTTCCCACGCGATCTTGTAGACCTGCTCGCAGATGGGGAGCTCCACGCCCACCTTGATCGAGAGATCGCGGGCGCTCTTGGCGGTCTTCACGCCTTCGGCCACCTGCTTCATCTCCTTCAAGATGTCGTCGAGCGAGCGGCCGCGGCCGAGCTCGTAACCCACGGTGCGGTTACGCGAGAGCTCGCCGGTGCAGGTGAGCACCAGGTCTCCGAGGCCAGCGAGGCCCGAGAGGGTGAGCGGGTTGCCGCCCATGCGCACCGCGATGCGGGTGATCTCGGCGAGGCCGCGAGTGATGATCGCCGAGCGCGAGTTGTGACCGAGCCCCAGGCCGTCGGACATTCCCGCGGCGATCGCGATCACGTTCTTGAGCGCGCCGCCCACTTGCACGCCCACCACGTCGGTCGAGGTGTACGCGCGGAAGACGTCGCTCTTGAACATCGCCTGCGCCGCCTTCGCGGTGTTCTCGTAGCGGCTCGCGATGGTGACGACGGTGGGCAGCCGCCGCACCATCTCCTTGGCGAACGAGGGCCCAGAGAGCACCGCGATGTGCTGGTGGTACGCGTCGGGGAGGCTCTGCTCGAGCACCTCGGTCATCGTGCTCAGGGTGCCGTTCTCGATGCCCTTGGCGACCGAGACGATGGGCACGTTCCTGGGGAAGAGGTTCTGCGTCTTGCCCAGGAGATCGCGCGTGGCCTGTGACGGCGTGGCGACGACGATCAGCTCCGCTCCCGCGGCGGCTGCTTCGAGATCGGTGGAGCCCTTGATCTTCGCGTTCAGCTCGAGACCAGGCAGGTAGTTCGCGTTCTGGTGCGTGGTGTTGATCACCTCGACGAGCGCGGCGTCGCGGCCCCAGAGGATGACTTCGTCGAAGTTCGCGGTGAGAACCTGCGCGATGGCGGTGCCGAAGCTGCCCGCCCCGAAGATCGTGGCCTTCTTCATGAGGGCCGCGTTCTACACCCGGGCCCGCTTCTAGAGGGAAGTGACGAGCCCCAGCGACCCGCCCGGCATCACGACCGAGTCTTCAGCGCGGCCGTGGATGTCGAAGCCGAAGGAGAAGACGAACGAGGTCTTCGACGAGAGCGGAAGCTCAGCGCCACCCTTCAGGCTCACGTTGTGTCCGGGAACGATCGCGGGCGGCACGCCGGTGAGCGGATCGGTCGCGTACGGCTCGGTGTCGAGCGCGAGCGTGTAGCGGCCCTCGAAGAAGACGCGCGCGTCGCGCGGCTTGCTGCCCTGGTACGAGCCGATCAGCGCGGCCGAAGCGTTGATGTTGCGACGGCCGGTGAGCCAGCGCGCGCTGCGAGACTCACGCGAAGCGCGCTGCGCGAAGAAGGCGTAGCCGCCCTCCACGTTCGCCGAGAGCGCCCAGTTCTCGCCCTTCACGAGACCGATGCGGAGCACCGCGCGCGGCTCGTTCATCAGGAAGTAATAGGTGTCGTAGCCGAGGCCGAGGTCGATGCGATCGCTCACGCCAAAGAGCGCGCGAATGCTGAGCAGCGGGAAGCCGAGCAGCACCATCTGCCCGCGCTTGCCCGCGCCGAGCGAAGGCGCTCCGAGCATCGAGACCTGGTTGCGCTCTTCTGGAGGACGCACGCGCGCGACCACTTCGGGGCGGGGACGCAGCACGCCAGGGCCCGCGGGAGGCGGAGGGGGCGCGAAGACCGGCGAGGGCGAGGGCTCACCACTCGTGGTCGGAGGCATCGGCGGGGGCGGCGTGTCGCTCGGCGCAGGAGCGCTCGGCTGCGGCTTGATGCCGTTCCACTCATCCTCTGGTTGATCCGGAGATTGCGCGAGGGCGGCTCCTCCGAGGAGGAGCGCGCCCATCAGCGTAAGCGCATCAATGCGGCCGATGAGGGTGGAGCGATTCATCGACATTCAGTGTGTCACGCTGAGGCCCGAAGGCCCCAGCGATTACAGGGTCACAGCGACTTGAGATAGGTGATCAGATCGTTGCGCTCGTCGACCGAGAGGGTCGACGTGGTGCCGTGCTTGTCGCCCGGGTTGCTGAACACACGCGACTCGAGGGTCAGCTGCGAACCATCGTGGAGGTACGGCGCGGTGCGGCCGATGCCGAGCAGCGACGGCACGTTGAAGCCCGTGGTCGCCACGATGCCGTTGTCGGGGTTGGCGCCCGTGAGACGCACGGTGCCGACGTCGCGGTTGGTGTTGTCGGTCATGTTCGCGCCGGTGTGGCAGCCCGCACAGCCGGCCTTCTCGAACGCCGCCTGACCACGGAGCTCAGCCTGGCCGCCAGCCATCTGCGCGCGCAGCGGGTTCTCCGCGAGCGGGAGGCTGTCGATGTAGTTGTCGAGCTGGTCCGACATGGTGGCCGTGAGACCCGAGCCACCCATGCGCTCCTTGATGGTGTGCACGTTGAACTCGTTGAGCGACGCGAACTCACCGCTCCAGTGGTACGGCGCGGTGGAGAGCAGCTTGCGGCCAGCGAGGGCCGGGGTCTGGCGGGGGCCGTCCGGGAACTGCCAGACGTGACCGTCTTCGCGACCATTGAGGTGGCAGGTGCTGCAGGCCACGTTGGTGGTCGACGAGCTCATGCGAATGTCCATCGCGTCGAAGAAGAGGCGGCGGCCAGCGGCGAGGTCGGCGGTGAGCACCTCGGGAGCGACGTTGTCCAGCGAGGGACGCGTGGTGATCACGCTGTTCTCGCCCGTGCCCTCACCGTCGAAGATCTCGAGCTTGTGGTCGAACTGGCTGTACACGTAGATGCGTCGGCCGTTCGCGGTGACCGCGAGGCCGTCAGCGCCGCTTCCCGAGATCTTCTGCACCGTGCGGATCGACGTGCCGGTCTTGTCGAAGTTGATCTTGGTGCCCGTGCGCTTCCACGCCGGCATGAACGAGATGTTCTTCGACTCCTTGCTGAGCACCATCAGCCAGCTGCCGGAAGGATCGAGGACGCCGACGGTGGGGCCCTGGATCGCCTGGAAGCCGGGGTCGTTCGACGCGAGCGTGCTCGACGGGAAGTCCTTGTCCGCGGAGTTGGTGCCCGAGGTGAAGCACGAGGTGAGATCGTCCACCTGCGGCTGCGGGGTGCTGCCGGTGTCGACGGTCACGATGCCGGCGGTGGCGACCGCGCCGATGTTGCAGGGGCCGCCAGCCGAGTAGTAGCCGCCGGCGCTGTTGGGGCGACGACCGATGGAGTCTTCACGCGCCCAGACCACCGGAGCGAACACGCGATCACCCTGCGGGGTGACGATGAGGTCGCTGACCGCGCGGGGACGGAACGACGACGAGACGACGGGGCTGCCAGCGGTGGCGCCCTGGCGGCTGGCGTTGGCGGCCTCGTAGATGCCGGTCTTCGAGCGAACGACCTCACCCTTGCCGAGGTCGACCTCGACGAGCTCGCCTTCCTTGAAGAGGCTCACGAGGGCGCGGTTGCCGGCGATGATCGCCACGGCGCGCGGCTCTTCACCGACCTCGATCTCCCAGTTCTTCTGGAGCGTGTTGGTGTCGATCGAGGTGAGGAGGCCCTTCTCGGTCTTGTTGAGCGCCGTCGCGGAGACCACCAGCAGCGTCTTGCCGTCAGAGGTGAGCGCCATGCCGTTGGGCTCGATGCCGACGTCGATGCGAGCCGACTCAGCGGTGTCGCCCTTGCGCACCACGGAGACCGAGCGCGAGCCGCTGTTGGTCACGAACACGGTGTCGTCGGGGCTGACGATCACGCGGACGGGCGCGGAGCCGACGGTGATCTCCTTCACGTCCTTCGACACGGGGTCGATACGGAGGAGCTTGCCGTTGTCGGTGTCGACCGCGAACACGGTCGAGTCATCGTTCGACAGCGCCAGAGAACCAGACGCGCGCGCCGAAGCGCCGCCGTTGGGAGGAGTACAGGCCGTCAGAGAAAAAGCGGCCGTGAGGGCCCCGACGAGCATCGTTCGCTTGAAGACTTTCATGGTGTGGAACCCCCTGCGGGAAACTCGAGAACTGCTTTTTCAAGAAGCTGAATTGAGCTGCGTCATCTTGCCCGGCCGACTGCGCGACATCCATGCCCCTCATGCGCCCCTGCTTTGCTCTGCCATGGGTGTCAGAGATTTGCGCTCCGACCGAACCCAACTCCGCGAAATTCGAGCGGAGTTCAAAACCGCCGCCCCAGTCTGCAGGCTGTGTGCCTGTTGGCGTCACTCTTCTGAAACGAATGAGACGAAAGAATCCGGCCTTTTGGTGCCTTCGACGCCGAAACCGATCATTTCGATGCGCAAGAAAGTACGCGCACGGTGTGCGAGAAGCTGCGCATGGCCGTGCCCCCGAGCGTCGAGCTGCTCTCTTTCCGGCGCACGTTCACCCGTCTGATCCTGCTCGTGGTGCTGCCGTCGGCAGGCCTCCTGGCGTTCGGAATCGTCGGCATCGTCAATGAGCGCGCGGCTGTGGAGAAGCGGCTCGAGCTCCTCTGGGCGAGTCGACTGGCCACCGCGCAGCTGGAGCTCACTGATGCGTTCGGCGACGCGAAGGTTCGGTCCACCGAGCCCCTCGTGTTGGAGCGGAACGGCCTCGAGCTCACGGAGCAGCCCTTCTCGGTGACGGCGGCTGACGTGGTCAGCACTGATCCGCGGCTGGTCTCTGCGCTCAAGCCGCTCGAGCTCGAGCTGATGTCTTTGCCCGAAGGGCGGCCACACATCTTTTCCGTCACCTCCGCACTCGGCACCTTCCTGGTCGCGGCCTACCGCGAGGGCACGCAGGTCACGGGTGCGCAGCTCAAGCAGACGGCGATCGAGAGCATCGTCGGCACCATCGGCGATCGCCTCACGCCCCCCGGAGAAGAGGGCAAGTTCAGCCTGGTGCCGGTGAAGCGCCCGACCCCTCCCGCTGACAGCATGGCCGCGCGATTTGCCGAGGCGAAGGAAGCGGCGATGGCTCCGCGCGAGCTGGGCGCGTTGGTGATGCCGATGCCACTTCAGGATTTCCGATTGGTGGTGGTGGCGACCGGCGAGGACCCGGTGATCGCGGCCTCCACGCGCAATCGATGGATCTACGGCGTGCTGCTGGGGCTCTTCTACATCACGCTCGCGCTCGGAGTGATCTTCACCGGCCGCACGCTGTATCGCGAGGCGCAGATCTCCCGGCTCAAGACGGACTTCGTGTCGCTGGTGAGCCATGAGCTGCGCACGCCGCTCACGTCGATTCGCATGTTCATCGAGATGCTCGCGCTCAATCGCGTGAAGGATCCGGCCGAGATGCAGACGGTGCTCGATCTGCTGAGCAAGGAGACCACGCGCCTCTCGGGGATGATCGAATCGGTGCTCGACTGGTCGCGCATCGAGAGCGGGAAGAAGCAGTACCGGCGCGAGCGCATTCCCAGCACGGCCCTGGTGGACGCGGCGGTGAGCGCGTTCAAGGCCCAGCGCATCGACGCGCCGTTGAACCTCACGGTGACGCTGGCGCCGAACCTCGGGGAGATCGAGGTCGATCGCGACGCGCTCTCGGGAGCGCTGCTGAACCTGCTGCAGAACGCGTACAAATATTCGAAGAACGACGACAAGCGCATCGACCTGCGCGCCGTGCTCGACGACGACTTCGTGGTGCTCGAGGTCGAGGATCGCGGCGTCGGCATTCCCCGCCGGGAACAGAAGCGCATCTTCGATCGGTTCTATCGGGTGGACAGTCTTCTCACGCGCGATACCGAGGGCTCGGGATTGGGTCTCTCCATCGCTCAGCGCATCGTCCAGGCGCACGACGGGTGGATTTCCGTCGACAGCGTCCCCGGGCGCGGCAGTACCTTCCGCATTCACCTCCCTCTCGCGCAATGACCACCGAAACGACCGACAAGAAGCCGCGCATCCTGGTGGTGGAGGACGATCTCTCCATCCTCACCGGGCTCTCGATGAGCCTCCGCTTCGAGGGTTTCGAAGTGATCCAGGCCCAGGACGGGCGCGCCGGGCTGCAGAAAGCGATCGACGAGCGGCCCGATCTGATGGTGCTCGACGTGATGCTCCCGCAGATGAACGGCTTCGAGGTGCTCGAGGAGCTGCGCACGCGCGGCAGCACGATGCCCGTGGTGGTGCTCTCGGCGAAGGGCGTGGAGACGGACCGGGTGATGGGTCTCAACCTCGGCGCCGACGACTACGTGGTGAAGCCGTTCGGTCTGCAGGAATTGCTCGCGCGCATTCGCGCGGTGCTTCGCCGCCGAGTGCGAGACGAGAACATCGTGCGCTTCTCGGACACCGCGGTCGATCTCAACGCGAAGACGGTCTCGCGCAAGGGCACTCCGGTCGAGCTCACCGCGCAGGAGTTCAAGCTGCTCGGTCACTTCGTCTCGCACCCCGGCCACACCTTCAGCCGCGAGGAGCTGCTCTCGGGCGCGTGGGGCTACGGCTACGAGGGCACGGCGCGCACGGTGGACAACTTCGTGAGCCAGCTGCGCGCGAAGTTCGAGCCGGATCCCGAGGAGCCGAAGCACTTCAAGACGGTGCGTGGACTCGGGTACCGCTTCGATCCCTAAGTTCGCTCTCCCTTCGGGCGACTACTTCGAGTTGAAGCGCTGACCGACGAACACCTTCAACGCAGCGGGCGTGTAGAAGGACATCTCGACGTCGCCGAACTTGAGCTTCGCGCCATCCTTCAGCGTGACGCGTTGCTTGGCCGTCATCTGCTTGCCGTCGACCCACGTGCCGTTCTTGCTCTCGGCGTCGGTGAGCGACCATTCCTTGGTGCGCTCGTCTTTCTGAAGCCACGCGTGAAAGCGGCTGACCGAGCCGTCGTCGACCACGATGTCGTTGCTCTCGACGCGGCCGACGGTGACGCCCATCGCGAAGGGGTTGTTGGTCGCCCCGCCCTTTTGCACGAGGAAGATCAGCGGCTCGCCGGCGCGCGGGCGGAGCATCGCCTGGCCTGCGTCGGTCATCTCCCAGTGCCCAGATTCGGTGAGACCAGCGGCGGGCGCCTCCCAGACCAGACCGGGCACGGTCGGATCAGCGTCCGGCTTCGGGTTCACGAAGAGCTTCATGGCGAGCTGTGAGAGCGGCACTGGCACAGCAAGCAGCGTAGACCAGCCGCGAGCGCGTTACAGTCTGTCCATCATGCATCGTCGATACACGATTCACCGGGACGGGGATTTGCTGGTTGAGGATCTTGGCCCCGACGGAAAGCCTCTCGAGCCTGAACCCGTTCCCGCTGAGGAGCGGCTGCCGGTCGAGCTCACCATCATGTCGCCTGATGACGTCGACTCGCGCGCTCAGCTGATTGATCTGCTCGAGATGGCGCTGGGCCTGGAGACGGAGGGGCCCGAATCAGTCGGCCTCAAGGAGAAGGTGAAGGGACTGAAGCTCAACGTGATGAGCTAGTACCGGACCACAGTGGTTTTGACCGGTTCACGCAGCGGCCTGCGGCGCGAG
>CBIHPJ010000349.1:0-9156 GCA_966211295.1 uncultured Myxococcales bacterium | reverse complement strand
GGGTGATCCTTCCCCGCGCCACGCTTCTCCACGATCTGCACGCGGCGCTTCGCATCGGCCGCGGCGGAGTCGAGCATCTCTTCGAAGCGCTCTTCACTCACGTGGTACGTGCAGCTCGCGGTGATCAAAATCCCGCCTGGATTCAAGAGCTGCATCGCGCGCAGGTTGATCTCCTTGTACCCGCGGATCGCGGCCTCGAGCGCGCCCTTGTTCTTCGCGAACGACGGAGGGTCGAGCACGATGGTGTCGAACTTCTTCCCCTCGTCGAGCGTGTCGCGGAGGAAATCGAACGCGTTCGCCGCCACCACGTTTACGTTGTTCAGCTTGTTGCGCTCGGCGTTCGCGGTGATCTGCGCGCATGCGGCCTCGCTGATCTCCACCGCCGTCACGCGCTTCGCCTTGAGCGCGAGCTGCAGCGCAAAGCCACCCACGTAGCTGAAGCAATCGAGCGCCTCGCCCTGAGCCCACTCGCTCGACATCACGTGGTTGTCGCGCTGATCGAGGAAGGCGCCGGTCTTCTGGCCGGTGAGGAGATCGACCTCCAACGTCACGTGGCCCTCGCGGTACGCCACGGGACCCGCCAGCTCACCGCGGAGCACGCCCTTCTCGGGCTCGAGGCCCTCGAGCCTGCGCACGTTGGCGTCGCTGCGATTGACGATCGCTTTGCACTTGAACTGTTCCGACAGGAGATCGGCGATCAGGTCCTTGCGCTGCTCCGTCGCCTTGTGGAGGAACTGCACCGAGAGGTACTCGCCGAAGCGATCCACCACGAGCCCGGGGAGAAGATCCGCCTCGCCATGCACCACCCGATAGCTCGTCTCGTCGGGGCACGCGCGCTGCCGCAACGCGTCCGCCGCGAGCAGTCGCGCCTTGAAGAACTCGCGATCGATCGCCACGTCGTCCCACGAGAGCCAGCGCAGGCTGATCTTCGAGTCCTTCGAGTAGAACGCCTGGCCGAGGAGCCAGCCGCGCTGGTCTTCGACGCGCACCACTTCGCCGCCGGTGAGCGACGTGGGGACCTTCTCCACGTCAGCCGCGTAGATCCACGGGTGGCCCGCCTTCCAGCGGTCGACGCCCTTCCTGGTGATGCGAACAGTCGCGAGAGTCACGCAGGGGCCAAAACCCGATCGACGACCACCTGTCCACTGCCATCGTCCTTCACCGTGCAGACCGCCACGTTCGGGTCGCGCGCGAAGAAGAGCTGCCAGTGCTCCTCCACTGCCTGAGCGAGGAGCTGCCGCTTCTCTTCGATCGCGGTCAGTGGATAGAGATCGAACGCGCTGACCCAAGGCGCGTGCAGGTGCGCGGTGGTGGGAATGAGGTCCGCGCAGAACACCAGGGTCTGATCATCCGCCTCGAGCCGCACCAGCTGCATGCCCACGGTGTGGCCTTCGCTCACGAAGAGATTCACGCCCGCGTAGAGCTCGGTGGCACCTTCGAGGAGATGCAGCAGTCCGCTTCGCTCCAACAGCGCGAAGTCGTCTTTGCGGAAGCTGCCCTGATCCTTTTCGGAAGGATGGTGCGCCCACTTCCACTGGCGCCGCTGCACATGCACGGTCGCTTTCGGAAAGGAGAGGCGCAGCTCGCCGCCTTCTTCGCGCGTGGTGCCTCCCGCGGCGTCGAAGTGCAGGTGGCTGAGCACCACGTCGGTGATGTCGTTGCGCGACTTGCCGAGCTGCGCGAGCGCGGTGTCGAGACCGTGATGCTCGAGGCCGTACATCGCGCGGTGCTTGCCGTCCCAGCGCGTGCCCATGCCGAGGTCGACGAGGATCGAGCGCGCCCCGACCTCCACCAGCATCGAGCGCGTTACCAAAGCGATACGGTTTCGATCGTCGGGAGCGAAGCGCCGCTCCCAGAGCGTGCGCGGCACCACTCCGAACATCGCGCCGCCGTCGAGCGCGAGGCGCCCTTCGACGAGTGGATGAATCGTCATCGGCCCGAGGCGGAGGGACATCATTTGAGTGTGACAGCGTTGTCGTAGTCGCGCACGCGGATCAGAGCTGGGGCCTTGCTGCTGATCCAAAGGGGCTGCTAGGTGCCCGCCCACATGAACCGTTATCTCCTGCCCCTCGCGGCAACACTCGTCGTCTCTGGAATTGGTTTCATCGCCTGCAGCCCGGCTGGCAACTGCAGCCCCGCGAACTGCGGCGGTTGCTGTGACAGCACTGGCACCTGCGTCACCAGCACCACCGCGAGCGCGTGTGGTCGCCTTGGTGAAGCGTGCACCTCGTGCTCTGGCTCGACCAATGTCTGCACCATGGGCGTCTGCTCGGCTGGCGTGACGGGCGGCGGCACGGGTGGCGGCACCACCGGCGGTGGCGCGGGTGGCGGCACGGGCGGCGGCACCACCGGCGGCGGCACGGGCGGTGGTTCGACGGGCGGCGGCCAGGGCGGCGGCTGCCAGGTCTTCGACTTCTCCCAGGGCGATTCGCTGTTCGCTGAGTACGCCGAGCCCGCGATGGGCGATCCGAACCACTTCGGCGCGGTCGGCAAGAATGGCAACGCGGCCGGCAAGTTCGACTTCCTCCTCTTCGAGAGCTGGTACTTCGGGAACAACACCAACCCGACCTTTCCCAAGACCGTGACGCTCACCAACCCCATGGGTGCGAAGTACTGGGAGTGCTACGACTGCCTCGTGCTGCGTGAGGCGTGCGACAACTCCGGCCAGAATTGCGGCGGTTACTACTACGTGCAGGGCGGCAGCCTGGCGATCACCACCGCGACGCGGAACATCGCGGCGGGCAGCTTCGTGGCGACCGGCACCAACCTGAACTTCACTGAGTGGAATCTCGCGCAGGCGGTTGACGCGCCCGTCCCGAACCCCCGCTGCGCGACCGTGGCCTCCGTTTCGCTCAACGCTTCGTGGGAGCCGCCGGATGCGGGCCCGATGGACGCCGGTGCGGACGCGGGCGTGACCGACGCGGGCTCCGACGCTGGCCTCGTGGACGCGGGCGTGATCGACGCGGGCGTGATCGACGCGGGCGTCGACGCCGGCATCGAGGTGGACGCGGGTGTCGACGCCGGTCTCGACGACGCGGGCATCGACGCCGGTCCGTGAAGTCCTGACGTGGTTTGTGGGCCGCGGAGGTAAGGTCTCTCCTCCGTGGCGCACTCGTACGATCTCCTCCTGCAGGCCAAGACTCCCGGAGAGCCAGCGCCCGTCGCCGCTTTGGTGACGGCGCTCCTCGCGCGCGGAGCGACGGTCGACGAGCACGGGAAGGGGAAGTGGAAACTCCCAGACGGCGAAGTGGTGATCGAGCCGCTGTCTGAGGAGGGCAAGGTGAAGGGCCTCGACGTTCGAGTGCCCATGCTCGACAAGACCGATCTCATCGAAGAGCTGGTGAAGCAGCTGGTCGAGGTGGCGACGGCCGCCGAGGCGCGCGTCACCGATCCTCAGCGCGGCGCTGACGCCAGCATCGGGAGCATGGCCTCGATCAGCGAGGAGTACCTGCGCATGGCGCGCTACGCCGGTGAGTACGGTGGCGTGAGCGAGGCGCTCGGCTTGAGCACCTGGGCCGCGCCGCCCGAAGAATCGTCGGCGGGGAGGTGGGTGCTGATCGCAGCGGTCTTCGCGGTCGCCGCGTGGCTCGCCTTCAAGACCCTGACGAACCTACGGGAGAGCGCCGGGCCCGACGAAACGCCAGCAGCGATGGACGGCTCGACGAAAATCCCCGGGCAGTGAGTCGAGCTCTTCGGCGTCGCGGAACTTCGCGTCGAGCTCAAAGGTGAGGAAGTTGGTGGAGAAGTAGAGCGTGCCCTGCGGTGAGAGCAGCGAACGCGCCTTTTCGACGAGCCACCGGTGATCGCGCTGCACCTCGAAGCGGCGTCCCATCTTCTTTGAGGACGAAAAGCTCGGAGGGTCGAGGACGATCAGATCGAACTTCTGGCCCTTCGCATTCTCCAGCCAGGCGAGCACGTCGTCTCGAATCACCCGATGACTGCCGCCGGAGAAGCCGTTCAGCTTCAGATTCCTCTCGGCCCAATCACAGTAGGTGTTGGAGAGATCGACGGTCGTGGTCGCGCTCGCGCCACCAGCCGCCGCGTGCACGGTGAACGAGCCGGTGTACGCGAAGAGATTCAAGAACCGCTTCCCGCTCGCTTCCTTGCGCACGCGCGCGCGAGTGACGCGGTGATCGAGGAAGAGCCCGGTGTCGAGGTAGTCGGACAGATTGCACTCGAAGGTGAGCCCGTGCTCCTTCACCTGGACGATCGTCGACGAGCCCGGAGCCATGCGCTCGTATTGGCCCTGGCCCCACGGACGCTTCTCGTGCGTCTTGGTGAAGATCTTCGAGGTCGGCAGCTCGAGCGCGGCGGCCGTCGCACGCACCACCTCGCCACGCGCTTCATCGATGGAGCCGTCGCGCAGTTGCTTGCGGCGCGGGTACTCCATGACGTGGGCGTAGCCGGCGTACCAGTCGACGGCGAAGGGCCACTCCGGCATGTCGAGGTCGTAGATGCGGAAGGCGGTGACCTGTTCCTTCTCGGCCCACTTGAAGCGCTGCTTCGCGTTCTTCCTGAGCCGGTTCTCGAAGTCGGACACGAGCGTGTAGTGGCATAAATCGCCGCCATGGGAAACGAGGCTCAGTGCGAGGCGAGGTACGGCGAGCAGAAGGGCCGCGGCAAGGCGCTCCTCGAGACAAAGGAGCTGATCTTCCGCGGTGACTTCCGCGTGGTGATTCCGTTCGCCGAGATGAAGTCGGTGGAAGCGAAGGGCGGGACGCTCTCGCTCACGCACAAGGGCACGAGGGCCGCGTTCGAAGTGGGATCCAACGCCGCGAAGTGGGCGGAGAAGATCAAGAACCCGAAGGGCCGCGCGGACAAGCTGGGGCTCAAGGCGGGTCAGAAGATCGCGGTCGTGGGAGTGGACGACGCGTCATTCAAGACCGAGCTCGAGGGCAGGGTGGGCGAGGTGACCTGGGGCAAGCCGAAGGCCGAGAGCGACGCGATCTTCCTCGGAGTGAGTGAGACCAAGGACCTCAAGAAGATCGTCGCGATGAAGCCGCTGCTGCAGAAGGCCGGAGCGCTGTGGCTCATCCGTCCGAAGGGCGCAGGCGCCGCAGTGAGCGAACGCGAAACCATGGCGGCAGGAAAAGCCGCAGGCCTGGTCGACGTGAAAGTGGTCTCGTTCTCCGAGACGCACTCCGCCGAGAAGTACGTGATCCCGATCGCGAAACGCTAGGGGCAGGGGAGAGGGGCGCAATGAGTCACTGCGCAGCGACCAGTTGCTCGGAGCGAGTATCGATGAACACCTGCTTCACCAGGAGCTCTCCCCTCGCGATGCGCTCGGCGATGAAGGGCCGTTTGAGGAACGCCTCCACGTGCGCGGCCCTCGAATCCACGGCGGCCGAGAGGCGCGGGAACTCCGCGCGCGAATCGGGATCCGCGGCGATCTTCTCGGCCGCGCAGTCGGTGTGCCGCGTGAGGACCACGACCTTCACGCCCTTGCGCACGGCGAGCTCGAGCATCTCTTGCTCCTCATCTCCCAGCACGGAGCCCGCGGTGCGGATCACGTAGTAGTAGCGACGCGTGTCGCCCGCGAACTCGCTGGTGTCGATGCGCGCGTCCATGCACACCATCAGCGCGACCACGGGGTGCTCAATGGAGCGAGGGAACTGCTCGCGCACGAGCGCCGAGAGATGGTTCTGCTGCTCGAATTCCGCCCAGATCTCCTGCGGTGTGAGCTCATGCTTTCCGAGGTCGTACGCGTGCAGCGAGTCCTGGAGGGCGACTCCTGCATTCACCAGCGCACCGCCCACCACGAACTGCGTGCGCGGGTTCAAGAGGACCGCGGTGAACACCATCAGCACGAAGAAGCTCGCAGCGAGTTTCATGGGGAGACTGGCTCGTTCATCCCTTGTGCCAGTGAGTGTTCTCCTCGGAGGCGGGGAAGGCGGGCGCAAGAAGAGCGCTGGGCGGCCGCTGGGTCCGCAGACCTTGCGCTTTCAAACGAAGGGGACGAACCGACCAACGCGCGAAGCCCAGTCGGTCCACGCGTCACCGTGAACGCTCCGCAGATACGGCTCCTCCACGAAACGAACCTGCAGCTCCACGCCGATCACGAGCAGCACCAGCGACATCACGCTCGCGAAATTCGGCCACACGAGGACGAGCCCAAGTCCGAACAGGCCCATCCCGGTGAAGATCGGATTGCGAACCAGCGAGTAGATCCCTGTGGTGACGAGCTCAGTCCTCTCACCCGTATCCACTCCGATGCGCCAGCTCGCGCCCATCCCTGACTGAGCGATCAGCGTGAGCGCGAGCCCAGCAATCATGATGATCAAGCCGAGCAAGAACAGCGGAGCGGACGGCGCCTCGCACGCGAGCGCGATCGGAATGAGCGCGATTGAGCCGGAGAAGCTGACGCCACCCCACCAGCCCGCGCTCCCGACCGGACCACTGAGCCCATTGAAGCCCCACTTCCCCGTTCTCCACCGCAGCAACGCAGGGCGAAGAAGGAGCGCGAGCGCGAGGAAGACATTGACGGAGACCAGCGCGATCAATTGGCGGTTCATGGCGTGAAGACGGTGCCGCACCGCGCGGCCTTACACGCCGCTCGAGGGGACTCAGCTGGTGGGATGCCGGCGACCGTGCCAAGCGCGAAACAGGCCTCTTCAACGCAGGCTTTCCGTGACGAGGTCACTCGGCTTCGACCACTGACGCACGAAACCGGAGCCGGCTCCGGTTTCTCGCGCGCGCTCTGTAAGGTTCTTCGCGGCTGTACCGTCTTCCCGTCGTTATGAGCAGCATCCAGATGACCTCGAGAGTTCCCACTGCATTAGCCGACGGACGACGCGAGCTGGTCGCGTACGCACGGAAGCGCGTGGGACCTGCCGCGGAAGATCTCGTGCAGGAAGCGTCAGTGCGAGCGCTCGAGCATGCCGATCAGCTCTCTGAACCGGCAGCAGCGCGTGCGTGGCTCTTCGCAATCGTCCGTCGGCTGGTCGCGGAAGAAGGCACCAGGAAGCGCCATGACGAGCTCATCGGCGAACCTGCAGCCGAGAGCACCGAGCCGCCCGACGCCTGCGGCTGCGTGATGAAGCAGATCCAGGAACTCGCTCCCGGTCAGGCCCAGATGCTCACGCGCGTGGTGGTGCATGGCACCAGCGTGACTGAGCTGGCGACCGAGCTGGGAATCACGACGAACAACGCCTGGGTCCGGCTGCATCGGGCCCGTGAGGCGCTTCGCAAACAGCTGAAGCAGCACTGCGGGGCGGAGTCGCTGAAGCAGTGTTTGGGGTGCGGTTGTCTCGAGCGAGGGTGTTGCAGGTGACGTTTTCAGAAATCGAGTCTGCGTCGTTCGGTCAGCCGATCCCCAGCGGAATTCTGCGTTGGTACGCCATTCTCGGAGCGAGGGGCGTCTCCGCGGGTGACCTGAAGCGTGGGACGCAGCGCGCGAGCAGACTCAGGAGCCGCTTCTGGTCCAACCCGAACGCCGCGCACGTCGATTCGTTCGAGTGGGTGAGTAGGTGGGCAGGCACCACCGGCGCCGGCCGTGCCTTGCGAATTTCGTGGCCCGCGAAGTCTGGCGCTCAGGCGGCGACCTTCCTCGAGCTCCTCGACAAGCGCGTGATCGGCGGATGGGAGGATCTGCACGCGGTCGATCGCCACGGGTTGCTCTTTCTTTCGGTGACCCACGAACGAATGGTCAGCCTGCGCACGAGTTCGAACCCGCCCGTAGCTCTCGACCGCGGTGAGGTTGCTGAGCCCGAGTTCATCGAGCGTCTGCAGAAGGCTCCGTAAGCGCTCGCCCCTCTCCCCGACCCTCTCCCCGCTGGCGCAGGGAGAGGGAGAGACGTAGAGCGCGTGCATGCTCATCGTTAGTGCGCTGATCGCTTCGTCCGTTCTCGCCGCCGAAGGCAAGTGGACCCCGCAGCAGGTCCTTCAGCTCGGCCCCGCGTGGGTGAAGCAGCAGGGCTTCGGACTGCCGCTCTCGAAACTCTGGGACGAGAAGACGCAGGGCGGCCTGCTCGGCAACGCGGTGCAGCTGCCGGGATGCTCGGGCAGCTTCGTCTCGAAGAACGGCCTGCTCATCACCAACCACCACTGCGTGATGAGCATCCTCCAGGAGCACTCCACCCCTCAGGAGAACCTCGCGCGTGACGGCTTCCTCGCGAAGTCGCAAGCGGACGAGCGCCAGTCCAAGTCCTTCCGCATCCAGGTGCCGCGCCGCTTCGTCGACGTCACCAAGGAGGTGCTCGCCACACTCCCCGCGAACCCGACCGACTACGAGCGGTACAAGTCTGTCGAGGCGACGCAAAAGAAACTGGTCGCGGAGTGCGAGAAGCAGCCCGGCACGCGCTGCACCTTCGCGATCTTCGACGGCGGCCTCTTCTACACGCTCACCGAGTTCGCCGAGCTCACCGACGTGCGCCTCGTCTACGCGCCGCCCGCTTCGGTCGGTGACTACGGCGGCGAGACCGACAACTGGATGTGGCCTCGTCACACCGGCGACTTCTCGCTCGTTCGCGTCTACCAGGACGGCAAGCCCTACCAGCCGAAGTACTACTTCCCGCTCTCGAAGGACGGCGTGAAGGAAGGCGACGCGGTCGCGATCCTCGGTTACCCGGGCACCAGCTTCCGCTCGATGATCGCCGAGGAAATGATGGAGCGGGAGCAGCGCTGGTTTCCCTCGCTCCAGAACCTCGCCGCCGAGTGGGTGAGCATCATGGAAGAGGAGGGCAAGAAGTCGCCCGACGCTCAGATCGCCACCGCCGATGATGTGCGCGGCCTGCTCAACGCGAAGAAGAACTCCGAAGGTCAGCTCGCGGGGCTCGCGCGCGGAAAGATCATCGAGAAGCAGCGCGCCGCCGATGAGAAGGTGAAGGCGTTCGCCGCGAAGAAGCCCGAGCTCGCGTCCGCGCTCGAGGCGCACGCAGGTCTCGTGAAGCTGATGGACGAGCGACTTCAATCCTGGGACCGAGACTTCCTCCTCGATGTGACCGGTCGTGGAGCGCGCGCGATCGGTTGGCCGCTGCTCCTCGCCCGCCGCAGCGTGGAAGCCCAGCGGCCCGATGCCGAGCGCGAGCCCGGTTACCAGGATCGTGATCTCGCGCGACTCCGTGAGCGGCACGAGCGTGATCAGAAGCGCTACTCCGCGGTCGTCGATCAGCGTCTGTTCTTCTCCTGGGTGAAGCGCGCGCTGGCGCTCCCGAAGGA
>CBIHPJ010000348.1:0-9175 GCA_966211295.1 uncultured Myxococcales bacterium | reverse complement strand
GCGATGCCCACGCGCGCGCTGTTGGTGTGCCTCGTCGCGATGTCCGGTTGTGGTCCCGCTCTCACCATTCGCCGGCTCGCTCCGCCGAAGGTCGCGCTCGCGGCGAACAAGCTCGAGCTGAAGGTCATCAACCACGGCTCGGAGAACGTCGCCGGCACCGGCGAGCGAGTGAGCGACGCGATGGTGAAGGGCGCCACTGCGCACCTCGAGCTCGCGGGCTACTCGGTGTGCAGTCCGTCCCCGTGTGGCGACGGCGTGCTCGAGCTCACCATCACCGAGTCGTCGTTCGTCCTCCAGCCCCAGCAAGAGTCGCCCCAGTCCGTGGCCATGAAGGCCCAACTCGAAGCCGCGATGGCGGCCTATGGCTTCCCGAGCGGGAACGCCGTGTGGACCAGCTCGGACAGCATCGTGAAGGCGAAGCTCGAGCTCACCGCGCAGCTCACGCTCCCCACAGGGAAGATCACCTTCAAGCGCACGGCCCAACGCCTGCTCGACGATCGCGGCAAGGCGCCGAGCACCGTGATGAAGGAGACCATCGAGGTGGTTTCGAAGGAGCTCTTCGAGCCGCTCCGCCGCAACACGCCGGTCGCCCAGGTGCCGCTCGAGGGCGGAGGACCGCTCAACCGCGGAGTCGAGCTCCTGCACGAGAGGAAATTCGCGGAGGCCGCGAGCTACTTCGCCGAGCTGAGCAAGTCGCAGCCCGAGCTCGACGGTGCCTTCTACGACCTCGGCTTCGCACTCGAAGCGCAGAGCGCGTGGGCGCCAGCGCTCGCGGCGTATCGTGAGGCCGCCCAGCGAGCCCCGAACAAGGTGCACTACGCGGCGGCGATCGCCGCGGCTGAGAACGTCCTCCAGAGTGGAGAGTGAAGAACGACGAAAGCCGACGGTGCCTCGAAGGCTCCGTCGGCTCGGTCTGCTGAACTTCGCGCGAGAATTACTTCGCGGCGGGCGCAGCGAACTTCTTCGACGCCTCGTGCGACAGGCGGCCGATGCGGCGGCTGGCGTTCGACGAGTGGAGCACGCCCTTGGTGGCGGCCTTGTCGAGCGCGGAGTGCGCGGCGGAGATGGCGGTCTTCGCCTTCGCCTGGTCACCCGAGGCGATCGCGGCGCGGGCGGCCTTGATCGCGTCCTTCACGGTCGTCTTCACGGCAGAGTTGCGCGCGTTGCGCTTGAGGGCCTGGCGGTTGCGCTTCACGGCGGACTTGGTGTTGGCCACGGTTACGGCTCCTTAGAGAGTTTCGAAATACGTAGAGAGGTGCGCGCCATAGCGGCCCCATCGGAGAGGGTCAAGGGGCAAGCCCGTGGATCGCTCAGGTCAAGGTGAGGATCCGCCACAGCGCCGCTGCCTGGTGCGGAGCGACCATCGGCTCCCTCAGGGACGGCCTCAGCCGAATCGGCTCGGGGCTCCCCTGATCAATCGGCCCCTTCGAGCGCAGATAGACCGGCGAGAGGCCTGCCGCCGCCGCGAGCTGCGACGCGCCTGCCACCAGGTCACGCAAGCCGGCCGGCTCTGCGTAGGGCCGGGCGCTGAAGCTCCACTTCTTCGCCGGGTCCGTCCCGTCGACCTCGAAGAGGGGGACCACCGGCACCACGGCCGCGCTCGTCGGGCAGACGCGCACCGGCAGCACCGCGAGCGAGATCACCCCCGGCTCGAGCGAGAGCACGAATCGCCGGGTGCTCTGCACCACCCCGCGCTCGGCCTCCAGGCGCACGGTGAGGGAGCGGAACTCCGTGTTGCAGTTGAGCGCCAGCACCCGCATCAGCACCAGGTCGCCGTACACCACTGGCTTGAGCGGCTCGGGAGAGATCGCGAACTGGACTCCCTTCAGCTCGAAGACGTCGCTCTCCGTGAAGAGCCCGAGTCCTTCGATCGCGTTGCTGCCCGTGAGCCAGCCGAACAGCCCGCGCTTCCCCGAGCGGCGCTCAGGCAGCTTCGCATCGGCAGGCGGTTCGACTGCGTTCAGCACCACCGAGTTGTCCCCCGCGCCGTGGTGCATCCACGCGACGAGCTCGGAGGACGGGTTGTTGAGCAGCACGCCCATGTCTTCCGCGGTGAGCCCGTGTCCGAGCAGCCCGGGAAGGGCGTCCTCGAAGGGCTGATGCGCGGCGAACACGCTCTGCAGGTGCGCCCAGGGCGTCTCGTCACTCATTTCTTCCCGGCCTTTTCCTCCGCCTTCGCCTGGTCCCAGAGCGTGTTCATCTGGTCGAGCGACGCCTTGCCGAACTCCACGCCCTGCGCCTCGAGGCCCTTCTCGACCACGTGAAAGCGGTTGGTGAAGCGCCGGTTCGCGGCGCGCATCGCGTCTTCCGGAGCGATGCCGAGTTGCCGCGCCAGGTTCGCCAGCGCGAAGAACACGTCACCCAGCTCGTGCTCCATGGCGGCCTTGTCCTTCTGCTCCATCGCCTCGTCGAGCTCTCCCAGCTCTTCCTTCAGCTTGTCCTTCACGCCGCTGACGTCGGGCCAGTCGAAGCCGATGCGCGAGGCCTTCTCGGTGAGCCGCTCGGCGCGCTGCAGCCCCGGCGCGTCCCTCGGTACTCCGTCGAGCACGCTGCCCGCGTGGCCGTGCTTCGCCTTGCGCTCGTCCGCCTTCAACTTCGCCCAGTTCTGCAGCACCTGCTCGGTGCCGTGCTGCGCCGACTCGCCGAACACGTGCGGATGCCGCCGCTCCAGCTTCTCGGAGATCGAGTTCGCCACGAAGGCGAGGTCGAACTTCTTCTGCTCGGAGGCGAGCTGGGAGTGAAAGACGATCTGAAAGAGCAGATCGCCCAGCTCTTCACCAAGCGGAGTCCAGGAGCCGCCGTCGGCCACCCGGTCCATCTCTTCCAGCACCTCGTAGGCCTCTTCAATCAGGTAGGGCCGGAGGCTCTTCACGTCCTGCTCCTGGTCCCACGGACATCCACCCGGCGCTCGGAGGCGCTTCATGATGGTGGCGAGCCGTTCGACCGCGGTACCGATGTCACCCATGCGCGCCGTGTATCCCACCGACCGGTCGAGTTGCGCGTCAACCGAACGGACCCGCGTCTAAGTCCTCGCGGGGCTTGGGGTCCTTGGGTAGGCTGCGCGCGCCCCTGATGAGACTGTTTGCGTGTTTTCTCGCCCTCGCGTGGCTGATTCCCACCACGGGATTCGCACAGGTGGATCTCGTCGATCCCGACGCCCCTGCGCCCGCGAAGAAGAACAAGAAGAAGCAGCAGCAGAGCTCACCGTACGAAGACGGACTGGGTGAACCCGACGCTCCGGGACAAAACGCGACCGTCGACGACGATCCCACTGACGGCACGCTCGTCGCCCCGCCCACCTCGAAAAAGGGCTCCGGCAAGGACGGCTCCGGCAAGGACGGCTCGGGCAAGGACTCAGGATCCGGCGTCGCAGGCAAGGACGGCAAAGACGCCAAGGGCAAGCCCGGCAGCAAAGACCCGGTGAAGGATCCCAAGGCCTTCGAGCCGCCTCCGAAGAAGGAGCCGCCGCCGATGATCGTGAAGACGATCTCCGACGCCGACCTCAACTCCGCGTGGCTCAAGTGGCGCGATGCGAACGCCTCGAAGAAGCCCGAGGCAGAACAGGCCGCGCGCAAGGAGCTCCTCGCGATGCGCTCGCTCATCGGCTCCAGCAACATGGAGCTGTGGGCCGTCGGAATGCTCCGCGCCGCGCAGGCCTGGGAGGCCGCGGGAGACAGCGGCGCCGCCGTGGAGATCGCGGTCAGCGCCTCCGAGCTCGCGCCCGATCTGCCGGCGACCTGGTTCCTCCTCACCCGCCTCTACTTCTCGAGCGATCCGAGCGGCATTCCCCGCTACGTGGGCTCGCTGCAGAAGGGCATCGCCGCGGAGCTCAGTGACTCGCGCTACCTGCGCGCGATCGTCGCCGACATCGCCTCGGTGATGCTCATCGCCTTCATCGCCACCATCATCGTGGTGATGCTCGTGCTGCTGCTGCGCCGCGGGTACTACTTCCTCTACGACTTCCACTTCTTCTTCCCGCGCGCGGCGGCCCGCTGGCAGACCTCGGCGCTGGCGATTCTCCTGCTCTCGCTGCCGATCGTGTTCCGCATGGGCGTGGTGCCCACGCTGCTCGCCTTCTTCGCCGCGCTCACCATGTACCTCGCGCCGCGGGAGCGCGTGCTCGCGGCGGTGCTCATCGGCTCGCTTGGCCTGGTGCCGCTCATCGGTGGCTTCGTGGTGGAGCACACCGCGTTCGCCGACACCGCGGCCGAAGATCTCTACCGTGTGGAGCGGGGCGGCCCCGGAGTGGAGCCCATCGTTCAGCAGTACGAGAAGCTCGCCGCCGAAGACAAGGTCGGCTTCCCCGAGCGCTTCGTGCTCGGTCACTTCTATTTGAACCGCGGCCGCCTCGAGCAGGCGGTGAACCACCTGAAGCTCGCGCTCGCGCTGCGGCCCGACGACGTACCCGCGAAGATCGCCCTCGCGAAGGCGCTCTTCCTCCAGGGAGATCTCGAGAACTCCCGCTCGATTCTCGAGGGCGTGAAGGCCAGCTCGCCGAGCGCCGTCGCGCTGCTCAACCTGGCCCGCGTGTACCAGCGCCGCGTGCAGGTCTATGGCGACTCGAGCGTGGGTGAGATCGACAAGGCGAGCTCCAACTTGATGGAGGCCCGGCAGCTCGACGCCTCGCTCCCCTCGATCGACTCCGAGGATCCGCTGCAGAAGCAGATCATGGGCAACGATCGGCTCCGCACCTTGCCGCTCGCGCAGAGCGATCTCGTCTCGCTCGCGAAGGGTGAGGAGGCCGCCAAGCGCGTGCGCAGCCAGCTCTCGCAGATCCTGGTGGGCGACGTGCCCGAGGCGATCGCCCCGTTCTACCCGCTGCTCGTCGCGCTCCTGCTCTTCGGCTTCGGCTTCCTCGGCAAGTCGCTGGAAGCGGCGCGCGGTTGTACCCGCTGTGGCCGCGCGGTCAGCAAGCGTGGCGACCCCGAGGTTTCTCCCGGCAGCCAGATGTGCACCCAGTGCGTGAACGTCTTCGCGAAGAAGAACGTCGTCGCGCCCTCGGTGAAGGTGCGCAAGCAGCTCGAGGTCGCGCGCTACGAGAGCCAGATGGAGCGCGCCTCCACCATCCTCGGCGTCCTCTGGTCCGGCATGGGCCACGTGTTCTCTGGCGTCGCTCCCGTACGCGGCGCGATCTACGGCTACCTCTTCGTGCTCGCGATCACCGGCGCGGTGCTGCGCGCGGGCGTGGTGCGGCCTCCCTTCGAGGGCATGCCCATGGGCGTGCGCCTGGTGCCGCTCGTGATCATCTTCCTCGTGGTCTACCCCTTGTCCTTGCTGCGTCTGCGGCAGAGCCGGAGCTGACGCATGGCGCTCAAGGGAACACTCAAAGACTTCGGGATCGCCGACATCCTTCAGCTGATCGGTCAGCAGCAGAAGACCGGCGCGCTGGTGCTCACCCAGAAGCAAGACTCGGTCGCCGTCACCTTCAAGGACGGCAACATCGTCCGGGCCGAGACGACCAGCCGCAATCGCAAGGAGCTGATCGGCTCCATGCTGGTGGCCGCTTCGCTGGTGACGGAGCAGCAGCTCGAGTTCGCCCTCGAGACGCAGAAGCGTACCCTGCAGCGGCTGGGCGACGTGCTCGTCAGCCAGGGCGTGCTCACGGAGCAGAAGTTCAAGTCGATGGTGCAGCTGCAGACCAGCGAGACGCTCTTCAAGCTCTTCGGCTGGAAGGCCGGCACCTACGAGTTCGAGCAGAAGGACGTCGAGACCGAGAACACGCTGACCCCGCTCCGCGCGGAGTCGGTGCTGATGGAAGGCTTCCGCCGCGTCGACGAATGGCCGGTGGTGCGCAAGCGCATCACCAGCCTGCAGATGACGTTCGAGAAGATCAAAGAGCTCCCGCCCGAGGAGCTGAAGAAGGACGACTTCGACGCCGCCCTCGACGACGCGTTCGCCGAGGAGAAGAAGAGCGTCAACAAGGGCGAGTTCAAGTCGGTCGGGGAAAACGAGCGCACTTGCTACAACCTGATCGCCGCGGGCCGCACCTGCCAGCGCATCATCGAGCTCTCGTGCCTCGGTGAGTTCGAGACGGCCAAGGCGCTCTGCAACCTGATCAACCTCGAGTACGCGAAGGGCGTTCCGCCGGCAGGGAAGGGCGGCGACGACTTCGAGACCGAGAGCCGCGCTTCGGCGGTGCTGGGCGTGATCGGCCGCATCGCGGTCACCATGGTGGTGGTCGGCGCGCTCCTCTTCATCGGCACCCGCATCGACTTCGGCGCCATGAAGCTCGGCGGCAGCAACGCCACCACCTTCACGGATCCCGCGGCGCAGCGCTTCTCGAGCCAGCAGCAGATGTCTCGGGTGGCCGCGGCCATCGATCTCTTCAAGTTGGAGAAGGGCTCCCTCCCCATCGGGCTCAGCGAGCTGGTGGAGGCCGAGCTTTTGACCGACGACGACCTCCACTTCCCGTGGCGAGAGCCCTACTTCTACAGGCGGGGCGATGACGGCACGTACGTGCTCCTGCCTCCTCTGCGGTGAGAGCAGCGCCCTTGCGCTGACACTTCCCGTCCGCTAAGCGCCCGTCACCACCTGACCTGTACCCCTCCGCGGGTCACGGTGTTGACCACTTCGGAGCGGGAGAGAAACGAAATGATCCAGGTCGAGAAGAAGACTGAGTTGGTTGCGAAGTTCCGCACGCACGAGAAGGATACGGGTTCCCCCGAGGTCCAGGTCGCGCTGCTCTCCGAGCGCATCGCTGAGCTCACGGAGCACTTCAAGACGCACAAGAAGGACCACCACAGCCGCCGTGGTCTCCTCAAGATGGTCAGCCAGCGCCGCCGCCTGCTCGACTACCTGAAGACCAAGGATCAGAACCGCTACAAGAAGCTGATCGACAGCCTCGGCATCCGCAAGTGACGAGCTGTTGATGGAAACGTGAGGGGCGCTGGGAAATCCCGGCGCCCTTCGCTGCTTCAAGACAGTCGTAAGCAGTCCACAACCGGCGCGAACGGGTCGTTTTGACCAGCTGTTCGGGGCCTCCGAGAACCTCGGGGATCGCGAGCAGGTGATCAGAACGTCTCTCGCGCCAACAACCGCAAAGAGAGCGTTTCAAAATGGCAATGATTCGAAAGACCGTGAAGGTTGGCGACCGCGATCTCATCATCGAGACCGGCCGCATGGCGAAGCAGGCTGACGGCGCCGTGGTGGTTCGCCAGGGCGACACCATGTTGCTCGCGACCTGCGTGAGCGCGCGCGAGAAGAAGGACATCGACTTCCTCCCGCTGACCGTCGAGTACAAGGAGACGTTCGCGGCCGCCGGTCGCATTCCCGGTGGCTACTTCCGCCGCGAGGGCCGCCTCACCGAGAAGGAGACGTTGACCAGCCGCATCGTCGACCGCTCCTGCCGCCCGCTGTTCCCGGAAGGGTACGCGTACGAAGTTCAGATCATCAACACGGTGATCAGCTTCGACAAGAACTGTGAGCCCGACGTGCTCGCGCTCTGCGCCACCTCGGCCGCGCTCGGCGTTTCCGACATTCCGTTCGACGGCCCCATCGCCTGCGTGCGCGTCGGCCGCGTCGACGGCCAGCTGATCGCGAACCCCGATCTCGCGCAGCGCACGAAGAGCGACCTCGACCTCGTGGTCTCTGCCTCCGCGCAGGCGATCGTGATGGTCGAAGGTGGCGCCGAGGAGATCAGCGAGGCCGACATGGTCGCCGCGCTCGACTTCGGTCACGCCGCCTGCCAGCCGATCATCAAGGCCATCTCCGAGCTCCGCGCCGAGCTGGGCGTGAAGACCCGCGAGTACGACAAGGTCGTGAAGTACGACGCCGCGCTCAAGGAGAAGATCAAGGGCATGGTCTGGAACGACATCGCCGCTGGTTACAAGATCAACGACAAGCACGAGCGCTACGGCTTCCTGAAGGCCACCAGCAAGAAGATGCAGGGTGAGCTGAAGGCGGCGATGGCGGCCGAATACACGGCCGTGGTCGAGAAGCAGGTCAAGGGCATCTACGAAGACCTCAAGTACGAATACATGCGCGACCTCACGTGCAGCGGCGGCCGCATCGGTGGCCGTCCGCACACCACGGTTCGCGACGTGAGCTGCGAGATCTCGCCGCTCCCCCGCGCGCACGGTTCGTCGATCTTCCAGCGTGGCGAGACCCAGTCGCTCGTCACTGCGACCCTCGGCACCTCTGAGGACGATCAGCGCATCGAGACGCTCGCTGGCGAGATCAGCAAGACGTTCATGCTGCACTACAACTTCCCCCCGTTCTCCGTGAACGAGACCAAGCCGCTGCGTGGTCCCGGCCGCCGCGAGATCGGCCACGGCGCGCTGGCTGAGCGCGCGCTGCGCAACATGCTCCCCGACAGGGCCACCTTCCCGTACGTGGTGCGCGTGGTCTCGGACATCCTCGAGTCGAACGGCAGCTCGTCGATGGCCTCGGTCTGCGGCGGCACCCTGGCGATGATGGACGCGGGCGTTCCGATCAAGGCGCCGGTCGCGGGCATCGCGATGGGCCTCGTGAAGGAAGGCGACAAGGTCGCGATCCTCACCGACATCCTCGGTGACGAGGATCACCTCGGCGACATGGACTTCAAGGTGTGCGGCACCGCGAAGGGCATCACCGCCGTGCAGATGGACATCAAGATCACCGGCATCACCACGGCGATCATGCTCAAGGCGATGGAGCAGGCCCGCGTCGGCCGCCTCCAGATCCTCGAGACGATGCTCAAGGCGCTCCCGGCTCCCCGCAAGGAGATCAGCCAGTACGCCCCGCGCATCACCTCGATCCAGATCCGCCCCGAGTACATCAAGAACGTCATCGGCCCCGGCGGCAAGGTGATCAAGGACATCATCGCGCGCACCGGTTGCTCGGTGAACATCGATGACTCCGGCAAGGTCGACATCGCGTCGGCTGACGGCGAAGCGGTGAAGGCTGCGATCTCGATGATCCAGGCGCTCACCCGCGAGGCCGAGGTCGGCAAGATCTACCTGGGCACCGTGCGCAAGGTGGTCGAGTTCGGCGCCTTCGTCGAGCTGTTCCCCGGCACCGACGGCCTCATCCACATCTCGGAGCTCGCCGACAAGCGCGTGAAGACCGTGGACGAGATCGTGAAGGAAGGCGACGAGGTGATGGTGAAGGTCATCTCGATCGACTCGGGCGGCAAGATCCGCCTCTCGCGCAAGCAGGCGCTCGCTGAGCGTCAGGCTGCCGCGGCCGCTCCGCAGGC
>CBIHPJ010000347.1:0-9186 GCA_966211295.1 uncultured Myxococcales bacterium | reverse complement strand
GCCTCGAGGACAAGGACGTCGACGAGTTCATCGCGTCGAATCGCGAAGCGGTGGAGAAGGCCGCGCGCGGGCAAGCTGAGTGAAAGTGTCTCCCTCTCCCCTCGGGAGAGGGTCGGGGGGAGGGCATCGATCCTTCACTCATTCCCAGTCATTCCCAGTCAGCGCGGAACACCGCCGCGGGCTGCTCGTACTTCACGGTGGTGGAGCGCAGATTCGTCGCACCGAGCATCTGCCCCACACCGACGATGCTCCCGCGCGCGAGATCAGGAATCGCGCCCACGAAGCTCATCTGAATCTCGAGCGACTTCGGAGTCTCCGCGCCGAAGGTGATCACGTTGAAGTTTCCCTCGGTGGTGCGTGAGTACGCGCGGCGCAAGGCGCGCCCGATGCCCATCACCTTGAGCAGCGGCAGCAACCGTTTCCCCACCGGATTGCTCTCGATGGTGGCCACGGTCATGCGCCTTCCTGCTTCGTGGAGCGCGTCGCTTCGTTCGAGCTCGGGGAAGAGCGAAGGAATGGTCTGCACCGCACGTTCCCAGTCGGCGTACGGATAGCCGGGGACGAGACGATCGAGATCCACTCCGCATTTCTTGAGCTGCGCGCGAAACGTCGGCGTCATTCGATCCGCGAGCCCGAGCACGAAGAGCTGCTCGATCACCGGCCTGAAGATGAGCTGTTCGTCCCCCACGCGAGAACCCTACTTCTTCGCTTTGGGTTTCGCCTTCTTCGCCGCGGGCTTCTTCCTTTCGTCGACGACTGTCGGCGCGGTGAGGTCGTCTTCGCCATGGTGATCCCACTCGCCGTGACCGCCGATGGTGATCCACTCGCGCAGTGAGGGCATCGCCACCAGCAGCGCCCAGTTCGAGTCGTGCGCCAGCGTGCCCGTCTCGATCAGCGCGAAGTCGAGGAACACGAAGCGCTTCTCCTTCGGTTCGAACACCACGAAGCCGTCACGGAGGGGAGCGCTCGACATCGTGCTCATCTGCCGGCGCGCGACTTCTTCTCCATGGGCCGCGAAGAGCACCAGCTCATCGCGTGAGGAATCGAACCCGGCCGACTTCTGCCGAGCCAGGGTCAGGACCCAACCCGCGGGATGTGCCGTCACTCCGAGAAACTTCTCTCCTGACTTCGGCTCGATCACCTTCAGCGGCCGACGCGTGGCGAGGTCGTACTGCGCGAGACGACCGGCATCCGCGAGCCACGCTGTGCGCCCATCGCGAGGGTCGAACACCACGCAGTTGTAGAGCGTGGTCCTGGCGTCGTACGGCTCACCCTTCATTTCTTCGAGGCGGCCTGTCGGCTTTCCGGTCTTTCGGTCGATGCAGAGCAGCGGCTGACGCGCATCGGCCTGCAGCAGCACGATCTCGTCACTCACCATCATCACGCCAGTGGAGAGACCCTCCCAGCCGGTGATCTTCGTGTGCTCTCCAGCCGGGGTGACGAGCTGCAGGTCAGGCGTCCTCGTCCACTCCACCCAGGCGCCATCGCGCCCGAAACGCGCGGCCTTCGACTTGGTGGCCTCTCCGGTGCGGAGATCGATTCGTTTGCCGAGCGCGGCGACGTGATGCTCGCCCGCCACCACCACCGTCTGCACTTCGCTCGATCGCTTCGGCTGGCGGTATCGGTGAATCAGCTTCATTCCTGGACCCTGTCCTCGCGCCATCAGCAAGCGCATCCTGGACCGATGTGACAGGTCGACGAGAGGGGGATGCAGGAGTTGCCGCAAGGCTTCGAGGATCCACAGTGCCTACAGCACGCGGTTCCACCACCACCGCCGCCGCCTCCGCTACCTCCAGCGCCTCCACTGCCTCCGCCGCCTCCACTGCCTCCGCCTGAGCCCGAGGTTGAGCCGCTGCTGCAGGCGCACGCGAAAGTGCTTTCGGCGCAGCTGCGTGGCGCCCATCCACCATCAGCGCAAGCGACGGACTGACGCATTCCGGTGCAAATCTCGACTCCGCTCCAGGACTCAGGACAGATGTCTCCGACTCGACTCGAGCTCAGATCACAGGACCCGCCAGCTGAACAAACGGCTCCGCACGGGAACTCACGCCAGGTCCCTGACTCACACGCCGAATAGGTCGAGGCACTGGCGCACTGAGTCACCTTCGGCGGAGCGCTACACGGCTCACCCAGTTCGACGTATTGCCCGCACCCCATCAGCGTCAGTCCGATCAAAAGAAGCAGGCGCATTGAGCCAACCTACGTCACAGCACGGTCTCCACCAGCTCCTTGTGCTTGAAGCGATTCATGATGCGCGTGACAGATTGCCCCAGCACGAACGTCGCGAGCGCGCCCGCCACGACCGTTCCGCCGATGCGCCACAGTAGATCCTTCGCGCCGAACGCGAAGCCGAGCGTGACGCCCGCCAGCACGAGGCCGCCGAAGAACGAGAAGGCGTGGCCGAGGAAGTTCTCCGTCGTGAACTGCAGCCCGCAGCCCGCGCAGACGTATTCGTAGTCGGTGCCGGTGGGCATGCCGTTGTGCGAGTGGCGCGTGATCTTCATCGCCTTCGCGCGGCCGTTGCACTTGCCGCAGGTGCGCAGCGGAGGACCTCCGGGGAAACGCGTGCGCGGCACCAGCGCGCCGGGAACGATGGGCACGCGCTTGTCGAAGTTGCTCTGCCGCCACGCGAGGTAGAGGAAGGGCGCTCCGAAGAGACAGGGGATCGAGAAGATCACTCCGAGGATCCAGTACGCGATCACCTTCGAGCGAGCCTGCCGCACCTGCCACGAGCCGCAGTCCTGGCAGCGGTACTCCTTGGTCGACTCACTGGTCTGCATTCCATTCATCGAGTGTTGCCAGTCCATCACCAGCAGCACCGCGGGATGCTCACAGCTCGGGCACTGACGGACCTCTTCGGGGATCGCGCTCATGACGTCGGAAGCAACCCACGTGGGCGCTCTCGCGCGCAATGAATTGATGAAATTCTCATGTAGTCTGCGCCGACATGTTGACCGCCCTGATCGCCATCTCGCTCGCGCAGCTCCCCACGCCCATCGACTTCATCGACAACACCGAGATCGGAGACGCGAAGCAGTACATCGGCCTTCGCAGCCGCGGCGTGTACGAGGGGCACCTGGTGGACAAGGCGAAGGGTGAGACCGTCGTCAGCGGCACCTGGAAGATGGTGAACGGCGACACCGTCGAGGTGAAGGCCACCGGCTGCAAGGGCCCCGCCTGCAAAGACGCGAAGAAGGACTACACCGCGAAGGTCTCGGTGGCGGCCGCGCGCGCGATGACCCTGAACTCCACGGCTCCGGCGCCGTTCTTCCCGAGCGGCAGCTACTACTGCCACTACCTCGGCTGCGAGCCGCGCATCGGCGTGGAGGTGCTCTCGAAGGGCGCCAACCTGAAGGCGATGCACGCGGTGGAAGACGCGCTGATCGAGCGCAACAAGGGCCGCAACAGCACCGTGGTGTGGATCGGTCCTCGCCCCGAGGGCGACACCTCGAAGTCGCGCATCGAGGTGTGTGGCCGCGATCCCGAGAAGGCGAAGCTCGGGCTCGAGCAGCTCAAGGGTGATCTCGCGACCGCGGCGTGGTTCGGCGAGGTCACGGTGGTCGAGGCCCCCGCGAAGGACTGCCTCTGGGACGTGCGGCTGTACGTGCGTGATGACGTGCAGCCGCCGGCGAAGGCGAGGAAGTAAGAGTCGCCCCTCACCCCGGCCCTCTCCCCGCTTCCGCAGAGAACGACTTCAGTTCTTGTTGTCGAACTGCATCCCCGCCTTCACCTCCACGAGGGCGGCGTTCACGAGCTCGAGCGCCTTCACGCGGTGACCGCCCTTGTCGGCGGTGGCGTTCTCGAGGTTGCGCTTGGCCTCCTCGAGGTTGTGGTGCGCGTTGGCCATCGCGGGCTGCTTCTCCGCGAACGCCTGAGTCGCGAAACCACCGACGAACGCCGACACGACAGCCACCATCATCATCTTCTTCATGGGGACTCCTTCGAGTGCTGCGGGGTTGGGAAGCCGCCTGAAGAGAGTCGCTCGAAGGAGAAAAGACACGCAGAATCGGATCCGTGAAAGATCTCTCCGAGCTGCAGAAGCAGGTGCGCCGTTGCCATGATCAGCACTTCAACAAGACCGAGCTGCGCGAGCGGCTGCGAGATCTGGCGAACGAAGTGGCTGAGCTCACGCACTACCGTGATCAGCCGAACCTGATCGAAGAGATCGGCGACGCGGGGTGGAGCCTGCTCCAGCTCTGCAACGAGCTCGAGCTCGACTTCGGCGCGATGGTGCAGAACACCGTGAAGAAGCTCGACGCGCGCGTGCGGGGACGCAAGGTAGCGCTCATCGGCACGTCGGCGAATCCGGTGACGAATGCGCATCTCACCATGGCGCTCGAGATCCTCGCGCTCACCGACGTGGACGAGGTGTGGCTGTACCTGGTGGGCGAGCATCCGTGGGGGAAGAAGCTGCTCCCCGCGGAGCACCGGCTCGAGATGGTGCGCAGGGCGATCGCGAAGTATCCGAAGCTGCGCGCGTGCGACTTCGAGATGGTGCACGGCACGCGCATCTACGAGCAGACGAAGGAGACCGCGGAGATCCTCCGTGATCATTTCTTCCCCGCGCATCCCGGCTACGAGTTCTCGTGGGTGATGGGCAGCGACGTCGCGCAGACGTTCGAGAAGTGGAAGGGCTCGGACTGGATGGCGGAGCACCTGCGCTTCTGGATCATTCATCGCCTCGGGTACGACTGGGACCAGGCGAACTCGATCCTCGCCGGGGCGCGGCACACGTACCTGCGGGAGAACGTGGTGACCTCGAATATTTCCTCGTCGCTCGTGCGTGAGCGGGGGCGGAATTACGAGCACGCGAAGCTGGTCGCGCTCGTGCCCGAGGTGGTGTGGGACTATTTGGTTGAGCACCGGCTGCTGGATCCGTCGGCGCTCGGTTGATCAGGACGTTGATCAGGGCACGTTCGCGATGCGCACGAAGAACACGCTGCGATCGAGATTGGCGTGGCCTTCCGTGCTCACCCACAGGTTGCCCGCGGACGAGATGTACATGCCCTCCGGCATCCACCCGTAGTCGCTTTGATCAGCGCGCAGCACGGTGCTCGCGGCTCCCACCGGTCCGGTGATCAACGCTCCCGCGTAGCGCGTGGAGTTCATGAAGAACTTCGGACCCGAGGCGATCGCTCCCTGAAGGTTGCGGCTCCCGGCGTACCAGGCACCGGTAGGCTTCACGACACCCGTCGGCCCGACCGCCATTCGGCCCGTTCCGCTCGCCAGCGGCCAGCGCAGCACGCGGCTGTAGATGCCCCAGGTGGGATCGTTGTCGTACTCGCCCGAGATGATCGTCGGCGGCGTGGTGCTGCGATCGAGCGCCACGAAGCTGAAGAGCGGCCGGCAGGAAGTGGAGAGCCCGGTGGGGAAGACGTACGCGCCGACCTGCGGCAGCACGTACGAGTAGCCGTAGGCGCAGGCGGTGCCGTTGCTCACGCCGCATCGCACGCTGCACGACGTGGCGGTGGACACCTGGAGAATGCGGCTCAGGTCGAACACCCGCACGCCGCGGCTGGTGTCGGCCACGTACAAGTACGAGCCCACCCAGGCGAGTCCACCCGCGTGGTTGGTGACGGGCTTGAAGCCGCGCGTGGCGTCGGGCTCCACGAGCAGCACGTGGCGGTAGGTGATGGCCGCATTCAGGTCAGACACATCGGTGAAGGTGATGCGCACGCCCTTGTCGGTGCCGTCGACAGGCGGGCTCGCGTCGGCCGCGTTGTCCGTCTCGTCGTAGTGCCAGCTCACCGCGATGAGAGATCGGCTTCCCGCGGTGCCGCCCGCGAGACCCTGCGGAATCCAGTACGGCACGGTGAGATCCCCCGACTCCCAGAAGAAGCCGCCGCCGAACCCGGGCCAGGGCTTGCTGCTCATGCGCGTCGCGGTGCGGTTGAGCGGCAACACGTCGAGGCCCACTTTCGGCAACTGAAGCGCGTCGAGCGCGGCGGTGTTCGCTGCCCAGGTATTGGTGTCGCGCAGCGCGAAGTTGCCCGCGGCGATCGCGCGCAGACCGTCGTGCTCTCCGTAGCCGGAGATCGGGCCGCGAGAGGGGCACGCGCACGTCGAGTTGAAGCCGTCGGCTGGACAGGAGGTCGAGGTGCCCGTGCAGGTCTCGGCCACGTCGCAGCCGCCGTTGGATGCGCGACACACCGTGCCCGCGGGCGCGGCGAGGTGAGTGCACTGCCCTGAGCCGCAAACGTCGTTGGTGCAAGGACGCGAGTCGTCGGTGCACGTCTTCCCGGAGCAATCGGGATCGGCGCAATCGCTCACACCATCGCAATCATCATCGGTGCCGTTCGCGCAGCGGGTCTCCGTGGGCTCACTCGCGGTGCAGCCAGTGGCGCAGGTGCCTCCGTCGCACTGCTGGCCGGTGGGGCAGGTCACTCCGACGCAGCGAGTGTCGATGCAAGCGCCATCGACGCAGGAAGTTCCAGGGGAGCACGCGCCTGCATCGCCGCAGCTCGAGGCGAGGCATTGGCCCGCGGTGCACGCGAAGCCGACGTCGCAGGCGACTCCGAGGCAGCGCGCATCGACGCAGACGCCATCAGCGCAGACGGTGCCTGCCGCACAGGTCTGGCCCGCGCAATCCGTCGGCACGCAGGCACCGCGCACGCACACCTCGCCGGGGAGGCACGTGGTGTTGAGGCACTCGGCGGCGACGCAGCCGCCGTCGGCACAGAGCTCACCAGCTGCACATTCCCTCACTCCGCACGCGCGGGGCTGACAGAGACCCGCCACGCATTGCTCCGTGGAGGTGCAGGTCACGGCCTCGCAGGGATCACTCGCCTCTCCTGCGTCTTCCGCTCCTCCACCCGCGTCGACGTCCTCGGTGACGGAGGCATCGCGCTCCACGCTGGGAGTCGAGCACGCGAGGAGCATGAGGCAGGGCAGCAGGAAACGCATGCGCCCCTTTTGCCTGAGGGTCGACGGGCGCGCGACGGTCCGACTGCAGGTCGAAACGTGGTCGTGACTACTTGTCGATCTTCGTCTCTGGCTTCGTCGACTCAGCAGCAGGCATCGGCGCTGACGGCGCTGAGGGAGGCGGAGCTGAGGGGGGCTCAGTGATCGCCTCCTTCGCAAACAACGCGGCCGCATTCACGGGAGGCGACGGCATCGGTGAATACAGTCCCATCGCCGACGCACGCGGCAACTCGAGATCCGCGTACTCGAGCAGCGTCGCCACCAGCGTGAGCACCAGCGGGCCCATGAAGATGCCCGCGAAGCCGAACACGCTGATGCCGCCGAGCAAGCCCACGAAGACCAACAGCGTCGACGCCTTCGAGCTGCCCGAGATGATCAACGGGCGCACCACGTTGTCGCTGCCCGCCACCAGGATGATCGACCACAGCGTGAGGAAGATCGCCCAACCCGTCTGACCCTGCGCCACGAGCGTGATCGCCGCGGGCACCCAGACGAGCGACGTACCGACGATCGGAATGAGCGAAGCGATCGCTCCGACGGCGCCGAACACGAGAGGAGAAGGCAGCCCCGCGATCGCGAACCCAATTCCAACCAACGTGCCCTGCACCAGCGACGTCACCAGGGTGCCGAGCACCACCGCGCGCGTCACTCCACCAAGCGTGCCTGCGAGCTCGACCTTCCGCGCCGGAGTCATCGGCACCAGGCGAATGCCGCGCTCCAACATTCCCTTCCCGTCACGGAGGAAGAAGAACAGCAGGAACATCGTGAGCGAGAACTGGGTGATCACGTTCACCGCGCCCACCACCACCGTGCCGCCCAGCGAAGCGACTTGCTGCAGGGCTCCCTGCGCGGCGTCGATCGCGGATCCGAGGATCTGATCCTTCGACAACGAGGTGAACTCGCCCGCCCTGGTGAGAATCGCCTGTACGGGCCCGAACTCGAGGATCAGCTGCAGGGCAGGGAGCTTTCGCTCCGCCGCCTCGGTCTGAAAGCGCGCGAGCAGCTCACCTGCCTGTCGGAGGAAGGCGAACACGAAGAACGTCACCGGACCCGCCACCACCAGGAATGACACGCCCGTGAGCAGCCCCGCCGCGGTGTTGGGTTTCTGCCCGCGCCCCAGCAGCTTCTGATTCGCCGGCTGGAGCATGAACGCCAGCAACGTCGCCCACATCAGCGGGGCGAAGAACGGCGCGAGGATCCGGAAGAGCAGGAACCCCAGCACTGCCGCTGTGACGAGGCCGAAGACGCGCGCGTAATACCGCGAGGGGGAAAGAGTGCTCACAGGTGCCTCGGTGTAGCCCAGTTCGGAAGGGCAGGAAGCGCTTCCCTGTCGCCTCCGTTACTCGCTGTCTGAGACGTCGAGGTGTTTATGAGGAAGCAGCTGGTCGAAGGTCCCACGAAGAACCCGATGGAAGAGTTTCTCGCGGTCTCCGTGGCGTTGCTGGTGCTGACGTTGTTGACGATCGCGTTCTTCGCGTTCCTCACCTACTCGACAGTCGGCAATCCCTAGAAACGCGCGACGGTGATCAGGCGAGGAGGCACCTCGCGCTGCACTCCGGGCACGTACGGCGGCGGCACCGGAATCGTCGGCGACGTGGGAGGAGTCGTTCCCAGTCGCGCCTTCAATTGATCTCTCAGCTCCACCAGGCGCGCGCGCTCGTCGGCGATGTCCGACTCCGCGTTGTTGCCGGTGACCAGACAGATCAACGCCACCACGAGGCCGATGCCTCCGATGGTGGAGAGCACCGCGCCGAACCCGAGCAGCACGCTGGTGCCCGTCGAGATTCCGGCGATGAGCAGCGGCACTCCAGGCAGCAGCAGAATGGAGATCGAGAAGCCCGTCGCCATGCCCACCACGTAGCCCGTCGGCATGCGCGGCTTCAGCTCGGCGATGTGTCCTTCGACGATGCGCAGCTGGCGGCGCGTCTCGACGATTTCGTCGTTGGTGAGCGGCGCGTCACTCTCGGTCAGCAAGCGCGCGCTGGGAGTCGCGCACAAGATGAGGGTGAGACCGAGGGAAAGCATGGGCGAGCCGTTTACACGCGGCCCTCGCGACAGTCATGCAGATGACCGGGTCGGGATGAGGGAATGAGTCGTCAGGCGCTCAGCCTCGAGAAGGGCGGGCGTTCGGGTGTCTTGGCCGGTGCTCGTCACCTGCAGGCCTCTCAGCTTCGGGCCTTCTTTCACTCGGTGACCTGGCTCTCGTGAAGTTGGAGACCTGGGCGGCGTGAGTACAGACTTCTGTACTGTCCCCGCCCACGTCGA
>CBIHPJ010000346.1:0-9187 GCA_966211295.1 uncultured Myxococcales bacterium | reverse complement strand
ACTCAGGTTTCCTGAACGATGCGCTCGACGAAGTTGCAGTAGGCCTCGACGTACGACTCTTCCTCGGCGTTCACGCGCGAGAGCAGCCACGGATTCATCAGCGTGTGCCGCAGCATGAAGAGTCCCTCGGCATCCGGTTTCTCCAGATCGAGCTCGAGCTCGGTGCCGAGTCTCTTCAGCTCCGCCGATCCGAGATGCGCGAGCAACACCGTGGTGTTCGAGCCGTAGAAGTCGCGCAGCTGCACGGGCAGATCTCCACGCACGGTCATCGCCGCGAAGATCTTCTTCGTGAACTCGTTCGCCTTCGCGAGCGAGCGGTTGCCCTTCGGATTGAACGCGAGACACAGCAGGTTGCAGTCAGGCTCGAAGGGCACGCAGAGCCGCGCCTTCGGAGCGACCTCCTCCGCCAACTTCGGAAGCCGCTGATACAGCGCCTCGCACGAGCGAATCGAGCGAGCCATCAGCTTCCCGAAGTTCTCTCCGTCGAGCGGGAGCACGCGGTGATTCACGAAGCACGCGGCCGACGCTGCGCCGGGACGAGAGCCCTCGAGGCTGAAGCGGCCTGGCTTGCGATAGCGATCCTCCGGGGACTGCGAGGTGCCGAAGACGTACGAGGCTTCCTGCTGCACGAGATCGAACACGCGACGATCGCGCGCGATGAACGCTCCCGCACCGAAGGGCACGAAGCCGAGCTTGTGGGGATCGACGGTGATCGAATCAGCTTCCGCCAGCGCCGCGGTGGATTGATGAACGCGCTCACTGGGGAAGTACTTGAAGCCGGCGGCCACATCTTCACGCGCGCGGAACGATCCATCGGGTGCGCGGAAGAGACTCGGCAGATAGCCGCCCCACGCCGCATCCACATGGAGCCAGAACTGCAGCGGCTTCCCGCGCAGTGCGACCAGCTCATGCAACGGATCCAGGGTGCCGAACTCAGTGGTGCCGTAGATGCCGATCACCGCGAGCACGGGCTTCTTCTCTGCCGCACGCCGAGCGAGCAACGCCTCGAGCGCGCTCACGTCGATGCGCGCCTGCGCCGTCGGAACTTCGACCAGTTGATCCGAGCCGAGCCCGAGCAGCTTCATCGCCTTCATCCACGAGTAGTGCGCCGTGCCCGGAGCCAACACGACGAGCTCCGCGACCGAAGGGTGCTTCGCGCAGAAACGTCCCAGGCCCACCGTCTCCACGCGCGTCGCAGCGACCGCGGCGACCCCACCGGGCATCGCCTCCACGCGCGAGGCGAGCTCGAGGATTTGAGCGGTGCTCAAGTTGAGCAGCTCCCAGTCGTCGCCGAGCTTCAAGATCCCCGCGTCCTTCACCGCGAGCGGGTACAGCTTCGTCGCGCGCGCGAGCCACAGGCCCTCGTCATTCGCCACGGTGCCGCCGCCCGTGAGGTGACCCAGCGCACAGGGCTGCTTCGAGGTATCGAGTGAGTACCCGAGCATGCGCGCGAGCTGCCGCCCGACCTCGAGCTCGAGCTGCACGGTGACCGGCGCGGACTCCTCGACGATGTTGTTCGGGTTGTAGAGCGTGGTGACGAGCTGAGCGATCAACCCCGGCATCAGCAGGTCGCTCACCATGTGCCCCAGGTACCGAGGATGAAAGAACGGCACCGAGCGCTTCAGCTGCGCGGTGAGCCGATGCAGCTCTTGCCGCATCTTCGCCACCGCATCGAGGAACTCGGGCGAGTTCTGCTCGCGCGTGGTGATCGGCGGCGTGTCTTCAGGATGAAAGTTGCGTCGCCAGAAGACGTGATCACGGACCAGCTCGGTGAGCGCCTTCTCGAAGAAGTCGTTGTTCTCGCCGTAGGGCCCAAGGAAGTACGGAGACAGCTCGTCAGCCATGCCGAGCAATATCCGGCCGTGCACGCGCGAGCGCACGTGCAATTCCTGCGATCAGTTGATCCCGATCAACGGAACTGCGGCCGCCCCAGATATCCGCTCAGGCGTCCCATGCGCCAGGTCGGATCCTTGGGATCGGGACCGATCATCGACAGCGCGCTCCCCAGCATTCCGAGCCGCTTCTGGAACTCGGGGTTCGGCTTCACGCGCAGCTCCATGTTGGGCTCGGAGTACTCGAGGCGCTTCGCGAGCTTGATGGTTCCGCTGAGGTTGATCTCGAGGTCGTCGCTCTTCGACTTGAACTCTTCCATCGTCGCCACGCCCTTCTCGATCTTCATCTTTCCGTTGATCTCGCCGAGCTGAATCTTCGGCAGATCCACCGGCGTGGGCTCAGGGCCGAACTGCGCGATGGTGATGTTCGCGGTGCCGCCGTTGATGGTGAGCCCCTTGGTGGTGAGCGTCATGGTGCCGTTGGCCTGGGTGAGATCAGGCTCCGCGGGCGTGTTCGGCGCGGCGGAGGCGACAGGCACGGAGACGTCGAGGTGCGCCTCGATCTCGCCCGCCAGGTCGATGCCCGAGGCGGTCTTCAAGTTGCCCTTGGAGAGATCGAGATCCTCCACATCGACGCGCAGGCGCTTGGTGGCACCCAGCCCTGACACCTTCGCGGTGATGTCACCGCCGAGCAGGTTCGCCTTCACCGAGAGCCCGGGCGGGAAGAGCGCCGGCCCCACGGTGATCGAGTCGATCATCATCGGCACGGGATCGGGCGCGTTCTCGTCGGCGCTCGGCGGCGCGACCTTGGAGATCTCCACGTTCTTCGCGCGCACCGCGAAGAGACCGGGACCCAGCGAGCCCATGCGCAGCACGTAGCCTTGCGCTTGCGCCTGGGTCTTCATGGTCTCCTTCAACGTCTCGTACGGGAACGTGAAGAAGAACGTCGCGACGAGCGAGAGGAGCGCAAAGAGGGTGTATCCGACGATGCGCTTCCAGAGAGCGGGCTTCTTCTCAGCCATTGGTCACTTCATCCTGTACGTCGAGATCGTCACCCACGCGGTCACCGTCTCCTGAGCCACGCGGGGCTCGAGGCGAAGGTTCTTCACCTTCACGATGCCGGGGCCTGCTTCGACTGACTGCAGAAATTCGACCAGCCGGTTGAGCTTCACGTCGCTCAAGGTCACCTCGACCGAGCTCTCCACGATGTGGCTGTTCTCGAGCGGCATGTCGGCCTTCGGGTTGATCGAGGGAAGCTCGATGCCCGCGGGCTTGGCCTTGTCTTCGAGGTAGCTCACCAGGCGCACGTTCGACGCGCGCAGTTGGCCCTCGAGCTGATCCTGGCGCGCCTTCGCGTCGCGATATCCCGAGGCGAGCGTCTGCACCTCGTCGAGCTTGCTGATCTTCTCGTTGGTGCGCTTGCGAATCGCCTCGGCCTTGTTGCCGAAGGTGAAGATCACCATGAAGACCGCGAAGACTGCGACGGCCGCCGCGGCTCCACCGACCATGCGCTTCTCGCGCGACGACAACGCCGCGAACGAGGTCTGAATCGTCGACTGCAGATCCGTGATGGCGCTCATCCCTTGGGCTCCGCTTCAGCCGGGCACTCGACCTGAATCTCGAGGCGCGTGGTCACCTTGCTCCCGTCCTTGCTCTTCTCGACCCGGCCCTCGTTGATCTCCTTGAAGCACCGGTACGTCTTGAGCGCGGCGATCAACTCTTCGAGGGCCTTCGAGTTCTCCGTCTCACTCGAGAGCGAGATGCGGTCGAGCCCGATGGTCACCTTGTCGAAGGTCACCTTCATGTCGGGCGGTACGTGCGCGGTGAGCTCGGCGAGCAGGGTGGCGGCGGAGAGCGCGGGGATGCCGGCGGCCGGGCTCTCCTGGCCCTTGAGCAACGAGAGCGCGATGGTGAAGTCCTTCTCGCACTTGCCCAGGATTCGCTGGGTGACGTCGCAGAGCACGGCGTCGACCTGCTTCTCCCGCCGCTCGAGCACGGAGTTGCGGACGATCCCACTCGCGATCAGCAGCACGAAGAGCACCACCGCGAAGGCCGCGAGCTGACCCAGCTTGTCGGACGCGAAGTCGAAGTCGCTCTTGAAGGCGAACTCGCCGCGACGGAGGTTGAAGCGAGGGGCCTTGGCTCCCGTCGCGGTGCCGCGGAGCGCGAGCGCGTACGCCTGCGCCGCTTCCTGGCGGCCGAGGCCGACCACGTCGCGCGTGTCGGAGGGCAGGTCGAGCAGCCGCGTGGGCAAATTGAGATCGCGCCCGAGTTGCTCGGCGAGACCCTTCAGCTTCGAGGTTCCACCGCACAGCAGCAGCACGCCGATGGTCCGGTGATTGGAGCGCGCGTTGTACGACTTGAGCGAGCTGCGCAGATCTCTGAGCACCGGCTGCAGCGCGCGCATGAAGGCACCAGAGGCACGCTCCGCTTCCGAGCCGACGACCTCGGTGCCCACCGCGCCGTGCTCTTCCTTCCACGCAGCGGCGTCAGCGAGGCTGATCTTGAACTCGTTGGAGAGCGCCTTGGTGAGGGCCCAGCCACCCCCTGCAAATGTGCGGGCGAACTCCACCGCGCCGCCGGGCTTGCCGATCGCGAGGCTGCAGCGCTCGTGGCCGAGGTCGAGCACCGCCACCGCCGCGTCGCCTTCCACCGTGGTGGGGGGCAGGTTGGCGATGATGTTCTGATACGCGAGGCCCGCGTGGGTGACGATGCGAGGGTCGAGCTTCGCCTCGCGAAGCGCGTCGAGCGTGGGCTGCAGCTCGGTCTTGCGCGCCACGCCCACCACCAGCTGCGCCCCCTTGTCGTCGGAGCTGCCGACCTGGTGATCGAACACCGCGTCGTCGAGATCGTACGGCAGCTGGCTCTCGACCTCGAACGCGAGCGTCGACTCGATCTTCTTGGGATCGCTGAAGGGCAGGGCGATGGGGTGGGTGGCGAGCGAGGTGCCGGGCAGCGACACCACCACCGAGTCCACCTGCGTGGCTCCCTGCTCCACGAGCTTCGGCAACGCCGCCTTGAGCCGGTCGAGGCGCTCACCATCGGGTGGCACCGCCGCCGTGACGTAGCTCTTCACGGTGGCGCCACGGTACGTGGTCTCCACGATCACGCCCTTGAGCGTGTGGCTCCCCAAATCGAGGCCGAGTACGCGAGCCATCTATTCCTCTCTCCAGTAAACGAGGCGACCGAGCGTGTCGTCGAGCCGCACCACCGCGGTGATGGTGCGAGTGACGTCACCCGCGGTGCCCGTCGTGCGCACGCGGTAGGTGCTGCTCTTGTCGCCGATGAGACGGTTCTGCTGCATGTTGTTCTGAATCGCCGGGTTGATGGGCACGCCGGCCGCGGCGACGATCATCACGAAGTCCTGCACGCTCATCCCGAAGAGCGCGAAGACCTTCGCCGCGCGGATCTTCTTGATCAGGGTGTCGATGAAGATGGGGTCGGACAGGCGCGGGTCGGGCTGCAGCGGGTTTGCCACCATCTGGATCGCGACCTCGAGGATCACCGGATCGTCGCTATTGATGTTCAGGCGCGAGTTCACGTTCGGATAGACGGTGAGCCGGTTCTTGAACGCCGCCATGAAGCGGTCGTTCACGCCGTGCACCATGTAGAGCTCGTCGAGGGTGTCGAAGCGCGCGTTCTTCGCGCGGTACGCGGGGTCGTACTTCACGTAGCCGCCGTTCTCGTCGGAGAAGCCCTTCAAGAAGGCGTCGCCGGTGCCCGAGGTGTTGAGCGTCGAGCCGGTCTCATCTTCATCGACCCAGTCGCGCATGTTGGTGATCACCTCGGTGGGCGTGAGCTTCACCCGGTTCGCGTCTTCCTTCTCGAAGAGGAACTCGTACTTCTTCGCGCCCATCAGCGAGATCAGCTCGACCAGCATCGCGCGGGACGTCGCCTGGGGCGCGTCGAGTTGGTTGAGGTTGATCTGCTGCTCTTCGTCGGTGATCACCGTGTCGAAGCACCCGGTGAAGCTGCCGAAGCGGCGATCGCGCTGCGTCTGGCCGAGCTCGGGGTTCTCGTCATCGAAGTCGAACTTCTTGTCGAGGGCCGACTTCTTGATGGCCTGGTCCTTGTCGTCGTACTCCGGGACCATCTGCGACAGCATGTGGCAGTCGACCTTCGCCATCTTCCAGAGCTGAATCGACATGCTGCCGCCGCCCGCACCGGGTGCGCCGCCTGCGCCCGGAAGTCCTGACGCGAGGCCCGCGAGCGCGCCGAGCCCGCCTGCGCCGCCCTGACCCGCGAGGCCAGCGAGACCGGCAAGTCCACCTGCGCCACCGGCTCCGCCCAGTAGCTGCTGGAGCATGCCGCCGAGGTTGGGGATCTGGATCTGATCGAGCTGCTTCTGGAAGCGCAGCATCAGGCGCGAGATCGAGATGCCCGACTTCGCGAGATAGTGCGCGCGCAGCTCGTCGCGCTGGTTGGTCGCGAGCCGCAGCTCGACCACCGAGTTGTAGCGAATCTCGTTCGCCACCAACGCCAGCACCGCGATGCCGACGAGCACCAGCAACATGGCGATGCCACGCTGAGAGCTGCCGTTTCTCCGAGCACGAGTCTTCATCACTCGTACCTCGGGAACTCGGTGTTCAACATGATGCGCGTCTGCGTCGTGTACTTGACCTCTTTGCCGCTCTCGTCGACGGCGAAGAGCGTGATCTTCACGCGCGTGGGGAGAATGGACTTCCGCTCGGTGCGCCGCGTGTCCCACTCGTCTTCCCACTGCTTGCGCTCGCTGTTCCAGTACTGGAACTCGATCTTCTTGCAGCCCTCGAAGAGCGAATCTTCGGTGCCGCCGCGCTCCATGCGCTCCTCGAGGAGCACCTTCTCGCGACGCACGAGATCGGTGCGGCCCTTCGCCTTGGAGTCAGGCGAGGTCTTCACGATGTACTCGACCACCATCTGGTCCGACTCCTTGGCGTCGGCGTAGAGGCGCTGGTGCGAGAGCGTGGTGAAGAGCAGTTGGTCGCGCTTGCCCACGAAGTTGGTGGGCCGGTCATAGGCGTCGCGGTAGCGCTTGGCGTCGTAGCGATCGCTCACGTACGCCGCGCCGATCTCGCGCACCATGCGGTTCATCGCCGAGCGGAGCATGCGGTAGTGCTCCGACTGCGTCTCGATGATTTCCTTGTTCTGGATCGTCGTGTTGAAGCTCACGCCGATCACCACGCCGATGAACGAAGTGATCGCGATGGCGATCACCACTTCCATCAAGGTGAAGCCGCGCGTCCTCATCGCTTGATCATCCCGTTCATGGTGGGGAGCAGCGGGCGCACGCCGCCGGGCCCGAGGTTCAGAGGATTGAGCGCGGGGTTGCCCAGCTGTTGCTGTGCACCCGGCTGGAGCGGCGTGCCGTCGTCGTCGACGAAGCCCACCCCGTTCGGACCCGGCTTCGGAGTGCCGTGGGGCGGGGTGCCGTCGGGACGCACGAGGCCACCGTTCTGCGCGTTCGGCGCACCAGCGGCGGCCGCGGCCCCTCCGTTGCGATCGCTGCCGGGCCCGAGCGAGACCACGTGGGTGACGAGGTCGATGCTCTCGGTGATCTTCCCTTCCTTCCAGGTGACCGTGAGGTGCACCTCGCGGACGGACTTCTGCAGCTGATCGACCATCTGGGTGAACTGCTGCTGCGCCATTCCTGCCATCGGGCCGAGAGCGCCCAGCGCTCCGGCGCCACCAGCAGCCGCGCCACCTGCGCCTCCAGCAGCGGCGGCAGCAGCGCCACCTGCCGCTCCTCCTCCGCCGAAGAGACTGGAGAGCATGCCGCCCGCGCCATCTTTGCCGTCGCCACCCAGCGGAAGATTGAAGAGCGCGCCGAAGAGCTGATCGGGAGAGAGGCCGTTGGTCTTGGGCACGATCACCTTCGCGCGCCACTTGAAGCCGGGCCAACCCTCTTCACTGAAGTCGCCCGCGTCTTCGTCATCGTCGGGGCTGAGCGGCTCGTCATAGAGCTTCTGCTCGAGGTCCGTCATCTTCGAGCGCGCGAGCAGCGTCGCGACGGTGAGCTTCTTGGCGTACACGTGCGAGTAGACGGCGCTCGCGTTGATGTCGAGCACGGCCACCAGCGACACGCCGAGAATGGCGAGCGCGACGACCACTTCGAGCAACGTGAACGCGCGGTTCCTCATGTGTTGGGAACCTCGAGATCCTCACTGTGGATCACGGTCTTGCCGGTGAGCGGCGAGATGGTGAGCGTCCAGGTGTTGTCGCCCTGCTTGACCCAGACCTGCGCGCGCTCGGTGTAGCCCTGCGGGAAGAAGTAGAGGTACGCCGTGCCCGACTTCGCGGCCTGGTGCTGCTTCGCGGTCCACACCTCGATGCGCACGCCGCTGGGCAGCGTCTTGTCGACCACGTCTTCGTTCGAGAAGTTCGAGAACTCGGCTTGCGCGTCGACCTCTTTCTGCTCCTTCTCCTGAAGGGCCTGCAGCGTGGGCGCATCGTCGCTGTCGAGCCGCTTGAAGCGATCGTCGTTCTCGACCTTGTCCTTCTCTTTCTTCTGCGCGTCTTTGAGCTCGTCGTCGCGCTTGGCAGAGGCCGTCGCACCCGCTTTCGCGCACTCGGCGCGCCAGGTGACCGCGGTCTCTTCGTCCTTCGGGGGCGGCAGCTTGAACACCAGCCGACAGGTGCGGCCCGAGAGCGCCGCGGTGTCGTAGAGCGCGCGAATGGTGCCCGCGAGCTCGGTGGAAGACTCCTTCGCCTTGGCGCCGGTGAGCGCGCCGACGCTCATCACCACGCCCGCGAAGAGCACGGTGACGATGCCGAGGGCGACCACGATCTCGATCAACGTAAGACCGCGACGCGAAATCTTTCTCCCTCTCCCTTCGGGAGAGGGTCGGGGTGAGGGGGCGCTCAAGAGAAAGCCCTCCTGAGCACTTCAACGACAAGCCACACGCCCGCGCTGGCGCCGAGCGCCACCGCAATCGTGATGGGGGAGAGCCCCGTCTGCTTGTCGTCGTGCTTGTTCATGTGAGCCCTTACTTCTTCGCGTCCTTCGACGAGATGTCGGCGTCCGAGTCAGCGCCGCCGGGCGCGCCGTCCTTGCCGTACGAGATCACCACCGGCTTGCCGCCCTCGTTCACGTAGACGTACTCGTGGTCCCAGGGGTCGACGGGCATCTTCTCGAGGATCTGCGCGTCGACGACCGCCTTCAGACCGCCGCCCGTGTCGGGATAGTTGCCCTTCTTCGCGTAGTACGTCTTCAGCGCGTTGCTGATGTTCGCGATGTCGAGGCGCGCGCGATCGACCTTCGCCTGGTCGAGCTGCGGGATGACGGCGATGCCGACCGCGGCCATCAGGAGCGAGAGAATGGTGATCACGACGATGATCTCGATCAGCGTCATGCCGCGACGAGCGCGACGGCGACG
>CBIHPJ010000345.1:0-9194 GCA_966211295.1 uncultured Myxococcales bacterium | reverse complement strand
CCGCAGGGAGAGGGAGAAAAGCAGTTCCTCACGCGTCTTGAGGCCTGCCGCGGCGGGCCCCAGGCGTTCGCGAGCCAGCGTCAACAACTCTCTCAATGTGTGCGCGCTCAAGTCCTCCACGGCGCGCACTTCTCACTGACCGACTCAGGGGTCAACGTGTCAGACTCCGCCGCCGCCCGTGAGCGAACTGCCGCGACTCCTGCTGTGTTGTTTCGACGTCATTCCGGCGCCCACGGCCATGTCCCGCCGCCTGACTGAGTACGTCAAAGGCCTGTCCGATCGCTACCAGGTGGTCGTGCTCACGGTGAAGACGCCGGACCACACGCACATCGAGCGGTACCACGGAGCGCGCCTGCTCCGCGTGCCCGTGGGCGCAGGTGATCTCGCCGCGCGCGTGCAGTCGTTCGATCGCGCCGTGCGCCGCCAGCTCGACTCGGAAGAGTACGTGATGGTGCACTTCTTCGACCCGTTCAGCGGTTACGCGCTGTGCGAGCGAAGGACCGACTTCGGCTTCAAGCTGATCTACGACGCGTGCTCGTTGCCCTCGGTGGAGTTGCCGCTCGTGGTGAGCGAGGCCGAAGCGAACCGCCGCTTCATCGCCAAGGTGCGCCGCCAGGAGCTCTTCTGTCTGATGAACGCGGACGCGGTGGTCGTCGCCAACGAGCTCACCCGCGACTTCGTCTCCAGCCTCGGCGTGCCGCACGAGCAGGTGCACGTGCTGCACGCGCCGGTCGATCTCGGCCCGTACGATCCCAAGTTGATGGGCGTGCCCGACGCGACGCCGATGAAGCTGTTGCACCTCGGGAACCAAAGCCACGGACAGGATCTCCCGACGCTGCTCGAGGCCATGCAGCTCGCACTGCAGAGCGTCGACGTGCGGCTCACCATCGTCGGCCCGAAGATCGACGAGCACCAGGCGCGCCTCGAGGAGCAAGTCGTCGCCCTCAAGCTCACCGGCAAGGTCGAGTTCCAGCCGCCCGTCGCGCATGACGACGTCCACAAGGTCCTCGCCGCCGCCGACGTGGGCGTGCTCACGCTCTCCGACGTGGAGCGCAACAGCAAGGTGGGCTCGCCGCTCTCGCGTCTGGGTGAGTACCTCGCCGCCGGCCGCCCAGTGATCGCCGCCGACGTCGCGTCTGCGCGTGCGGTGCTGCCGGAAGACGGGGTGGTGCTCTATCGCCCGCAAGACAAGCAGTCCCTCGCTGATGCCATCGTCAGCCTCGCCACCGAGCCCAACCGCCGGGTGAAGCTGGGAGCGGCCGCGCGCACAGCCAGCCTCGAGCGTGACGCCGCGAAGATTCGCGCTGACCTGGTGGCGATCTACATGGCGCTCAGCGGCACCGGTGCGCGCGCGGTGGGAGACGCCGAGGCCACCACTCCCGATGAGCCCACGCAGCTCGGCGCCGCGTCGATCGAGGAGGACACGTCGAAGCGCAAAGGGCGCGCCCAGAAGGCCAAGAGCGACGGTGCCTCGGGCACCAACAAGGTGAAGACGGATCCCAACGTGGTGTTGGAGGAGAACACCTCGCCCGAGGCGCAAGGGAGCGACCGACCCGCGGTGATGGGCGTGCCGCTCCGGGACGATCCACCCGTGGTCCTCGGCGCGGTGCTCGGCGAAGAGCTGAAGGAGGTCGCCGCCGAGCTGGCGAGCGTGAGCACCGAGCCCAACGCGCGGCTTCGCACCGAGCCTCCGGTGGTGATGGGCATGCCGCTCGCGGAGCCTTCTCCCCCGAGAGAGTCCTTCACTCCGGGCGATCTGGCAGCCGAGCTGGGAGAGATCGACGCGGCCGCCCCCGGCCTCGACGCGCCCACCACGCCCGTTCCCGACGAGCCGCGCCACCTGGACGACGCGCCCAGAACGGGCAGCCATCTCTCCATCGTTCCCCCGGCGGCTGATTCGCTGGATGATGAGCCCATGCCCACGGTGCCGACGCGCCCACCGGAGCTGGACGAGCCACCGGCCTCGCCGCCGACTCCGTTGCCGCCGCCGCCCGCGTCAGCGCCTCCCGTGGTGATTCCGCCGTTGGAGATGCCCCCACCGATCAGCAGCTCGCCCTCGGGGCTCACGGTACCGCCTCCGCTGCCTCCTTCACCGAAGCCACCCGCGCCTGCGCCTGCGCCCGGAGTGCCGCTCCTGAGCGTGCCTCCGCTGCCGCAGCGCTCGACCGGATCGTTCCCCGTTGCGCCGGCGCCGCCGGCGGGCCCGCCTCAGCTCCCGAAGCAGGTTCCACCACTTCCGAAGAGCAGCTCCTCGGGCATCTTTGCGGCCCACACGCCGGCGGCGCCGCCGCCGCTGAAGCCCAGCGTGTCTGGGACGTTCCCGGTGATCCCCGCGGGACCGCAGCTGCCGAAGGCGACGGTCTCTGGTTCGTTCCCCGTGATCCCCGTGGGCGCGCCGCCGCAGAGAACCGTGACGGGTTCTTTCCCCGTGGTCCCCGCTGCACCCGCGCCCCAGAGAACGGTCACTGGCTCGTTCCCCGTGCCCGCTGCGCCTCCTCCGCGCCCGAGCAGCTCGGGCACCTTCGTGCCGTACAGCCCGCCCGTGCGCTCGAGTCCGTCGGGCACGTTCGACACGATGCCCACTCCGGTCCCCGTGACGCTGCCGAAGGGAGCCACCGGTCTCTTCCCCGAAGCGCCTTCCGTTCCCGAGAAGGCCGAGGAGATCGACGAGAGCGAGATCGAGCAGCTCTCCGAGGGCGTCGATGCAGCCGCCGGTGAGCCGGAAGAAGTGGGCGCCGATGAGATCGAAGAAGTGGGCGGCACGCCCGCGAGAGGGCTGGCGAAGGCCGCTCCAGCGCCGAAGCCTGCGGCCCCCGCAGCCCTGGTGGCGCCTCCTCCCGTGACCGCTCCCAGCGGGAGTCCGTCTCAGACGGGCGACGACGCGCCCGTGATGACCGAAGAAGCATTCACCACCGTGGACACCGACCCGTCACCTCCGCAGTCGGCCATCAACCCGTGGCTGGCACAGTTGGTTCACGGATACTGCCCCCCGGAATCGGGGCTTTTCGAGCGGCACACACCGCCCACCACCATGCCGGGCCGCGATACCTGACTCTTCGGCCACGTCGTCGGTCAGCTTTGTGATCATGGCGGTTTACCGGCTCTTCCGCCCGTAGCAGACTGCCCGCTCCCACCGCTCGACTGAGGTTCCATGGAGCGCCGCGCTCTCATTGTTGAAAGCCAGAACGATTTTGCACTGACGCTTGCCTCTGTTCTCAAGGGGTCAGGCTTTCAGACCAGCCTCGCCGCCAGCGCGGGTGACGCGCAGCGCGAGTTGGAAAAGCGTCGACCCGACATCGTGGTGCTCCGTGCGGAGCTTCCTGATCAATCGGGCTTCGTGCTCTGCGGCGCGATCCGCAAGGGACGCTTCGGCCCGAACCTGCCGGTGATCCTCGTCTCGTCCGACTCGGGACCCGAGGCACTGCAGCAGCACTCACAGGGACCGAACGCGGCCAATGGCTATCTCGCGATCCCCTTTGAGATGGGCGAGCTCGCCAATCTCACGCAGCAGATCCTGCCGCCCGGTGCGCCCAACCAATCGCTCGACGAGATGGACGGCCAGCTCGAGGCTGCGCTCCAGGGCGGTGGTCCGGTCGAGGGCACCGGTGGTGGTGCGCCTCCCCCGCTGAAGACGGGTGGTCCTCCGCGCCTTCCGCGGCGTGAGCGCCGCAGCGCGCTGACCGACGAAGACAAGTCGTTCCTCGATCGCGCGTTCGGATCGATCGCCGATCGCAAGACCGAGCTCCTCGCCGAGTCGCGCGAGGTGAAGCGTCCGCCGCGCCGCGACGCGATGGGCACGCCCGAGGCGAAGATTCAGATCCTCCGCGACGAGCTCAAGTCTCGCGAAGCGCAGATCGCGCGCATCTCCGAGATCTGGAGCGTGCGTGAGCGCGAGCTCCTCTCCGTCGAAGATCGCCTCAACGAGAAGGACGTCGAGATCCAGGGTCTGAAGATGCAGGGTGACGATCTCACCCGGCGCCTCAACGAGTCGCAGAACACGCTCGTCGAGAAAGAGCGTGAGCACGGCCGCCAGGTCGAAGACCTGCTCCTCCAGAAGTTCATCGGTGAGAAGGAAGTCATCGAGGTCGTCTCCGCCAAGGAGAAGGAAATCAACGTCCTCCGGCGCGAGAAGACGTCGCTCGAGGAAGAGCTCACGCGCAAGGGTCAGGAGCTCGATCAGGCTCGTACCGAGTACGAGCAGATGGAGAAGGAGTACAACCTCGCGACCCTCGAGTTCGAGGTCAAAGAGAAGCAGCTCTCCGAGACGGTGCAGGCGCGTGACGCCACCGTCGTGAAGCTGAACGAAGAGGTCGAGGCGCTCAACCAGTCCGCCTCCCAGACGATCTCCGAGCGCGACGCGAAGTACGCCGACTTCGAAGGCCAGATCCAGGCCCTCACCGAGACGCTGCAGAAGACCGAGAACGAGCGCGACGTCGCGGTTCGTGATCTCGAGAGCAAGCTGCGCCTCTCGCAGGAGCACGCGGAGCGCAGTGACGCCGAAGGTGAGCGCCTCACCGGTGAGCTCGCTGATGCCCGCGCCCGCGCCGCCGCCAAGGTGGCCGAGCTCGATGGCGAGGTCGCCGGGCTGCAGACGCAGCTTGAAGCGCTCAGCACCCAGAAGTCCGAGATGGAGCAGCAGCTCCAGGAGCAGCTCGGTCAGCGCGAAGGCCGCATCCACCACCTCGAGAAGGAGCTGGCGGAGACCATCGAGCAGAAGGATCGCCAGGAGGCTCAGCTCCAGTCCGACATCCAGGCGCGCCTGGAGGCCATCGGCGAGCTGCAGGGTGAAGTCGAGGCCGCGAAGGCCGCCCTCGCTGATCGCGAAGCGGAGTGGGCGGGTGAGTCAGGCGAGCTCGGCGCGCAGATCAGTGAGCTGCAGCAGACCTCGGCGCAGCAGCAGGAGACGATCGGCCAGCTCGAGACCTCGAACGCAGATCGCCAGCGCAACATCGACGCCCTCAACGCAGAGGTGTCCGACAAGGGCGCGCGCATCACCGACTTCGAGCAGCGCCTCTCGACCGCGCAGGAGACCATCGCCGAGCGCGACGGTGAGATCGGCGCCCTCAAGCAGACCGTGGAAGAGCGCTCGCAGGAGATCGCGGGCCTCAACCAGAACGTCGCGCAGCGCGACGACAACATCCAGCGGCTGAACGTCAGCTTGCAGGAGACGCAGAACGCGCTGCTCCAGACGCAGGAATCGCTCAACCAGACCCAGGCCGCCTTCGAAGAGAAGACGGGCGAGCTCAACGGCACCACCGAGGTGCTCACCCGCACCACCGCCGAGCTGAACCAGGTCCGTGGTGAGCGCGACGAGCGCCAGGGTGAAGTGACCGCGGCGCGCAACGAGATCCAACGCGTCACCGGGCTGTGGCGCCAGGTGGAGGCCGCGAAGGCCCAGCTCGAAGAGAACCTCTCTGGAGAGATTGGTCAGCTCAAGACCGCCCTCGCCGAGGCCACTGGCAACTACGAGGCCGAGGCCGCCGCGCACGAGCGCCTGCAGGCCGAGACCTCGGCGCAGATCGCCCAGCTCACCCAGAACGTGCAGCACCTGACGCAGACGCTGCAGGGTACGCAGGTCGATCTCGCCGCCACGAAGGCGAACCTCGACGACGCGCTCAAGTCACTCGACATCGAGAAGCGCGCGCACGCCGACACCACCACGCACGGCGAGAGCCGCATCCAGGGCCTCGAGACGGAGCTCTTCCAGGCGCGCGAGCAGGCGCAGGATCTGAACGACTCCCTCGCCGCCACCAAGCAGGAGCTCGGTGCGCGCGTGCAGGACCTCACCAAGCTGAACGCGGCGCTCGCGCACTCCGAAGACAAGGCGGCGCAGCTCGAAGATCGCATCGCCACCTCGACCGAGGAGGGTTCGCGGCGCGAGGAGCTGCTGCAGAACGACCTCGCCACCAAGACCAAGGAGCTCGCTGACACGCTCCGCAAGCTGACCACCCTGCAGCAGGAGAAGACGCGGCAGGTCGATCAGCTCACCCGCGACGCCTCCGCCAAGGCCGAGCTCGCGAAGAACCTCGAGGCCAAGCTCAAGGCGCTCTTCGACGAGTCGAAGAAGAAGACCGACGAGCTCACCCAGCGCCTCACGCAGACCAACGGCGAGTACGAGAACACCAAGAAGGAGCTCGCCACCCGGAGCGCCCAGCTCGAGAAGGCCACCGAGGCTGCGCAGACCGCCGCGCACGAGCGCGACCAGGTTCGCACGCAGATGCAGACCACCGTGCAGCAGGCCAACGCTCGCATCCAGGAGGCGAACTCCGCGGTCGCGCAGGAGAAGGCCGCCGCCAAGAAGACCGGCGACGAGCTCGCTCAGAAGGCGCAGCGCGCCGAGCAGCGCATCGCGCAGGTGCAGCAGGAGATGCAGGCGAAGCTGGGCGAGATGGAGACCCGGCTCAAGGAAGCGCAGAACCAGCTGGCCATCCGCCAGAAGCGCGTGTCCGAGCTCGAGCAGGCCGCGGAGCAGTCGACCGCCGCCCGCAGCCGCGCCGAGAAGGAATTCCAGGCGAAGATCGGGGCCGCCGAGCAGAAGGCTCAGGAATCGGCCACTCGCCTCGCCGCCGCCGCGCAGGACAAGAAGGCTCTCGACGCGAAGCACATGAAGGAGATGGAGGACCTCGCGGCCAAGCAGAAGGCCGAGGTCGAGCGTCGCGAGCAGGTGAAGGCGCAGGAAGTGAAGCGCCTCCAGGAGGCCGTGCAGGAGAAGAGCAAGCAGCTCAAGGTCGTGGAGCTCGAGCTCGCCCGGTACAAGAACAAGCCGGCGGCGCCCGCTTCCGCGGCCCGTCCCGCGGCCGCGCCGCCCACCTCTTCACCGTCGCGTCCTCCGGCGTCGAACCTCGCCAACTCGTTCCTCGGTGACGACGATGAGGGAGCGACCAGGGTCAACCAGATCCCCGACACCGCGCGCCCTCCGCCGCCTGCTGCTGCGAAGCCCGCCGCCGCTCCGGCTCGTCCGCCCACCGCGGCGCGTCCCGCTGTCTCGATCACCGCGGCCAAGCCCCAGGCCCGCCCGCAGGAGACCAGCGATCGCACCGTGGTGATGTCCACGGGCACCGCGCTCCCGCCGCCGCCCGCCGCGGGTGATGACGACGTCGACTTCACCTCGATCGTCGACAACCTCGGCGAGGGCTGATTCTTCAGGTCAGCGCGACGCGCTGAGGCACTGCCCGAACGGCTGGATCTTCGGTATAGGGATCACTCCCTGTTTCCGCCGTTGGAGTCCTGCATGCGCGCGCTTCCCCTCGTCGTCGTTCTCTGCGTCCTCTCTGGGTGCGACAAGGTCAAGCTCAAGCCGAACGTCGATGCCGGCCCCATCTGCGAGGCCAACGAGCACCTCGTGAACGGCGCGTGCCGCTTCGTGTGCACCCGCGACGGCGACTGCACCTCGAACGAACGCTGCAACCTGCTCATCGGCCGCTGCGAGCCGAAGCCGCCTCCGATGGACGCGGGCGAAGAGCGAATTCCCTGCACCGAGGGCGCGGTGCGCTGCGCGCCCGACAACACCGCGGTGCAGACCTGCGGCGCTGACGGACTCTTCACGGTCTCAGAGCAGTGCGTGATGCCCGAAGGCTTCTGCCAGAACGAGCGCTGCCTGCTCTGCCAGCCCGGCGCTTCGCGCTGCGGCTCGGGCGGCGCCGAGGTCTGCCTCGATGACGGCAGCGGCTACCGGCAGATCACCTGCGCCGCGGGCGCGAGCTGCGTGGGCGGCGAGTGCGTGGAGTGCACCGTTGGTCAGCGCCGCTGCAGCGCCGACAACCACAGTGTCGAGGAGTGCACGCGGCTTCCCCGCGAAGATCTCTCGGCGGGCTACGTGGCCGCAGGCGACAACTTCGACGGCACCTGCGTGACGCAAGTCTGTGAGCAGGGCCCGCAGGGGCCTCGCTGCCAGCAGCCCGCGTGTCTGCCCGGTGCGCAGCGCTGCGCGAACAGCACTACCCAGGAAGTTTGCTCCACCACCGGCGCGTGGACGCCGTCGGCCTGCAGCTCGCAACCGAACATGGGACCGACGGCTGAGTGCATCAACGGATCGTGCATCGACGAGTGCGGCGACGCCGTGCGCGCGCGCAGCTACTTCGGCTGCGAGTACTGGTCGGCGATCACCGACAACTCGATGGACGCGATCTTCAAGGGCCGCACGATGTCGGGCCAGGGCGCCGGAGACAGCGACTTCGTCTTCGTGGTCACCAACCAGTCAGTGGTCCCGGCGACCGTCGAGGTGTGGCGCTACATGGGCTCTGCGCCGGTTCGCGTGAAGCAGGTCACCGTGCCGGGCCGCAACGATCCTTCCACGAAGGGTCTCATGCGCATCCCGGTGCCGTGGCAATCGATCACTCCGGCCACTGCGCAGATTGGAAACGCGTCTACGGGTCGTGCGCGCTATGCGTATCGCGTCACGTCCACGCGCCCCGTCACGCTGTACCAATTCAACCCACTCGACGCGGTCAAGATCACCGCCCGCACTTGTACTGCCGCGAACGGCGTCGAGGACTGCGCGTGCAACGAGTACAGCGACTTCGACTCGGTGACCTGCGCATTCAACTTCGGAGCAACGGGCGGCACCTGCACTCAGACAGCCAACGGCAAGCGCTGCGGGTACGCCAGCTACAGCAACGACGCTTCGCTGGTGTTGCCGGCACACATTCTCGGCACCAGCTACGTCGGGCTGACGATGGAGCACCTCGCCTACAGGCCAAACTCGAACGGTACCGGTGCAGCGCAGAGCTTTGCTGGCGGCACGCTCACCGTCGTCGCGCCCGAGGACAACACCAACGTCACCGTCCGCGCGACTGCGCGCACGCGCGCTTCTGTCACCGGCACGTCGATTCCCGCGATGGCCGTCGGAGAGACCCGAGTCTTCACGCTCGCTTCCTACGAGGTGTTGCAGCTGACGACAGACCTGCCGGCTGGGCTCAACAACACCACGACGGGGAACCTCCAGTGTGGAATCAACCCGTATGATCGGAACGGGTTGTCGTCGGTTTGCCGGCTGGCGAACGGCGACCTCACGGGAACCATCATCACCTCGGACAAGCCCATCGCCGCGTTCGGCAGCTCAGACTGCACCTTGCGGGGCTATCTCGACACCGCCTGCGATCACGTCGAGGAACAGCTGTTCCCGTTCGTGACGTGGGGCCGCTCGTTCGTAGCAGCGCGCACCGCGCCGCTCCGGTTGTCGAACAATCAGTTCG
>CBIHPJ010000344.1:0-9195 GCA_966211295.1 uncultured Myxococcales bacterium | reverse complement strand
TCAGTGATTCAGAAGGATTGGGGCCGCGCGGGGTGAGCCGCGCTCCTACATCTTCGGCCTGGGAATCCCCCGAGGGGATGCTTCGCGATCAGGTCCCGCCGTCACCGGCACCGCGAGCACAGAAGTTCGGGTCGCGAATACCGGCAAAGCCACCGTCACCCGTGCCGAGCGCCGCCAGGGTCTCAGGAGAAAGGAGCAGCGAGCGGCAGTTGAGCGCCTTCGGGCCCTTGTCGAGCGCCGGATCGGACGAAGGGCACACGCTGCCGACGACGCACTGCCGCGAGCAGTAGCCCTCAGCGGGATCGTTCAAGCCTGCATCGCTCGCGAAGAACGAGTCGCGCACGCAGATGAGATCGTCACAGTCGAGCGAGCCGACGGCGATGAAGTCCTTGTTGGCGCCCTGTGCCGCGCGCACTTCGCTCTCGCGCAAGTTGATCGGCGTACCGCCGTCAGGGTTCCTCTTCACCAGCACGCAACGATTGTTGAGATCAGTGGCCGGCTTGCAGCTTGCGCCCAACACGCTCAGCGCCGTCACCAACAGCACGCGGTTCATTCACCGATCTCCTTCAAAACGTGGAACCACTGAAGCGCGCGCAAGGTACCACACGCGCTCCGGAGATCGAGACTTCACAACTGAGACGCAACAGGTAGAGTCCGCGCGCTTGCAAAGGGACGGGGCTCGGCAGGTGGAGCCGCGGAGTTGCTTCATGTGCCGGAATCGAAGCTCTACAGACAGCCTCAACGAGACATTTGGCGTTCGGAGATGCACCTTGACTCGGAATTTGCTCGCCGCGCTTTTGGTCCTGGCGCCCGCAGCCTTCGCTCAAACTGAAGGGTTCGAAGGGGTCGACCTCACGGGTGAAGAACCCAAGAAGGAAGAGCCCAAGAAGGACGAGCCGGACGTCGCCGCGCCGCCGGCCAAGCCGGTGAAGACGGCCACCGACGTGGGCGCGGGGACGACCGCGACCCCCAAGAAAGACGGTCCCGCCGTCGAGCGCGACACCACTCAAGACGACCGCGTGAAGTCAGTGCAGCGAAAGCTGTATCTGAAGCGCGGACGCTTCGAGCTCGCGCCCGCGTTCATCATCAACGTCAACGACGCGTACTACACGAAGCTCGGCGCAGCGGTGCGCGCCGCCTTCTATCCGCATGACTCGCTCGCGATCTCCGCGCGCTTCTCGATCATGCAGACCACGCCGACGGACGACGTGAAGACGGCCAAGCGCAACCTCTTCAGCCGCATCTTCTTCTCCGTGCCGATCTGGTCGGTGATGGGCGATCTCGAGTGGAGCCCGCTCTACGGAAAGGTCGCGATCTTCAACACCATCCTTCACCTCGACGGCTATCTCATCGGCGGCGGCGGCGTGGTCTACACCGAGACGTCCGCGGTCGCGTTCCCCGGTACGCCGGCGAAGGCTGACGGCAGCGCGCCGGATCCGCGCGGCGTGAACCCGGCCTTCGATCTCGGCCTCGGTCTGCGCTTCGTCGTGAAGGACTTCATCGCGGTCAACGTGGCGCTGATCAACACCACCTACGTCGACACGCCCACTGGTACCACCAAGGGCATCACTCAGAATCTCATGATGGTGAACGTCGGCCTCTCGCTCTTCATCCCGTTCCGCTCGTCGTACCAGGAGGCCCAGTGATGTACCGGTACCTCCTCGCTCCTTTTGCAGCGATGACGCTCTTTGCTGCGCCCGCCTTCGCTGCCTCGGAAGACGAAGCCGGCGACGTGTCTGAAGTCGACAAGGACTCTGCCGGCCCGCTCCGTGAGCGCGTGCGGCCCGTGTCCGGTCATCTCTTCCTGATGGACGGCCGCTTCGAGGTGAGCCCGGGCATCGGCATCTCGCTGCGCGACTCGTTCTGGCAGAAGATCGGCTTTGGCGCGGCGTTCACGTACCACCTCACCGAGTCCTTCGGCCTCTCGGCCCGCGCCACCTACAACCTCACGCTGATCTCCGGCGCCGCGCAGATCTGCGACCCGGTTGGCGGCGGTTGCAACGCGCCTTCCGAAGACGAGCTCTCCACCTTCGACGGTCAGCCGGCCAACGTCTCGTTCGGCCGCGTGTCGCTGCTCACCAGCGTCGACCTGCAGTGGGCCCCGCTGTACGGGAAGCTCGCGCTGTTCTCCGAGAGCATCCTCAACTTCAACATGTACGTCCTCGCGGGCCCCACCTTCCTCATCTACGGGCCCCCCGCGGCGAGCAACTTCACCGTGGGCGGCAACGTGGGCATCGGCTTCCGCTTCTTCTTCAACAAGTGGCTCACGCTGCGGCTCGAGCTGCGCGACGTGCTCTACTTCGAGACCGACGGCAGCGGCCGCACCAGCGGCTCGTTCCGCAACCAGCTGATGACCGAGATTGGGTTCTCGATGTTCTTCCCGACCATCTTCAACGAGGAGGGCTGAACATGAAGATCACGAGCCTCTCCCGCGTGCTCGCGCTGCTGGTGATCGCTGGTCTTGCAACCCCGGTCTACGCCCAATTCGAGGGCCTGGACCTCGGAGGAAGCAGCAAGAAGAAGAAGAAGGGCAACGGCAAGAAGCCCAAGGAAGACAAGAAGCCGCCGCCGGAAGAGAAGGGCAACGGCGAGGTGCCGCTGCCTGAAGGTGGCCTCGATCTCTCCAAGCCTCCCGTCGCCGAAGAGAAGCCGAAGGACACCAAGCCCGCGGCCACCATGTCGTTCGAGGCGGTCGACGTGTCGGGCAAGACCGGCGATCGCCAGAAGATGGACGCGGCGATCACCCAGTTCAAGAACGACAACTTCGAGCCCGCCGCGCTCGCGTTCTTCGACATGAGCCAGGACCCTGCGATGGCGGGCCTGGTGGTCGAGTCGGAGTACTGGCTGGGCAAGAGCCTCTACAAGCTGGGCATGTACCACTCGTCGCTCCAGATGTTCTCCAAGGTGCTGGCGCGTGGTCCGTCGACCAAGTTCTTCAAGTCGTCGCTCGAGTGGCTGTTCTTCATCGCGCGTAAGACGGTCAACGAGACGGTCGTGCTCGACGAGATCGCGCGGTACTCGAACTACGAGTTCCCCGAGCGTTTCCGCAACGAGTTCCGCTACTTGCTCGCTCGCTACAACGTGGTGCGCGGCAAGGCGCTCGACGACGCCGAGCAGACCGGCGAGGCCACCAAGTCCTTCGACGAAGTGAAGCGCCTCGCGCTGATGATCCCCAAGGGCGACCCGTTCTACCCGCGCGCCAAGTACCTCGAGGGCCTCGCGTACTTCCGCGAGAACAAGCTCGAGACCGCGCTCGAGGCGATGAAGGAAGTGGTGCGCTCCACCCGCCAGGCCGAAGGCCCGATGACCACCGAGGGCAAGCAGCTGAAGGCGCTCCGGGAGATGGCCTTCATGCAGCTCGCGCGCACGCACTACGGCGCCAAGCAGAACCGCTACGCGATCGCCTACTACGACAAGATCGAGCGCGGCGGCGTGCAGTGGCTCGAGGCGCTCTTCGAGGCGTCGTGGGCGCACTACCGCATCGGTCAATACGAGCAGGCGCTCGGCAACCTGATCACCCTGAGCTCGCCGTTCTTCCGCGAGGAATACTTCCCGGAAGCGCTGATCTTGAAGGCGGTGGTGTACTTCGAGAACTGCCGCTACCGCGAAGCGCTCAGCATCATCGAAGACTTCGAGGCGATCTACGGCCCGGTGCAGGAGGAGCTCGACGTCCTCGTGAACAAGAACATGGAGGCCAACGAGTACTTCAACGTGCTCGACGAGGTCCGCAAGAAGAACAAGGAAGGCCAGAAGCTCAAGGGCACCGACGAGATCCTCGAGCGCATCTTGAACCTCGCGCTCACCGACAAGGACCTCAAGAAGACGGTCGACTCGATCGCCGAGCTCGAGGGCGAGATGGACGCGGTGGGCACCAAGGGCGACACCTTCAAGTACTCGAACCTCTCCAAGCAGCTCATCGAGCGCCTCAAGGAGCAGCGCCAGGGCCTGATCGGCAAGGCGGGCCTCATGGCCAAGTCGAAGCTCGACTTCGAGAACGGCCAGCTGCAGACGCTGCGCGCCAACGGCCTGCGCATCAAGTTCGAGACGACCTCGAAGGAGAAGGACTTCCTCGAAGAGATGCTGAAGGCCGGCGGCCAGCAGAAGATCGTGAAGCCGTACAAGTACAGCGCGGCGGTGTCTGACGACCAGCTCTACTGGCCGTACGTCGGCGAGTACTGGCGTGATGAGCTCGGCACGTACCAGTACACGCTGACCAAGGGCTGCATCGAGCGCGACTCGGCGAACACTCAGAAGGAATAAGAGAAGGAACACGTGACCACGCAGAGGCCGGTGACCATCGCCTTCGACGTGATGGGCGGCGATCACGGCCCGCTGGAGATCGTGCGTGGCGCGGCGCAGCTCACCCTCGACACGCCGCACATTCACGCGGTGCTGGTGGGCGATCGCGCGCAGATCGATCAGGCGCTGGGCCAGGTGAAGCACCACGCCGAGCGGGTGGCGGTGCACCACGCGGCTGACTTCGTGTCGATGCACGAGAAGCCCAACGCCGCGCTCGAGGCGAAGCCCGATGCCTCGGTGATGGTGGCAGCGAGGCTGGTGCGCGAGGGCGAGGCCGACGCGATGGTCTCCGCGGGAAATACGGGAGCGGGCGTGCTCGCCTGCGCACGTACGTTCAGCCTGATTCCCGGAGTGAGACGGGCGGCGCTCGCCACCGTGTACCCGACGGCAGTGGGGCGCGGAGAGAAGAACGATCCCTTCAGCTTGATCCTCGACGTCGGCGCGACGGTCGACGCCTCGGCCGATGATCTGGTCGCCTTCGCGATCATGGGCTCGGCGTACGCGCGCATCATCTCGAAGAACGAGAACCCCACCGTGGCGCTGCTCTCAAACGGCACCGAGGCGCAGAAGGGCCCCGCGCGCGTGGTCGAGGCGAACGGCAAGCTGCAGAACATCAAGGGCCTGCGCTTCATCGGCAACGTCGAGGGCGTCGACATTCCCAAGGGCACCGCCGACGTCGTGGTGTGCGACGGCTTCGTCGGCAACGTGTGCCTCAAGATGCTCGAGGGAGTGAGCGAGACGGTGATCGAGCTCGCGCGCTACGCGTACAAGGAAAAGCTGCTCTGGCGCGCCGGCCTCGCGATGCTCTCGTCCGGCATCGAGCGCATCAAGGAAGTCACCGACTGGGAGCAGTACGGCGGCGCGCCGATCCTCGGGTTCGATCGATTGTTCATCAAGGCGCACGGGCGCTCGAAGTCGCGCGCGATCACCAACGCTGGAAAGGTGGCGGCGCGCGCCGTATCGAAGGACCTCGCGAACGCGATTCAGGGCATGCTGCCGAAGTCGTGACGGTCATCGAACAACATCAGCCGGCGCATCCGGTGAAGCGCATCTACCGGTGGGATCTCGACAAGACCTACCTGCAGACCGACTTCGATACCTTCCGCCAACTGGTGCGCACGGCGTTCCAGCGCGCGCACGAGAAGAAGGCGATCCCCGGCGCGGCGGCGCTCATTCGTGAGCTGAAGGCCTCGGGTGATGCGCGGCTGTGCATCGTGTCGGGCAGCCCCACGCAGATGCGCACGGTGCTCACCGAGAAGCTCAAGCTCGACGGCGTGGAGTTCGACGAGCTGGTGCTCAAAGACAACCTCCGCAACCTGGTGCGCGGCCGCTTCAAGGCGATGCGCGGGCAGGTTGGCTACAAGCTGCCGGTGCTGCTCGAGAGTCGCGCGCGCGCCCCGGTGGACGCGGAAGAGGTGCTCTTCGGAGACGACGCCGAGGCCGACGCGTTCATCTATTCGCTCTACGCCGACATGGTGGCGCACCGGGTGAGCGAGCCCGTGGTGCACCGCGTGCTGGAGGCGGCCGAGGTCTACAGCGACGACATCAACCGGGTGATCACGCAGTGGAAGGAGATCCCCCAGGCTGATCCCGTACGGCGCATCTTCATCAACCTCGATCGCCTCACGCCCCCCGCGGCCTTCGCGCACTACGGCGCGCGCGTGGTGCCGGTGTTCAATTATTTCCAGGCGGCGCTGGTGCTGCTCGGTGACAAGCACCTCACGGCGCCGCAGGTGCTGAAGGTGATGATCGAGCTGGTGCAGACCAGTGGGTACAACCTGCTCACGCTCTCCAACTCGTTTCAGGATCTGCTGCGGCGCGGTCTTCCGATCGCCGGAGTGGCGGAGGCGCTGCTCGAGGCGCTGCAGGGACCGGCGGCGATGTTCCAGATGGTGCGCCCGGTGCCCGACATCATCGCGGCGTTCAGCAAGCGAGTGGCCGCGCTCGGAGCGCAGCCGCCGCCTCCGAAGCACCGCGACATCGATTACCTCTCGTTGCTCGACGACGCGCGCCCGCGCACGCACAAGAAGCGGCGCACCTAGGCGAGTCGGCCGAGGTACGAGCCCGGTGCTGGTGTCGGATCGAGGTCGCCTTCACTTCTCACCAGCGAAGGGTCGAGCGCTACGCACGCGTCCTGACGCGCGAGGGCCTGCGCCTCTTCGATGGTGCGGCAGAAGTGCACGTCTTGCCCGCAGCCGGTGCAATGGCGGATCTCTTCGCGCTCGGTGCGCTGCATCGCGTCCCACTGCTTCGGGCACTTGAAGCCGAAACGAATGGAGCAGCCCTCGACCGCCGGCCTCGCCACGCTGGCCATGAACTCGGTACCGACCTTCACGGAGAGATCCCTCAACCGTGCCAGGGCTTCGTCGAGGGCGGCACCTTCGAGTGAACGAAGCGCGCTCTCCTGCCGCAGCCAGGCCGCTTCGTTGGACTTGCCCTGTTCTTCGAGCCAGTCGGCGTAGACGAGCCGCTCGCCTTCATCGCCCGGCGTCAGCGGAGTCGTGGGCGGCGGCTCCGGAGGGGTGACGGTCACCGTTCGCGGCAGCAAGCTCTTCGGATCGAAGGAGTCAGCGAAGGGGAGCAGCGCGTTTCGGAGCTCGCTCGGCGTCTGAAATCGCCTGTTCGGATCGGCTGCGAGCGCGCGGATGAGCACGCGGTGGAGCGCGTCGGGAATGGCCGAAGGACGCGGCGGGAGCTGTGCCGACCGCACCGCCTCGAGCGTCGTGAAATCAGACTCCGCGCGGAAGAGTGGGGCACCAGCGATCCACTCATGGAGCAGCACCGCGATGTTGAAGAGGTCGGAGCGAGCGTCGAGCGGCAGCCCCCGCACCTGTTCCGGGCTCAGGTGCCAGAACGAACCGCGCAGCCCTCGCTCGCCCGGGGCTCCATACGGATAGGGGGCGACGATCACCGCGTCGCCGCTCGGTAGGAAGCGAACCTCGTCGTGGTTGAGGCCTCCCAACGGCGTCGTCGAGCCCGAGACGATGTCGAGCAACCGGCAGGCGAGCGCGGTGGCTGCGGGCACACTCAGCCGGTTGCCATGGGCGCGGACGACCCGGCGAATCGTCGGCAGCTCCGGGAGTTCAGTCCGGATCACCGGATTTGACGGGGGAGGTGGCGGCTCGGGCGGTGGAATCGCGGGAGCTGCAGCCGGCTGACGCGCGAAGAACCGCCTGAGGAACTCGAGCATGCAGTGCGAGCGTAGCGCTCCAAGCAGACCTCCGCGGCTGGGCCAGCCCGCACCAGCACTTGCGCTGGCTTTTGACCCTCGTTTTCAGGGTATACGGGCCGCGCACCTCGTGACGGCCCGGCTCTTCAGCCAATCGGCTCTGCGATCGGGGATGCGTCAGGAACGTGATGAACACGGACAACCCCGTTTCTTCCGCGCCGCACGATGCCGCGCGAGAGGAGACGAGTGAAGTGAAGGCCGAAGTACAGTCCAACGCAGGTTCGCCCGACATCGAGCCCGAGCGGCTCGATCCCGATGCGGTGCGCGTGCTGCTGCGCCTGCGCCAGCACGGCCACGAGGCGTACCTGGTGGGCGGTTGCGTGCGCGATCTCCTCATCGGCCACGAGCCGAAGGACTTCGACATCGCGACCAGCGCGACTCCGAACCAGGTGAAGGGGCTCTTCCGCAACTGCCGGTTGATCGGCCGCCGCTTCCGCCTCGCGCACGTCTATTTCAAGGGCGGGAAGATCCTCGAGGTCTCCACGTTCCGCGCGATGCCCACCATCGTCGAGGAGCCGCAGCCGTCCGAGGCCGCCGAGGGCGAGGTGCAGTCGGAAGGCACCGAGCACATCGCGACCGCCGACGCCGAGGCGCTCGACGCGGTGGAGCAGGGGCAGGAAGTGCCCAACACGCCGGTGGCGGACGTGGCCGACGAGGCCGCCGCTCCCGAGGCGCCCGATCTGCTGATCACCGAAGACAACACCTTCGGCACCGCGGTGGAGGACGCGCGCCGCCGCGACTTCACCATCAACGGTCTCTTCTACGAGCCGTCGGTGGGCCGCGTGTACGACTACGTGAACGGCCTGCGCGATCTGTCGCGCCGCGAGATTCGCACCATCGGCGATCCCGAGGTGCGCATGCGCGAAGACCCCGTGCGCATTCTCCGCGCGGTGCGCTTCGCCGGGAAGCTCGGCCTCGACATCGAGTCGCGTACGTACGCGGCGATGGAGGGCGCGGTGGAAGATCTGCAGCGCTGCTCGCCTCCGCGTCTGCTCGAGGAGACGTTCCGCTTGCTGCGCGGTGGCTATGCACGGCCGGCGCTGCAGTTGGTCGCGGCGCTCGACGCGCTGAAGACGCTGCTGCCCCCGATTCACGAGTACGTCGACGCGCAGGAGCCCGAGGGCCAGACCGAGTACTGGCGCTTCGTCGACGCGATGGATGCGTCGGTGCGGAAGAAGGGCAACTTCGACGACTCGATGTTGCTCGCAAGCATTCTGCTGCCGATCTCACTCGACGAGCCCGAGAAGGGCGACTCGGACGAGGAGAACGGGAAGCCGCCCTCGGTGGCGCAGGCCATCGAGCAGCTGCTCTCGCAGTTGGTGCAGAAGGCTCGGTTGCCTCGCCGCATCGCTGAGCGCTGCCGGATGATCTTGATGGCGCAGCGCACGCTTGCCGGTCTGCGCCGCCGTCGCGGTGGCCTGATGGGCTTCCGTGGGCACCCGCTCTTCAACGAGGCGCTCGCGGTGTTCGAGGTGTGGGTGAGCGCGACGGGCGAGCATCAGGATCAGCTCGAGAAGTGGAAGTCGGGCGCCGCGCCGCAGCCGACGTCTGATGCTCCGGGTCCTCGTCGCCGTCGTCGTCGTCGCCGTCGTGGCGGCGGTGAAGCGCAGGGCGGCAATGGCGGTGGTGATGCACCGGCGCCGCAGCCCTCTTCGCCCACTCCGGAA
>CBIHPJ010000343.1:0-9238 GCA_966211295.1 uncultured Myxococcales bacterium | reverse complement strand
CGCAGCGGGGAGAGGGTTGGGGTGAGGGGCGATCTCAGTCATCGGGAATGAACACGTGTCTCTCGACCACGAGCAGCCCGAGCATCCCGACGCAGAACGCGACGGCGAGAGCCGTGGTGTGAGCTTCCGAGTGGAAGGCCCACCAGCGGAAGTCCTTGCCCGTAAGGAAAACGAGAAAGAACAGCGCGGCGCCCATGATCACCGGCAGCACCCCGCACACTCTCCGTTCACGCGCGGTGAGGTCTCCGAAGATTCCGACGACGAGCGATCCGATCGTCACGAGCGCGACGAGCCACACGATGGCCTGCTGGTTGAAGTTCACGAACGGCCAGACGACGTTGGCGAGGAACTCCTCCCACGGGTCAGCGGGGAGGTCGCGATAGATCGGGCACGCGAACACGCCAAACATGGCGGTCGAGACACCAACGGGAGCGAACGGTTCCCGAAGTGGACATGCCCTCACCCCGACCCTCTCCCGAAGGGAGAGGGAGACACTCACTCTGCGCGCCGGGCAGTGACCATCAGATCAGGACCCAGTCGCACCGCGTCGAGCGCCTCGAACTGCAGCGCCTTCGCAGGATCCTGAATACCGAGCGCGCCCGACCACGTGAGCCCACCGTGACCAAAGAGCTTCGGCGCGATGAAGAGCACGAGCTCATCGACGAGCCCCGCTTCGAGGAACGAGCGATGAACCCCTGCCCCACCCTCGACGAGCACGTGCAACGCGCCCTCCTTCACCAATCGCCGCAGCAGTCCCTCGACGCCCGACATCGTCCACACCTCGACCCCACGCCGCGCGAGCTTGAGCGCGTTGGGATGATCGGGTGACTCCAGGGTGGCGACGATCGTGCGCGCTTCCTTCGTGTCGTAGATCTTCGAGCGAGGATTCGTGCGCAGCGCGGGATCGAGCACCAGCCGCGCGGGATTCCGCGTGCCCTGCTTGCTGAGCCGCGTGGTGAGCATCGGGTCATCAGCGATCACCGTCGACGAGCCGACGATCACCACGTCGACCACGTCACGAAGCTGATGCGCGACCTTCCGCGACTCATCCGAGGTGATCCACTTCGACAGTCCGCGCTCGGTCGCGATCTTCCCGTCGAGCGTGATCCCCGCCTTCGCGGTGACCCACGGCAACCCGGTGCGCATCGACTTGAGGAACGGCTGATTGATCGCGTCAGCGGACTTCCTGAGCACGTGCGGAGCGACCTCGATGCCCGCCGCGCGCAACCTCCGCACGCCCTTCCCATTCACGATGGGGTTCGGATCGCTCGACGCGAACACCACGCGCTTGATGCCCGCCGCGATGATCGCCTCGCTGCACGGCGGAGTGCGCCCGTGGTGATTGCAGGGCTCGAGCGTCGAATAGAGCGTCGCGCCCTTCGCCTCGGATCCCGCCTTCAAGAGCGCCACCGCCTCGGCGTGCGGCCCACCCGCCTTCGCGTGGTACCCGGCGGCGATCACCTTCCCGCGCTTCACGATCACCGCTCCCACCGCGGGGTTCGGATGCGTGCGGCCCAGCCCCTTCACGGCCTGGGCGAGCGCGAGCGTCATGGCAGCTTCGTCGTTCACCGCTCAGCCCTTCTTCGGCTTGTCTGACGCCTTCTTCGCCGCCTGCGTCTGGAGGATGTCCTTCAGCTCGTCCATGAACTCGGCGATGTCGCGGAAGCTCCGGTACACCGACGCGAAGCGCACGTACGCCACCTCGTCGAGCACGGGCAGGCGCTCCATCACCATCTGACCGATGGTGGTCGAGGGCACTTCCTTCTCGCCCATCTCCTGCAGCTTGCGCTCGATCTCGGTGACCAACTTCTCGACTTGATCGACGGAGACCGGCCGCTTCTCACACGCCTTCTTCAGACCCGCGAGCAGCTTGTCGCGATCGAAGCCCTCGCGGCGCCCGTCTTTCTTCACCACGAGCGGGTTCAGCTCTTCGACGCGCTCGTACGTGGTGAAGCGCCGCTTACAGGTCTCGCTCTCACACTCACGCCGCCGGCGGATGATCGTGCCCTCCGCGGAATCGCGAGAGTCCATCACCCGGGTGTCTGCAGCGGCACAGAAGGGACAACGCACAGCTCACTTCTCCAGTCGCGACTGGTACAGCGGGAACGACTTGGTGAACTCCTTCACCTCGTCGCGGATCTTGTGGAGGGCGGCCATGTCGGCGTGCGAGTCGAGCGCCTTGCCGATGAACGCCGCCACCTTCGCCATCTCGGGCACCTTCATCCCGCGCGTGGTGATCGCCGCGGTGCCGACGCGCACGCCGGAGCTCACCGTCGGCTTCTCGGGATCGAAGGGAATCTGGTTCTTGTTCACCGTGATGCCGGCGTGGTTCAGCACGTCCTCGGCGAGCTTGCCCGTGACCTTCTTGGGACGCAGGTCGAGCAGCATGAGGTGATTGTCGGTGCCGCCCGAGACGATGCGCAGGCCCTGCCCCTGCAGCCCTTCAGCGAGCGCCTTCGCGTTGTCGACCACCTGCTTCGCGTAGGTCTTGAAGCTCGGCTGCAGCGCTTCCTGAAACGCCACCGCCTTCGCCGCGATGATGTGGAGCAGCGGCCCACCCTGCATGCCGGGGAACACCTGGCTGTTGATCGTCTTCGCGTACTGCTCGCGCATCAGCACCAGGCCCGAGCGAGGGCCGCGCAGCGTCTTGTGCGTGGTGGTGGTGACGATGTCTGCGTACGGAATCGGTGAGGGGTGCACGCCGCCGGCGACCAGGCCCGCGATGTGCGCCATGTCGACCATCAGCGCCGCGCCCACCGAGTCGGCGATGGTCTTGAACTTCGCGAAGTCGATGGTGCGCGGGTAGGCGGACGCGCCGACGACGATCACGCGCGGCTTGTGCTCCTTCGCGAGCGCTTCGGCCTGCGCGTAGTCGAGCTGCTCGGTCTCCTTCACGAGGCCGTAGTGCACGACCTTGTAGAGCTTGCCTGAGAAGTTGAACGCGGCGCCGTGCGTGAGGTGGCCGCCCGAGTTGAGATCGAGCGAGAGCATGGTGTCGCCCACCTTCATGAGCGCCATGTACGCGGCCATGTTCGCCTGGCTGCCGGAGTGCGGCTGCACGTTGGCCGCCTGCGCGCCGAAGAGCTGCATCGCGCGGTCGAGGGCGAGCTGCTCCACCTTGTCGACCTCTTCGCAGCCACCATAGTAGCGCTTGCCGGGGTAACCCTCGGCGTACTTGTTGGTGAGCACGGTGCCGGCGGCTTCCAGCACGGCGGGGCTCACGAAGTTCTCGCTCGCGATGAGCTCGAGGCCTTCTTCCTGGCGCCGAGTCTCCGACTGCACGAGGGCTGCGATGGCGGGATCGACCTGCTTGAGGGTAGCGGTGTTCTCCATGCCGTGCGCGTAGCCCCAAAGGCGCGGAGCCTCAAGAGTCACTTCGTCACGTACTTGTGACGAAGACGTCGCGGGTTCGAACGAGGGGCCCCATATTCCGCCCCGCCATGAGACTGGGTCCCCTGATTTGGTGCCTCGCCGTCATCTCCAGCGTGGCTTCCGCGGAAGAGTTCATCGACCCGGGAACGCCGAGTGACGCCGGCGTGACGGCCGTGACTGAGCCGTCACCGCCGCCCTCCGCTCCCGAGGCACCTGCCCCGAAGATCGAGCTCGGCGCGAAGTTCGGGGAAGGCGTGACCGTTCGCTCAGGTGAGTTCAGCCTGAACCTGCGGGGGCGCATGCAGTTGCAGGCGACCGTGCTGGTGCCTACGCCCGGCAGCGATGCGGTGCGCTCCAACCAGTTCGTGGTGCGCCGCGCGCGACTGATCCTCAAGGGCGACCTGCCCTGGCACCTCTCGTGGGTGATGCACCTGGGCTTCTCAGCCAACGACCTCGAGGCCGACGCGCCGAACCCGATCCGCGATCTCTACGTCCAGTGGAATGGGTGGCGCGATCTCTCGCTGCGCGTGGGCCAGATGAAGGTGCCGTTCGACGTGCAGCGCGTGGTCTCGTCTTCGAGCCTGCAGCTGGTCGATCGTTCGCTCGCCACGCTCGAGCTGAACCTCGATCGCGACATCGGCTTCCTCCTCTTCTCGGACGATCTGTTCGGCTGGGGGAAGCGCCTCAAGTACGCGGTGGGCATCTGGCAGGGCGACGGCCGCAACCGCATCGGCACCAACATCGGCCTGCTCTACACCGCGCGCGTGAGCTTCCACCCCTTCGGCGGGCTCGATGAGAAGGTCGAAGGCGACATCGAGCGCTCTTCGAAATTCCGTCTCGCGATCGGCGGCGGCATCGCGCGCAACAACGAAACCCCGCGGCCCAGGAGCACCTACGGCACGCCGTACAAGCTGCCCGGCGGCTTCGACTACACGCACGGCACCGGCGACGTTCACGTGAAGTGGCACGGGTTCTCGTTGCTCGCCGAAGTGTACGTACGCCAGGCCGACACCGACTCGCGCACCGGCGTCGTCAATGGAGCGACCCTCACCGAGTACTCGCGCTCAGGCTGGGGCTGGTTCGCGCAGGCGGGCATGTTCGCCACGCCGTGGCTCGAGTTCGCGGCGCGCTATGGAGATCTGCAGCCGTTCGCGGGTACGGATCCGACGTTCGTGCGCAACCGCGAGATCGGCGGTGGGGTGAACGTGTTCTTCGTGAAGCACGATCTGAAGCTGATGGCCGATTACTTCTGGCTCGACGACGGGCGCGGAGGCAACGGCCGGCACCAGGTGCGCGTGCTCGCACAGCTGTACTTTTGATCTCTGCTTTTGAAGGTTAGTCCTTCAACGCCCAGGCGTGGCCTTCGAGCTCGATGGGAGGATCAGCCACCGACGCACCCGCCGCGCGAATCCACTGCATCTGGCTCATCGCGTCGCCGCCCAGCTCGCACACCTTCTTGCGGAGCAGCTCGAACGTCGCCTCTTCGGAGTCCTGGCGATCGACCTTCACGCGCCCGAGGCTCTTCGCGCCCGAAGGCACGTCGGTCGCCAGCGGGTAGTCGCGCACCTGGCACTCGGCAGGGCCACGGGTCACCCCGCGGCGCGCCTGAGCATCGCCCTTCACGATCGGCTGAATCTCAGTGCGGCAGGCAGACGCGAGCACCGCCAACGCGGCGCCCAGGAGCAGTCGCTTCATCGCTTCGCCTCCAGCTCGGTGATCTTCTCCACGCGCTTCGCGTGACGCCCGCCCTCGAACGAGGCGGCGAGGAACGCCTTCACGATCTCCAGCGCGAGCGAGGCACCCGTCACGCGCGCGCCGAGGCACAGCACGTTCGCGTCGTTGTGTTGCCGCGCCATGCGCGCTTCGAACTCGGTGCGCGAGAGCGCGGCGCGAATGCCGTGCACCTTGTTCGCCGAGATCGACATGCCGGTGCCGGTGCCGCAGATCAGAATGCCGAGGCTCGCGCGCTTCTCGTTCACCGCGGACGTCACCTTGGTGGCGTAGTCCGGGTAATCCACCGAGCTGGTGTCATTGGGTCCCAGGTCCAGCGTCGGGTGACCGAGCTTTCCCAGCTCGCTCACCAGCTCAGCCTTCAACCCCACCCCTGCGTGATCCGAAGCAATCGCGATCGTGGCCATGGGGACTGTCTAGCGCACGCTCAGCGAATCGGCTCGCCCGGAGCAGCCTTCACCCACCGGCTCTCGACCAGCTTCCAGGTCACGTCCCTGCCACAGCCGGTGACCTTCACCCTGGTGGAGCTGATCAGGCGATCGAGCTCCTCGTACTTCAGCTTCTCTTCGGGGCAGCTCATCACGTCAGAGGACCGACGGCCGAGCTCGGTCTTGAGCTGCGCGAGCGGCGTAGAACAACCAGCGAACACCAACGGCATCGCCAACAGCACGAGCTTTCTCATGGAGCCACCACGTCGGACGGGCGCGCATCAGTCAGCGGCACCGTGTCGTTCAGGTAGAGCGAACCTGAGCCCGTGCTGAGCCGCACGTAGACCGCGCGGCGATTGCAGCCCGTCACGCCCAGGTAGATCGGCCCTGCTTCATCTGAAGCGAGCTCCTGCACGCCGAGCTTGTCCGGAGGGCACGAGAACTCGAACGAGGCTCGCAACATCACCCGCTGCTTGGCCTGATCGAAGGTGATCGGCGTCACGCAGGCCGATCCCAGCATGAAAACTGAGAACAGCCCGAGCGCGAACCGTCTCGCGGCGCCGCGAAGCGGTGCCGAGGTGCAGCGTCCCCAGGAAAAGGGGTGGCGCATCACTTGGCGCGCTGGAGCACCAACACCGCGTTCGTGCCGCCGAAGCCGAACGAGTTCGACATCGCGTAGTTCACTCGCACTTCGCGCGCCTTGTTGGGCACGTAGTCGAGATCGCACTCGGGGTCGGGGTTCTTCAGGTTGATGGTCGGCGGGATCACGCCGCGGTGGAGCGAGAGCGCGGTGATGATCGCCTCCGCGCCGCCCGACGCGCCGAGCATGTGGCCCATCATCGACTTGGTCGACGAGACCATCAGCTTCTTCGCGTGCTCTCCGAAGACGCGCTTGATCGCCTTGCTCTCGTGGAGATCGTTGAACGGGGTCGAGGTGCCGTGCGCGTTGATGTAGCCGATGTCTTCCGGCTTCAGGTTCGCCGAGCGGAGCGCCTGGCGCATGCAGCGCTGCGCGCCCTCGTGCTCAGGAGCGGGAGCCGTCTCATGGTGCGCGTCGCTGTTGGCCGCGTAGCCCACGATCTCCGCGAGGATGTTCGCGCCGCGAGCCTTGGCCGACTCGTACTCCTCGAGCACCACGATGCCCGCGCCCTCACCCATCACGAAGCCGTCGCGGTCCTTGTCGAACGGCCGGCTCGCGGTGGTGGGATCGTCGATGCGCTCAGACAGCGCGCGCATCGCCTCGAAGCCGCCGATGCCCATCGGGGTGATCGCCGCTTCAGCGCCGCCAGCGAGGGCCGCGTCGAGCTCGCCCCACTTGATCTGCCGGAAGGCCTCGCCGATCGCGTGCGCCGACGTGCTGCACGCCGAGACCGGGCCCCAGTTCGCGCCCTTCAAGTTGTAGCGCATGGAGATCCGCCCAGGCGCCATGTTGGAGATCATCTTCAGGATGAAGAAGGGCGACATGCGATCGAAGCCCTTGACCATGCCCGAAGCGTGGCTCTCCTCGAACGACTGGAGACCGCCGATGCCCGAGCCGACGATGCAGCCCACCATCTCGGGGTCGTAGCCGCCCGGTTTCTCCTTGCCGACGGGCAGGCCGCTCTCGCGCATCGCCATCTCGGCCGTCGCCAGCGCAAACTGGCAGAACGGATCCATGCGGCGCGCTTCCTTGTGATCGAGGAAGTCGGTCGGATTGAAGTCCTTCACTTCACCCGCAATGTTCACCTTGAGCTTGGGCTGGGAGAACTTGGTGATGCGGCCGATGCCCGACTGGCCGGCCAGGAGCGCCTGCCAGTTCTTCTCGGTGCCCGTCCCAAGGGCAGAGATCAGACCCGTACCTGTAATCACCACGCGGCGTGGAGCGTTCATCGCAATCTCCGAGCTTCAAAACGACTCGCCCGGGGTTCACCCGGGCGATCTGTCCCTGCCTATAACGCGACGCCGCGAACGCGGACGCCGACCTCAAGCAGGACGTTCACCCAGTCTTACTTCTTGTGGGTGTTGATGTAGTTGATGGCGTCACCGACGGCCTTGATGTTCTCGGCCTCCTCGTCGGGGATCTCGATCTCGAACTCCTCTTCCATCGCCATCACGAGCTCGACGATGTCCAGGGAGTCGGCGCCGAGATCCTCGATGAACGAAGACTCCATCTTGATCTCGTCTTCGCTCACGCCGAGCTGGTCGGCGATGATCGACTTGACCTTGGCTTCGATGTTGGTGGCCGTCATGTGAACAATTTCCTATCGGTGAAGTGTTGCGGGGTGAGAATTGCGTGGCGCGTACCACAGGGCACGAGCGCTACCAACTTTGAAAAAACAGTCCAAAACTACATGTACATGCCGCCGTTGACCTTCAGGACTTCGCCCGTGATGTACGAGGCTGCGTCTGAAGCGAGGAACGCGACGGCGGAGGCGACTTCTTCCGCGTTCCCGATGCGAGACAATGGAATTGCTGCAGACATCTTTTCCTTCAGCTCCGCCGACAGCGCGTTCGTCATGTCGGTGGTGATGAAGCCTGGAGTGACCGCGTTCACGCGGATGTTGCGGCTGGCGAGCTCACGCGCGACCGACTTGGTGAGGCCGAGCAGGCCGGCCTTCGACGCGGAATAAGCGGCCTGGCCGCCGTTGCCCATCTCGCCGACGATCGACGAGACGTTCACGATCGCCCCGCCCTTCTGCTTCATCATCGGGCGCGAAGCGGCGCGCATCAGCATGAAGGCGCCCTTCAAGTTGGTGTCGATCGTCTTGTCCCAGTCGGCGTCCTTGAAGCGCATCAGGAGCCCGTCGATCGCGACGCCGGCGTTGTTCACCAGCACGTCGAGGCGCGAGAACTCCTTCACGATCTCTTCGATGGCGTTGCTGCACGCCTCGGAGTCGGCCACGTCGAAACGGATCGCCTTGGCCTTGCCGCCCGCGTCGGTGATCGCCTTCACGGTCTCGGTGGCCGCGGCCTCGTTGCCCGCGTAGCTGATCACCACCGTGGCGCCGCGCTTGCCCAGCTCGAGCGCGATCGCCCGGCCGATACCGCGCGAACCACCAGTGACGAGTGCGACCTTGTTGTTGAAGTCAGCCATGGATCACGCGCCCCCGAGCGCAGCCAGCGTCTTCTCGAGGCTGGCGGGATCTTCGACGTTGAGCAGCTCAATCGACTTCGCGATGCGCTTCACCAGACCGCACAGCACGCGGCCAGGTCCGAGCTCGACGATCTTCGTCACGCCGGCCTTCTCCATCGCCTGCACGCTCTCCACCCAGCGCACCGAGCCGGTGACCTGCTTGAGCAGCAGCTCCTTGATGTGAGCGCCGTCGCTGTTCGGAGCGGCCTCGACGTTGCTCACCACCGGGACGATCGGATTCTTGAACGTACCGAGCACGCCGCTCAGCCGCGGGACCACCGGCTGCATCAGCGCGCAGTGGAAGGGCGCGCTCACGGGGAGCGGAACCACGCGCTTCGCGCCCGCGGCCTTCAGCAGTTCGCTCGCGCGCTCGACCGCCTTCGCGTGACCGGCGATCACCGTCTGCTGGGGATCGTTGAAGTTCGCGCAGCTGACCACTTCACCGGGGACACCCTGCACCGCCTGCGTGCAGATCTCCGCGATCTTCTCCGCGGGAACGCCGAGCACCGCGGCCATCGCGCCGACACCGGCGGGAACCGCGTCCTGCATGAAGGTGCCGCGCGCGCGCACGGCCTTCACCGCGTCGGCGAGCGTC
>CBIHPJ010000342.1:0-9242 GCA_966211295.1 uncultured Myxococcales bacterium | reverse complement strand
CGGTGATCCTCGGGCTCACCACGCTCTACCAATTCTGGATTCACACCGAGCTCATCCCGAAGCTGGGATTCCTCGAGGGCATCATCAACACGCCCGCGCTTCACCGAGTGCACCACGCGATCAACCCGCGGTACCTCGACAAGAACCACGCGGGCACGTTCTCGCTGTTCGATCGCCTCTTCGGCACCTGGGAGCCCGAGACCGAGCCGTGCGTGTACGGCACCACGCGGCCGCTCAACTCGTACAACGTGCTCTGGGCGCAGGTGGAGACGTACGTGGATCTCTTCCGCCTCGCGCGTCGCGCGCCCACCAAGCTCGATGCGTTCAAGGTGTTCTTCGCCTCGCCCGCGTGGCGGCCGGAGTGGATGGGCGAGGCGCTCAAGCGCGACTTCTCCCGCAAGTACGATCCGACCTCGAGCCCCGCGACCGTGCGCTACGCCTTGGTGAACTGGCTGGTGCTGCTGGGAGGCGTGTTCTGTTTTCTGCTCCTCGGCGGGACGCTCACCTGGACCTCGAAGATCGCCGCGTTGCTGGTGGTGGTGCTCAGCGTGGTCTCGCTCCCTGCTCTGGTGGAAGGACGCAGCTGGGCGAAGGCCATCGAGGGTGCGCGGCTGCTGTTCACCCCGCTCGCGCTGATCGTGATCTTCGTGGCGCGCTGATCAGAGCTGCTTCGCGGGCCACTTCCACCCGAAGAGCTGAGGTTCCGGTTCTTCGCGCGGCACGCGAGCGCCCGCCTCGAAGTCGCCCCTCCTCTGCCTTCCCCCTTGGAATACAGGCTTCATAGCCCTACAAAGCGCCCATGCGCGTCTCCCTCTTTGCAGCGTTCGCGGCCGTGGCACTGCTGTCCGGTTGCGAGAAGAAGCCCACGGCTGAGACCAAGCCGCCCGACGGGAAAGAAGTAGCCAAGCCGACCGAAGCCAAGCCCACCGAGGCGAAGCCGGCCGAAGGCGACGTGATTCTCCTCGGCGAAGTCGGCTCACTCACCGGCAGCGAGGCCGCGTTCGGCATCTCGACCCGCAACGGCATCGAGCTGGCGCTGGACGAGGCGAACGCCTCTGGCGGCGTGAAGGGCAAGAAGCTCGCGGTGCGCGTGTACGACGATCAGAGCAAGCCCGAGGAGGCGGCCTCGGCCACCACGCGCCTGATCACCCAGGACAAGGTCGTGGTGATCCTCGGAGAGGTCGCGTCGTCGAACTCGCTCGCGATGGCCCCCAAGGCGCAGGAAGCGAAGATCCCGATGATCTCGCCCTCCTCCACCAACCCCAAGGTGACCGAGGTCGGCGACTACATCTTCCGCGTGTGCTTCATCGATCCCTTCCAGGGCTTCGTGATGGCGCGCTACGCGCACGACAACCTGAAGTTCGCGAAGGTCGCGATCCTCACCGACAAGAAGAGCGCGTACTCGGAAGGCCTCACCGAGGTGTTCCAGAAGAAGTTCACCGAGATGGGCGGCAGCATCGTCGGCGTGATCGCCTACTCGAAGGGCGACACCGACTTCCGCTCGCAGCTCACCAACGTGAAGAAGCTGAAGCCCGACGGCGTGTACGTGCCCGGCTACTACCAGGACGTCGCGCTGATCGCCGAGCAGGCGAAGGAGCTCGGCCTCAAGACCACCATGATGGGCGGCGACGGTTGGGACTCCGAGAAGCTCTTCGAGCTCGGCGGCCAGGCGGTCGAGGGCAGCTACGTGTCGAACCACTACTCGGCTGACGACCCGTCGCCCCGCGTGCAGGACTTCATCAAGAAGTACCAGGCGAAGTTCAACACGGTGCCCGACTCGCTCGCCGCCCTCGGCTACGACTCGGCGCGGGTGGCGATCGACGCGATGAAGCGCGCTCCTGATCTCTCGGGCCCGGCGATCCGCGAGGCGATCGCGCAGACCAAGGACTTCCCCGGCGTAGCGGGCACCATCACGCTCGACGAGCACCGCAACCCGGTGAAGCCGGCCGTGGTGCTCAAGGTCGACGGCGGCAAGTTCAAGTACGTCGACACGATCTCGCCCTAAGCCTTCGCGATGTACGAATTCATTCAGCACCTGATCAACGGGCTTGCCGCGGGCACCATCTATGCCCTCGTCGCGCTCGGCTACACGATGGTCTACGGCGTGCTGAAGCTCATCAACTTCGCCCACGGCGACGTGATGATGGTCGGCGTGTACGTGGGCTACGCGGTGGCGTTTCTGCTCGGCCGCGAGCACCTGGGGAGCGTCCCCGCGGCGCTGCTGGTCTTCGCGGTCTCGCTCACCTTCTGTGCTGCGTTTGGATTCTTCATCGAGCGGTTCGCGTATCGGCCGCTGCGTGACAAGCCGCGCCTCACCTCGCTGATCACCGCGATCGGAATCAGCTTCGCGCTCTCGTACGGCTTCCAGCTGGACCTCTCGTTCAACGTCGGTGGCGGCAACATCACCGTGCTGCCCGGCGCGGCCTCGCGGCGCTTCCCCGCGATCATCACTCCGTCGGAGTGGTTCGTGCTCGGCGACAACGAGGTGATCATCTGGAACTGGCAGGTGATCAGCTTCCTCATCGCGATCGCGCTGATGGCGGGCCTGCAGTACCTCGTGTTCCGCACGCGCTTCGGCAAGGCGATGCGCGCGGTCTCCCACGATCACAAGGTGGCCGGGCTGCTCGGCATTCCCGTGGACAGCATCATCGCGGGCACGTTCATGCTCGGCAGCGCGCTCGCCGCGGGCGCGGGAATTCTCTACGCGATCAAGGACAAGTCGATTCAGCCGCTGATGGGCGTGATGGTCGGCCTCAAGGCCTTCGTCGCGGCGGTGATCGGCGGCATCGGGAATCTTCCGGGAGCGGTGGTGGGCGCGTTGCTCCTCGGTCTCTGCGAAGAGTTCATCGTCGGCTACACGGCGTCGAGCTGGCGTGACGCGGTGGCCTTCGGGTTCTTGATCGTCGTGCTGCTGTTCCGGCCCGAGGGCTTGTTCGGCCGCGCTCAGGCCGAGAAGGTCTGACTCTCTTTCTCCCTCTCCCTGCGCAGCGCGGAGAGGGGCAGGGGTGAGGGGCGTCTTCGCGCACTGCTGACCAAGCTCTGAGCGCGTTTCGACGAAGACCTTCTCGCCCCTCACCCCGACCCTCTCCCCGCTCCGCAGGGAGAGGGAGCAAACGTCAGCGTGCGCGGTAGGCGCGCTGCAGCGAGCCGTAGCGAGAGACCCAGCCGCTGGTCTCCACGTCGAGGCCGGGCACGTCGTACGCGACGATCTCGCCTTGCGAGAAGACATACGCCTTGCCGCGGATGATCGCGGTCGCGCTCTCCACCGTGGTGGCGAGTGGGCAGTGCAGCACTTCTTCACCGCGCGAGTTGATCGCGCCGAGCACGCCCGCATCGGGGATCTGCGCGGTCCACGCTACGCCGCCATCGCGCAGCAGCTCGAAGTCGACCGCGTTGCCGATCACTCCGTTGTACGAGTACGCGGTCGCGCCGCTCGTGAGGTTCACGGAAGTGAGCACGCGCGCTGCGCCGTCGAAGAGCATCAGCTGCTGGCCGGTGATCAACGGTACCGAGCCTGGACCCGCGGTGGTGATGGTGGAGAGATCCGTCAGATCGAGCGTGGAGTTGAGCGAGTGCATCGAACCGCTCGCGGTGCCGATCGCGACGGCGTCTCCGTAGATCGATGGAATCCACGGCACGAACTTGAGGCTCTGCGTCTGCCCGGCGCCATTCACGCGCGCCATCTCGCCCGCGGGCGCCCAGCAGTTCGCCGACGAGGTCCACAGCTCACCGCTCGACGTCACGCCCGTGCCGTAGGTGTGGCCCTTGCGGTGAAATTGCCAGCGGAACGATCCCGACGCGCGATCGAACACCTGAACGTAGGCGTGGTGATCCTGGTTGCCCTCCATCACGGGGATGCCGACGCCGTCGTTCCCCACCAGCATCGGAGGCGAGGTGTAGAACGCAGCGCCGCCATCGGAGCGCAGGTCGAACGCCGGCAGTCCCGCGGTCGGATCGGTCGACCACAACGGATGACCATCGTCCGTGCTGCGCGCCTGCGTGGCGCCCTTCGCATTGAAGAAGATGCGGTGTCCCGCGGAGTCGATCGCGTAACTGATGCCGAACTCACACGCCGCGCAGTCGGTCACGATCGTTACCTTGAAGCGCAACGCGCCCGAGGGAGTGAGCGAGACCAGGTACGTCGGAATCGGGATGCTGTTGCGATCCTCGCCGTCGAACGCGGGGACTCCGGCCTGCTGCGTGCCGCCGGGACCGCTGCCGCTGTTGTCGTTGTTCCCGTTGGCGTTGCGAACGTTCCGGCCGACTTCCGTCGCGTAGAGATTTCCGAAGTCGTCGACCGCGCCCGAGAAGATCAGCGTGTTGCCGTCTTCCGGTGCATAGCGCCACGCCGGCTGCAGCTGCGTCGGCTCGGGGAGCTCGCACGCCTGCTGATGACAGGTGCCCGGACCGCGGCAGCTCGTCGCCGGGCTGCACTGCGAGCCGTCGGGAGAAGGACGTGCCACGCATTGGCCGCTGATGCACACCTGCGCGGTGACGCAGTCGTTCGATCCACACGAGACACCATCGACCGCTGGAGCGAAACCACAGCCGGTCTCGGGCACGCAGATCGGCACCTCGCACGCGCGCAGCGAGCTCGGGCACACCACCGCTTCATGCACGCAGCCGGTGGCGGCCACGCACGCGTCACTGGTGCACGTGTTGCCGTCATTGCAGTCGCGCGCCTCGCCCACGCACTGGCCCGCCATGCACACGCCGTTGCTGATGCACTGATTCGTCGCGCCGCACCCCGCGCCGTCGGCGGAGAGCGCTTCGTCACACGCACCGGTGACGGGATTGAAGACGACAGTTCTGCAGTCGCGCACTTCACAGGTCGGAGGCTGCACCGCATCGGCGCGCAGCGGCACCGTCTGCGTGACTCCGTTCGCGCTCACCAGGAGCGTGCCTTCGGTGACCCCGAGCTGCGCCGCGGTCACTCCGAGCTCGACCTCGATTCGTTCGCCGCCGCCCACGCGCACTGACGCCACTGCATCGAACGGAGCAGTCAGCTCGAGCGTCACGTCCATCGCCATGCGCGCGGTGTTCTGGAGCTCGAGGGTGCGCGTGCCGCGATAGCCGACCCAGCGCTGTCCGAAATCGACCCGCGCGGGCTGCACCAGCAGCTCACCGTCGCTGCCGGACACCAGGTTCTCCCGGCAGCCGCCGAGCGCGCACACGACGACGAGGCTCAGAATTCTGAGGCGATCCATAGGGTGGGCGGCTTTGTGCAAAGCACGCACCTCCCAGCTGAGGCAGGGCGGTTCGCGGGGTTGGCCCTGCGGAGAGCGGATCAGCCCCAGAAACCCATGGGCTATTCTTCAGGGCACTCACCCGGAGGTCGTTCGTCATGTGCCGCAACATTCGAATGCTTCACAACTTCGCTCCCCCCGCCACGCGCGATGAGATTCACGCGTCGGCGCTGCAGTACGTCCGCAAGCTCTCGGGCATGCAGAAGCCTGCGAAGGTGAATGAGAAGGCGTTCGAGCGCGCGGTGGAGAAGGTGATGAAGGCGACGGTCGAGTTGTTCGACGCGCTCGAGGTGCACACGCCGCCGCACGATCGTGAAGAAGAGAAGCGGAAAGCGAAGGAGCGCGGGATGAAGCGCGATCAGCAATTGAGGGCGCGGTTGCTCGCGAACGGCTGAGCTTTGAGGTGCGTGGTCGGTCGAGAGACCGACATCGTGCTCATCGTGGCGAGGCCTCTCGATTTCGGACGCTCCTTGACGAGATGACTCCGCTTCGAGTCGTTCACTCGCAAGAAATGGGACCCTGGTCCCATTATTTGTAAGTGACCGAAGCTTCGGCCCCCGAGTCACAGAAAGTCGCGCGATTGAGGGCCTGAACGAGGCGAGCAAGGAGCTTCAACTGCAACGCTCCGTCCCCTCAGAGCTCAGCGATCAGTCTTCGACACCGCGAGCCCCGTGATCAGCAGCGAGAAGCAGAGGATCACGAGTCCCTGCCCTGCGGTGAGCCCGATCGACTGCTCAGCAATATCCTGAGCCATCGTGATCACGATCGCCGTAGTGAGTGCCGCTCCGATGATCCCTCCGAACACGCGCACCACCGGAGACAGCCGCGACGCGCGCCGACGATGAGCGTCGAGCTCTGAGCGCAACGACGCGCTGCGATCAGACAGCGCCTTCCGCTTCGTCTCCAACGTCCGATTCAGGGCCGCCAATTCCCGCCGTGAATCGTCCTCGAAGACTCTCGGCTCTTCCTTCCGGTACTTCGCCCACAGCTCAGCCACTTCCGCCTTCAGCTCAGTCAGTTCAGTCGTCATGTGATCACCTCCGCCAGAGCGCGACGACCGCGACGACGCCGAGCATCGCCGCCAATCTCAGGGGATCATCCGCCCGCGCATTCGGAGTCGCCGCGAGCACGCCCATCACCCAGAGCAGCGCCGCGATCACCAGGCCCACTCCGCGCACGACGCCAGAGATCCAACTCACGAACGGCGGACGCGGAGTCGACAGCGTCCGCACCGTGCCTTCGAGGCCGGCCACTTCGCGCTCGAGCCGAGGGACTTCCTTCTCCAGCAAACCCACCCGGTGGCGCAGGGCATCAGTCGGCCCATCGCGCCTCCGTTGAGCGAGCTCAGCGCGGCGTTCGATCCACGCCTTCAGCAGCTGCGCCTCAGTCTTGAGTGAAACCAGCAGTACCTGTGTCCGGTCATCCACGCGCGTCGGCATGGACGACTGGAATTGCAGCCCTCAGGCCAGAAGCGCTCAGTTTACGGGAGCGGAACACGGTGACCCGAGTAGCTCGGGTCGTTGAGGAACGAGCTCGCGCTGGCCACGTTGACTCCCGACGGCGATGACTGGAGGACCTTGCCGTCGCCGATGTAGATGACGACGTGGCCGTTCTTCACCAACAAGTCTCCAGGCTGCAGAGCATTCTTAGGCACCGACGGCAGGCCGGCCTTCATCGCAGAGCTGCTGGCGCCGGGCCGTGCGGCGAGATCGACGCCCACCTTGCGAAACATCGCCGTCACGAAGCCCGAGCAGTCGTAGCCGATGACGCCCGCGGGAGAGACGTACGCCCTCTGACCCGCCATTTGGTAGGTCTTGCCGTTGCCGGGCTGGGTGCCGAAGCGGAAGGGGCTGGCACCACCGACGTACGGCGCGCCGAGCTGAGTCAGGCCCCACTGGATCGCCGACTGCACTTTGCCGCCGCCGCTCGCAGGCGCAGTGGGTGCTGTCGGAGAGGTCGGAGTCGTCGGAGTCGTCGACGAGGTGCCGCGCAGCTTCGCCATCGTCTGCGGACCCGCCCAGCCGTCCACCGTCATCCGGTTCGCGCGCTGAAAGGCCTTCACCGCGGCCTCGGTACCAGGCCCGAAGTTCCCGCCGATGTTTCCGTTGTAATAACCCTGCGCCTTGAGGCGCAGCTGGAGCTCCTTCACCTCGGGGCCGCTCGAACCGAGCACCATTTTCCCGCCAGCGGCGGCCGGAGGAGTCGATGCAGCAGGAGGCTTCGGCGCAGCAGGCTTGGGGGCACTCGCCACCGCGCGCATCTTGGCCAGCGTCTGCGGACCCGCCCAGCCATCGACGGTGAGGCCATACTTCTTCTGAAACTTGCGGACCGCGGCGTCGGTCATCGGACCGAACTTGCCGTCAGCGTTGGCGGTGTAGAGGCCGAGGCTCTTGAGGAGGCCCTGCAGCTCCTTCACCGCCGCGCCGGAGGAACCCTGCTGAAGCCGAGAAGACGACGACGCCGAAGAGGTACGTGAACGTGCCGCCTGAACCGTGGTCATGCCGGGAGTATCGGACGAACACGTGGCAGTGAATTTGTGACCGGATGTAACGCTGTTTCGCTGACCGTCTCCCTTATTGGGAAAGGGTGGCGGTCACGAAACCGACGCACATCTCCTGATCTTCCGCCCAGTTGAGAGCGCGTGGCGTCTGTTTCACGCCGTCAATGACCCGCTGGGTGACCGAGGTGTTGTCGAACTCGCACTCCACCAGCAAGCGGTCCCGCGGCATCAACTTCACGCTCTGCGCGAGCCGGTAATCGCCCTGCCAGGCGTGGTTCCAGCGATCGATCTGCAGCAGGCATTCGCGCGTGCCGTTCTCCCGCATGATCCACAGTCCGCCGCGCTTCCCGCGCTCGTGCATGTGCAGGTTCACCGCGTGGAGATCGAACGTCGCTCCACCCGCGAGTCGCGCGGGTGCATCGGCCCAGCTGAAGATCGTGCTCGGAGCGTCAGCAGCGATCGGCATGCCGCCCACCAGCCACGCCGGGTTGTAGACGCTCAACGTGACGATCGGCGTCACCGGATCCTTCTGCGTCTTCAGCTGCACCGAGGTCTTGTCGGCTTTGAATCCTCCAGCCGCGGGCAGCGAGTAGTGCATGGTGAGCACCACGCGATCTCCGGGATCGACCTGGAAGCCCCGACCTTCGAAGCGCTGCGGCTCGAAGAAACTCCCGCCCAGTCCGCTCTTGATCGATCCGAGCAATCCACCGGGACAACTCCAGCCAGGTCCAGATGACGCGTCGTCGAGCGCGGTGAGCTTCGAGACATCCGCAGCGCCGACGGTGAGCACCAGCGAGTGATGCATCTGCTCGCGCACGCCAGGCTTGATGTCGATGCCGGTGACGAAGCGCGTCTCAGTGAAGCCCGTCTCGAGCAGGAAGCAGCGCGTGTCCTCGGAGTTGCTCACCGCGACCGGCGTGTACTCCTCGGGCATCGTGAGCACGGTGTCCGCGTCGAGCACCGGCCGCGTCGGAATCGCGGGAGCGGCCTGCACCGTTCCTTCAGGCGCGCCGTCGTCGATCCACGAGAGCAACAGCGTGCGCTCATCGTCACTCAGCTTCGCGGGATTCTCGTACTCCGCGCAGCAGGGAGCAGGAGGCCATGGCGGCATGCGCCGCGTCTCAACCGCATCGCGCACCAGCGACTTGAGCCCCTTCACCTTCGCGTAGGTGTCGAGGCCCATCGGCGCGTTTCCACCGGCCTGGTGACACGACATGCACTTCCTCGCCATCAGCGGAGCGATCTGCGTGTGCCACGTCGCTCCCGACATCGGCGTGCCGTTCGAGTTGGTGCACGTCTGCGCGCGCGGATTGAGATCGAGGCAGCTGCTGAGGACCACGACGAAGAGCCCAATTCTCCCTCTCCCTGCGGAGCGGGGAGAGGGTCGGGGTGAGGGGCGAGCGTCAATCATCGGACGCTCCGCAGCGTGACGGTGAAGTTCGCTTGGAACGTCCATCGTCCCTGCACCCACGCAGTGCCGGGAGGGAGATCGGATC
>CBIHPJ010000341.1:0-9259 GCA_966211295.1 uncultured Myxococcales bacterium | reverse complement strand
GGGAGAGGGGCGAATTAGTTACGCCGACGACGCGAGCGGAACAGCAGTCCGAGCGCGGCGAGCGGCAGCAGCTCAATTCCCGTCATGCATCCACAGCCCATGGGCTTCGGCTGCTCGACGATGGGGTTCGGGTTCTTCACCACCACATCGACGACCGCGGGATCCGAAGCCTCGGTGCGATCGCGAACGATCAGCTGCAGCTTCACCACCTCGCTGTTCGCCACCTGCGGAGCGGTGAACACCACGTCATCCGCCGTCGCGCCCGTGAGCTCCACGGTGGGACCGCTGACCTGACTCCACTCGTAGGTGATGGGCTCGCCATCTTCGTCAGCGCCCGAGCCGAGCACGGTGACGACGTCGCCCATCATCACCTCCATGGTCGCGGGAACGGTGGCCACCGGGCGGCGGTTCACGTTCTTCACCAGCACCGTCTGCTCGAGCGGCATCGTCACCGCGCGGCCATCCGTCACCACCATCTGCAGGGTGATCGCCGTATCGGCGTCGACGTTCGGCGCCGTGAAGGTCGCGCCGTTGATCGTGATCATCGGGCCGCTGAGCTGCGTCCAGGTCACGGTGACGGTGTCGCCATCGGGATCCGTACCGCCGCCCACCAAGGTCACGTTCTCTCGCTCGTTCACCTCGATGTTCGGCCCGATGGTCGCGGTCGGCGCGCCGTTGGTGCAGGTGTTCGGATCCGAAGTCACGCTGGTGAACGGCTTGTTGGTGATGCCGTTGATCAGCACGTCGTCGATCTCCCAGCCCTTCGCGGCGGCCGCGTCGTCGGCGCCGATGCGGAAGCGCAGGCGAATCGTCTGGCCGGCGAAGCGCGTGCCGAGGTCGATCGTCTCGGTGTTGAACGTGGGGTAACCGGCGCTCTTGCCGACGAACGCGCGCTGACCCATGAGCGGGTTGGCGCTCTGGTTCTGCGAGGTGGTGAGCGTGCCGGTGTAGCCGGGCGTCGACGACATGCCGACGTCGGTCCAGGTGCGGCCGTCGTCCGAGGTGATCTCCACCACGGCGCCGTCGAAGAACTCGGTGGAGCTGCGCTCGAAGTCGTAGCGGTGCTTGAACACGATGTTCGCCGCGCCGGTGCCCACGATGAGCGGAGGCGAGATGAGGTACGTGTCCGCAGGCGAGGCCGGGTTCGGGCCGAACCAAAAGTGCTGCGTCGCGCTCGACTGGAAGATGCGGAAGTTCGAGCCGGTGTTGAGCTGCGGATCCGAAGAGGAGGTCCAGGTCGTCATCGGCGACTCCACGTCGTCGAGGCGGCTGCTCATCGGCACCACGTCGTAGTTCAGGCGGAACATCGCCTGATGGGTGATGGGGCCCATCGCGAGCGACGCGTCGGTGATGGTGATGTTGAACATGCCGCCCTGCGAGCCGGCCACGTCGCCCATCGCCACCGCGAAGGTCACGGTCGCCACGCCGAAGGGCGCGGTGGCAGGCATCGCGATCATCGCGCCCTGCGGGAAGGTGACGCCCGGCGTGGTCGAGGTGACCGCCACCTGCGCGCTGGAGAGCGTGCCCACGCCCGTGTTGCGCAGGCGAATGGTGAGCACGCCGGTCTCGTTGGCGTCGAGGTTGCCGTCGTGGTCGCAGTTCATCGTGGCGTCGTTGAGGCTGACCTCGGTGATGGTGACCGCGTTGCCGACCGTGAAGCTCTCGGTGACCGGCGTGTTGTCCTGCGAGTCGCGATCCGGAGCGACCGCGCCCATGCCGATGCCGCGCCGAGCGAACGCCGCCCAGAGGTTCGCGAAGTCCGTCGGGTCGTTCGCCACCGCCACCGCGAGCCACGCGTCACGCGCGTCGACGAAGGTGGGCATCATCGGGGTCGCCTTGTACGCACCCACCAGGTAGCGCTTCGTCAGCGCCTGGCTCTGCGTGAACGTGCGGCGCGTGTCGCGCAGCATCGCCACGTAGCACTCCCACAACATGGCGGCCCACACCTCACCAGTGCTGTGCACCTCGGAGTTGTCCGCGCCGTTCGCGCCGAACGCGGGAACCGGAGCGGTGGGCAGACGCACGCCGTCGGAGATGTGCTTGAAGGTCAGCGGGTTCTTCGCGAAGTCCGCCGAGAGCGGGTAGCGGCGGAAGCCCCAGTAGTACGCCTGCGAGTCGGCGGCGAAACCGGCCCAGCCCGCGAGACCGAAGGTGCCGTTCCAGTTCGCGTTCGAGGCGACCATCGCGTCTTCTTCGCGAGCGATCATCAGGCCCGCGTGGAAGTCGCCCCAGCCTTCGCCCATGCCGGCCGACTGCTGCGAGGAGAGGCCGTTGCCATCACCGATCAGACGGTTCGAGATGTAGTGACCCCATTCATGGGCGACCACGCCGTTGTCGATGGTGCCGTCGCGGTCGCTCGACATCGCGCGGTTCATGGTGACGGTGGTGTTGCCGCCGCCGCTGGTGATGAGGCCCTTGAGCGTGTTGCCGGAGTTCTGAGAGACGGACATCACCGCGATGGTGGTGGTGGGGCTCGAGCCGGAGAGCGCGATCGGACCGCCCTGGGTGTTGTTGGCGATGATCACGCCGAGCGCGCCGGCCGCCTGCGCAGCCTCGGCCTTCGACACGAAGGTGCAGCCGCCGCCGCGATCGACGAGGAGGATCTTCCCGGTGGCGAAGCCCGCGGGGAGCGCCTGGCAGGCGTCGGTCACGGTGCCCGTGGCCGCGGTGCCGGTCGGCGTGGTGCTCCCGTCGTTCGCCAGAAGCAGAGGAGCGGTCAAGTTGAAGACCTGCGCGCCGTAGTCCGCATCGAGCACGTTGAAGGTCTGCGGAGTGGAGGTGTTCGCGGTGAGGGTGAGGCCGCCCGAGCCATCGAAGAGGTACATCTGCATGCGCGGGCTGGCGCCGTCAGACGGGGTCGACATGTTCGCGTTGCTGCGGCCCGAGTAGTCCTGCGCCTCGGCGAGGAGCACGTCGTTGGCGATACCGCCGCGGCCCTTGTTGCTCAGCTGCGCGTTGCCGGCGGCCTCGTTGAAGCCGTCGTCGTAGTACCAGTCGTGGAAGAAGTTGTTGTCGTAGAAGAGCTGCGTGATCGCGGCCTGGCGCTGGTTCGCGTTCGCGTCCGGCCCCACCATGAAGTCGTAGGTGTACTCGAAGGTGTTGGTCGAGGTGGCCGTGCCGATGGGATCCATGCCCACGGTGAAGCCGTTGTTGCGCGCGATGTCGGCGTAGGCCTTCACGTTGTTGCCGTTGGTCTGCGTCGCCGCGGGCGGGAGCCAGGGGTCGAGCGTGGAGAGACCAGCGTGCTCGAGGGTGACCATGTTCTGCGGCACGTTGCCGGGGTCGAAGCCGTTCGGCGTGGCCGTGGGGTGCGGGGTGGCGCCGAGGCCCTGCGGGCCGTCGAACGGCACGAAGGGAGCCGCCGCGTCAGCCCACACCTTGTACGTGTACGAATCGGCCGCGGTGAGGTTCTTCTGGAAGAGCACCTCGCCATCCACGGCCGAGACCACGAAGGAGAAGTACTGAGAGTCGGTCTCCGAGGTCGGCACGTCGAGCTCGACGTAGAAGCCGGGCACCACGCCCTCGGGGAGCGGGAAGTACACCGGCCGCGTGCGCACCGGAGTCTGCGCACCCTGGAGGCTCCACTTCTCGTAGCCACCCTCGCCCATGCCCATCGACTGCAGCTCGTTGCCGAACAGCGAGCGGCCGATGAGCTTCTGGTACGCCGACGAGATCGCGGAGGCCGGAGCGAGCGAGAACGTGCCCAGCGGGCGCGTCTGCGGCGTGAGGTAACCCGAGAGCGCGATCAGCTCGAGCTTCGAGTTCATGATCACCTTGAGCTCATCGCGGAAGACGCGGACGCCGCCGATGCGCTGCTGGAAGGTGACGATGATCGCGCTGCCGTCGCCGAGATCGTGCAGCGAGGAGATCTGCGCCTCGGCCCAGCGGGTCGACTCACCGCGATAGAGCTCGGCGTGCGTGAGCAGGTAGCGGCGCGCGGCCTGCGAGGGCGAGAGGCCCATGTCGCGGTACGTGCGCTCGGTGGTGCGCGGCGCGGCCCAGAAGAAGGTGGGCACTCCGAGGCGCGGCTCCGTGGAGCTGACGAAGCCACCGACGAAAGCAGCGCGGCTCGCGGAGCTCAGTCCTCGTGGATCGACGAGCGCCTTCGTGTCGCGGCGTGAAAGGAAAGCATCAACTGACTTCCCAACGGTGGAGGGATCATTCGCGGCAAGCGCAACTGATGACAGCGCCAGCACCGCACTGATGATTCGCTTCATTGAGGCACCCTTTCGTTACTTCCAGATCTGCTTCCAGGATCAGATCCGTCGGCTCACGTTCCCCACGTGTGCGGGCGCTGTAGTACCGGTAGGAATCGGACACCGCAAGGCCATTTCTCAATAAAACCAACCCTTTGCATGACAACAAAGTGGCGAAATGACGACGCTACAAAAGTGGCGACTGGCAGAGGTGTCAGTGAAGGAAAAGGTGTGACACGACTTGTTCTGGGGACTTGAGTGAGTCTTACGCGTGACGCCCTCGAGGCGGCCATTGACCAGCAGCCGGACGACGCGTCGCGCTACGCGGTGCTTGGGGATTGGTGCCTCCAGGCCGGAGATCCTCGCGGCGAGTTGATCTCGCTCCAGCTCGCGCCGTCGACGAGCGCGGAGAAGAAGCGTCGAGAAGACGAGTTGCTCGCGACCGACGGAATTCGCATCGCGAATGCAAAATGGCGCTGGGGCTTCGTGCACACGCTCCACTTCTTCCTCACCCAGGAGCGGTGGGAAGACTGGACGAACACGCAGCTCGCGCCCGCGCTCGCGCACCCGAGCTGCCGCTTTCTGCGCGAGCTGGTGATCGATGCGGGGCCGGGCGACGTCGCGCTGCGGTACTTGTCAGCGCATTCGCCGCGCCTGCTCACCTCGCTCTCTCTCAACTGCAATGAGATCGATTTCGCGAACGTGGGACGAGGGCTCTCGCAGCTCACGAGCCTCAACGTCTTCGCCCAGTGGATCACCCCGGCGGTGCTCTCTCTCCCGTCGCTGACGGAGCTGTCGATCTCGTGCGACGCGCTCCCGCCCTTCGGCTTGAAGGCAGTGCTGGGACAGATGCCGTCGCTGCGCAAGGTCACCCTCCTCTCGGGGCAACAAGGCATCAGCAACGTGGACCTCGAGCCACTGAGGGACACGCGCCTCGAGAGCCTCACCCTGCGCTCCGACCTCACGACTCGATCGGCGGTGTTCGCGATCATCAATTCGAAGCTGATCGAGAGCCTGCGTGAGCTCGACGTCTCGCGCAGTGGGATGACCGAGGACGCGGCAAAGATGCTCCTCGAGCACGCGCCCGAGTTCGCGCGACTCGACTCGCTCATTCTCGGCGACGCGGTCTAAAGCGGCACACGCGATGCTCCAGCCGAGGGGATGACCACCTCCGAAAAGCTGGGAGCGATCGCGGGCGAACTCTCTGCCCCCTTGTTCAGAGCCGTCAGCCACGCGCGCCACGCACGGACCTTTCATCCCCGTGGCGATTTGGCGCGGGTGAAGTTGGAAGCGATCCCGCTCGTGGGCGGCGCCTGGCTGGACGCGTTGGGCTCACTGGGCAGGAGACTCGCAGGCCACGGGCTCGCCAGATTCTCGAGCGCGCTCTGGAAGACACCCCACTGGCCCGACGTGCTGGGCTGCGCGCTCGCGTTCGTCGATTCGAAGGGGAAAGCCGATCAGCACCTGCTGATGGCGACGATTCGCCGCCCGTGGACGATGCCGTTCTCGCCCTTCGCCACGCGGGTGCAGGACTACCTCTCCAATGACTACTTCGCGGTCTCGCCCTTCAGCGCGCCCGGCATCGAGAAGCTGTGGTTGAGGCTCCATCCGATCCCCGGAGAGACGGCGCACTACCCTTCCTCGTCACCGCGCGGAGCCGACACGCCGGGTCGCGATCGCCGTGAACGGCTCGCCCATGAGACCGAGGAAGGACGCGCGCTGACCCTCGAGGCGAGCCCGGGCCCGTGGGGGCCGTGGACGGCCTTCCTCGTGGTCACGCTGGGACGCTTGCAGCCAGGCGATCCACCGGGCCTCGAGTTCGAGCCCTTCCTCGATAACCGAGGGCTGATCCCGAGAGGCTTTGTGCACGCGCTCCGTCACGGGGCGTATGCCGGCAGCCGGGCGGGACGAGGTCACTGAGCTCAGAGAGGAAGCGCGAACACGACTTCGGCCTTCCCCAGCGTGAGCTCCACGGCCTGCCGCCAGTAGAAGCTGCCGATCTTCAGCACACCTGCTCTCGCTCCGGGAACGCGGCGGGCGGCGCGATCGATTCGCCCCACCACGTGCTTCATCAGCGAAGGCGCGAGTTCCCAGGCGCTTCGAGGAAGCTCGAGGGCGTCGGCGTACTTCGGGCCGACCAGGTGTCGCGTCAACGCATAGCCGAAGTTGATCGACGCCGCGGGCCCCCCGCGTTCAGGAGCGACGTTCACCAGCGCGTGCGTGAGCCGCCGTGAGTCCTCATCGGGCAGCGCCTGGGTGGCTTCGATCATCGTGGCCAGCGACCAGGCGTCGCGCGGGCTGGTGCAGGCCAACTCGTCATCGACTCCCATCAATCGTCCGACGTAGCGCCAGAGGTGCAGGTTGGCCTCCTCTTCTTCCACGGTGACGTGCACGCCGAGCTGCCGCAGCCCCTCGATGAGCGAAGTGGAGAAGAGCAGCACGGTGCCCGCGAGATCGTACTGATTGATGGGCGCGCCCCACTCCGCCGCGCGCCAGCCCGGCCACGCGCGCAGCCGGTGGCGAAGCCGGGCGTGAATGAGCCTCACCCGCACCGTCGCCACGAAGCCTGGACTGCCGGGGCGCACGCCGTCGGGGTGACTGACCGCCTCCACGAAGCGGGCGGTCTCCGAGAGCCGCCGATTGACGTCGGTCGTGAGGCGAGCTGAGAGCGCGAGCGGCTTGTTCCCCGCGGGCGAGCAGTAGCCGAGCACGAGCGACTTGAAGGCGAGCACCAGTCCCGAGAGCAGACCGTTGCGCAGGAGCACCTCGCCCCCCACGTTGGCGCGCGGCACGTCGAACCACCACGGCACGGCGTGCGACCAGTCACGCAGCTCGCGGAGCGCGCGCGGCAAGGAGCCAGGCTGAGGGGAAAGCATGGAGTCGATCAGCGCTTCCTGCTCCGCACGCGAGAACGGCAGGAGCGCCTCGATCACCGCATCAGCGAGGGGATCTTCGCGCTGGAGGAAGGTCGCCAGCCGCCACTCACGCGGAGAAGTCGCCGGAGTGGAGATGAAACGCGACGGAGTCATTGCTTCGGCAAGTAACGGGGCGGGTCAGCCAAGCCACTCCGGATGCCGGGTAGTGCCGTCGAAGATCTCCGTCGACTTGTACTTCTCGAAAGTGCCACCCCGGGCCGCCCGTTCGGTGCGAGAGAGGATCGCGGCACGCGCGTCGGCGGACAGGGGTTTGAAGTCGCGCGCCACGTCGATCGCCTGATCGAGAATCTCGAACGAGTCGATGCCGGTGATGGTCACGCTCACCGGCAGACTCATCGCGTAGCGCAGACACTCCCGCGCGGTGACCGCCTTCGAGTCGAGGATGAAGGGAGAACCGAGCGGCTTCATGCCCAGCACCGCGATCTGATCCTTCACCAGCCGCGGGAGGATTCGTCTCTCGAAGCTGTCGTGATGCGCGTCCATCACGTTGAGCGGCATCTGCACCGCGTCGAAGCGGAAGCTGTGCTTGGCGGCCTGGTCCAGCATCAGCTGGTGAATCGCGGGGCTCTTGTGGCCGGTGAAGCCGATGAAGCGCACCTTGCCCTGCTGCTGCGCCTTCACCACGGCCTCGAGCGCGCCGCCGGGAGCGAAGATCAACGCCGGGTCACTCATGCGGATGATCTCGTGGAACTGAATGAGATCGACGTGATCGGTCTGCAGGCGGCTGAGTGATTCTTCGAGCTGCTTCATCGCGCTCTTCGCGGTGCGCCCGTCGATCTTCGTCATCACGAACGCGCGCTGACGGTAGCCGTCACGGAGCGCCTTGCCCGCGCGCTCCTCGCTCTTGCCGTCGGCGTAGTCCCAGCAGTTGTCGAGGAAGGTGATGCCCGAGTCGATCGCGCGGCGGACGATCGTGATCGCGTCTCGCTCCGAGGGAACACTCAGGTGAAAGCCGCCCACGCCGATCGCGGAGACCATCTCGCCGGTGCGTCCCAGCGGGCGCCGGGGAATCTCGCCGGGCACCGCCACCGCCGACTTCGCCACGCCCATCACGGCGGCCGTCGCGAGCGCGCCCTTCACGAAGTGTCTCCGTCTCATGGCGGAGTGGCGTTGCAGCAAGTGTGCGCATGTCACCGCCGTGGAACGCCGCTGTAGGCCACCGCAGATTTCGCGCGACGATTCGGCGACACCATGGTCCAAGACTGGGCATGACCGGGCTCGCCGAGCTGCACCTCCACCTCGATGGCTCCTTGAGAATGAGCACCGTGCGGGAGCTCGCCGCGCGCGCGGGGAAAGAGGTCCCGAAAGATCTGCTCTTCCGCCGAGGAATGGGGCTCGCCGATGCGCTCTCGAAGTTCGCGTTCACGCTCTCGCTCCTTCAGCAGACCGCCGAGGTGCGGCGAATCGCTTCGGAGATCTGTGAGGACGCGCTGGCGAGCGGAGTGACCGCGCTCGAAGTGCGCTTCGCTCCGCAACTTCATGCAGGCGCGAGCGAAGGGGCGATCGTCGACGCGGCGTTGGAGGGACTCGATGGGCGCGCGGGGCTGATTCTGTGTGGCCTGTACGGTGAGGATCCTGCAGTGCTCGAGGGTCACGTCGAGCTGGCGCGCACGCGCAAGGGAGTGGTGGCGATCGATCTCGCCGGCGGGCCGTCACCGGCACAGACGTTCCGCCTCAGTGACTATCGGAAGCCCTTCGCTCGCGCGAAGGACCTGGGAATCGGCCGCACGGTGCACGCGAGTGAGGGGCGGCCGCCCGAGGAGATCCGCATCGCGATCGAGGAACTTCATGCGCAACGCATCGGGCACGGCACCACGTTGCTCGACGATCGGCGCGTGCTGGAGCTCGTGCTGGAACGCGGAGTGACGATCGAAGCGTGCCCGACCTCGAACGTGCACACGGGGATCTTCGAGGACGTCTCGAAGCATCCCCTGCCGCGCTGGCTCGAGCTCGGCGTGAAGGCTTCGGTCTGCGCCGACAACACCCTGCTCTCTGACGTGAGTACGAAGCAGGAGTTCGAGAACGCGTCACGCATTCCGGGCATGACGCCTGAGCTGCTCGAGCGAGCGCGCCAGAACGGCCACTCCGCCACCTTCTCCCTCTCCCCTGGCGGGGAGAGGGTCGGGG
>CBIHPJ010000340.1:0-9310 GCA_966211295.1 uncultured Myxococcales bacterium | reverse complement strand
TTCCAGAACGTGCAGCCCGGCCGCTGGTGGTTCCACATGGTGGGCCTCGACAGCCTGGGCTACTCGACGCGCCGCGCGGCGCACTACGAGGTCGACATCGGCAACAACCCCGACGGTGGCGCTCCCCCGACGGGCACCATCGCGGGCACGGTGAAGGACTCGAACGACGCGGGCCTGGTGGGCGCGCAGGTGGTGGTGCAGCGCGGTCTCTACACGGCGACCACGGTGGCGGGCGGCGTGTACACCTTCAACAACACGTTGCCCGAGGGAACGTACGAGGTGGTCGCGAAGATGCCCGACGCGGGGTTGCAGTCGCAGTCGATGACGCTGTCGGTGACGGCGAACACCACGACCGAGGCCTACTTCGGGCTGAACACCGGCTCGGGTTGCCCCACCTGCTCGGATCTGTGCTCGGGCGTCGCGTGCACCACCAGCATCTTGTGCACCCTGCAGACCACCCCGGGGACGTGCAACGCGGGCGTGTGCACGGCTGACCCGGCGATCGGGTCGACGATCGGCGTCGGCGTCACTTCGGGTTCCACCGTCGGCCGTTCCAACACGTTCACCATGCGCTACTCGGGCACCAACTACTGCCCGGCGCCTGACATGGCCTACGTGTTCACGGCTCCCACGAGCCGCACGTACTACTTCAACGTCGCTCGTGTCTCCGGCTCGACGGGCCTGCAGTGGTACATGACCAGGTCAGCCCCGGACGTCTGCTCGGGCATCGTCAACTACCAGAGCCCGTGGTGGTACGGCCTGCCGAGCAGTCAGGTCAGCGTGTCGATGACGGCTGGGCAGAGCATCTACGTGATCGTCGATGGCGATGCAGTGTCCGACACGGGCGCGTACACGGTCACCGTGAACTAGTTGTAGCGGGGCAGCTGGAAGGCTGAGGCGGTGGACTTCACGAGCTTCTCGAACTGCCCGATGAGCAGCTTCGAGGTGAATGCTCGGTAGAACTGGTTCCTTAGCCACAGCCCCCAGCTGGTGCGAGGGGCGAAGAACGGGCCGACGTTCTTCGCTCCCTTCTGCCCTTCCTTCGCGTACGGCATCAGGAGCTGCTGGTAGTTCGCGAAGGCCTGTCCGTGATCTCCGCGCGCGGCGAGCAGCTCTTCCGCGAGCACGTACGCGCCGACGATCGCGAGCGGAGTTCCCTGGCCTCCGAGCGTTCCTCCTGCCGCCGCGTCACCGAGCAGCGCGACCCGGCCCTTGAAGAAGGTGTCGAGCTCCACGGTGCTGATCTCGTCCACGTAGAGATCGGTGGCGCGATCGAGCTCCGCGAGGATGCGGGGCGTTTCCCAGCCCACGTCGGCGTAGGCGTCGCGGATCGACTGGCGGAGCTTCGCGGGATCCGAACGTTCATCGCCCAGTGGAGCCCCGGTGAAGATGAGCTGCGCGCGCTCGTGCGTGACCATCAACGAGCGGCCGGGGACCGTGTACGTGAGCGCGGTGCCGTTCAGCTTGAGGACGTTCGGAAGAGAGAACGTCGCGAGGCGGTAGCCGTGGTGCTTCAGGAAGAGTGACTCGGCGCCGAAGGTGAGCGCGCGCACTCCGGAGTGGAGTCCGTCGGCACCGATCACGAGATCGAAGCGCTCGGGTTTGGCGCGGTGAAACTCGACGTTCACGCCCTGCTCGTCCTGAGTGAGGGCGGTGACGTGATCTCCGAAGCGGAAGGTCGCTCCGTCGCCCACGAGATTCACGAGCAGCTGACTCAGGTCGCCGCGGAGGATCTCGACGTCTCCGCTCATCATCACCGCCGGCAGCTTCGCGAAGGTGTCACCAGCGCGGTCGAGCAGCACGAGGTCGGAGCCGTTGGTCTTGCGCTGATGGATCGGCTCCCACAGGCCCATGCGCTCGAGCACCTCTTTGTGAACGGGTCCGCGGAAATCGACGGCCTGACCTCCTTCGCGGAGCGCGGGCGCACGCTCGACCACGGTGATCTCGAAACCTCGCCCCTTGAGCCAATACGCCAACGCGGGTCCTGCGATGCCTGCGCCTGAGATGAGCAGCTTCATGTGGTCTCCGTAGAAGTGAGTACGCCGTACTCGTTCACCGCGTACGGTGTACGCCCGAAGACCTGACGCATAACGGATATGCGGCTGATTCTGCAGAATCTGTACTAGGTCAGACTTCGTTCTGACCAACTGACCTGAGACAGTGATGACCTCTGCCCCGTACCGACGCATCGCCGACGATCTGAAGAAGAAGATCCAGGCCGGAGTTCTGAAGCCTGGATCGCGCGTGCCGTCCACGCGACAGCTCGCGAAGAAGTGGAAGGTGGCGGGTGCGACGGCGGCTCACGCACTCCAGTCGCTGGTGCGAGAGGGAGTCCTCGAAGCGAGACCGCGATCAGGAACGGTGGTCGCGGGAGCAGTGGCGAACAAGCCCGGTGAACTCACCCGCGCGCGCGTGGTCTCGGTGGCGATCGAGCTCGCTGACGGTGAAGGACTCGCTGCGCTCTCGATTCGTGGACTCGCGTCGAGACTCGGAGCACCCGCGATGTCGCTCTACCGCCACGTGCGGAACAAGGACGCGCTGATCGCGCTGATGACGGATGCGGCGTTGTCCGAGGAGAAATTGCCGACCGATCCGCCGAAGGGTTGGCGCGCTCAGCTCGAGCTCGGCTGTCGCGGAGAGTGGAAAGTGATGCGCAAACATCCGTGGCTCGCGCGGGTGATGAACATCAATCGCCCCACCGCGCTGCCGAGCGGAATGACGTACGCGAACTGGGTGATGCGCGCGCTCGACGACTCGAAGCTTCGCGCTGCGGAGAAACTGCAGATCCACGTGATGCTGCACGCGTTCATCCAGGGCCTCGCGGTGAATCTCGAGGTCGAGGCGCAGGCGCTCGGAGAGACCGGACTGACCGAGGACGACTTCATGCGCACGCAGGAGGCGAAGTTCGCCGCGCTCGCCGCGACCGGGCGCTATCCGTACTTCGCGAAGATGCTGCAGGAACTCTCGGAGGGCTTCGAGCTCGATACGGAGACGCTGTTCGAGCAGGGACTCGAGGCGCTGCTCGATGGGCTCGCGCCTCAGATCGAGGGGAAGAGGTAGGCGAGGTCGCCCCTCTCCCCTGCCCCTCTCCCCGCTGGCGCAAGGAGAGGGAGGAAGTGGCTCGAGTGACACGGGTGCGGTCGTTGGCCCTCGCGGCGACACGATGGCGGGCCGCTCAGTCGCGAATTCGACCGTTCACCCACGGGCCGTCCATTTGCAGCCGCGAGGGCGCCATGACTCCAGCCATGACTCCTGCTCCGACGGCGTTCGCGCTTCCCGCACCTCGTCCCACTTTCTCGGAACGACTTCGGCCACACCGGAGTCAGCTCCTGCTCGGCCTCGCTCTCGGACTCGCCACTGAGCTCCTCCTCGACGGCAGAGACTTCGGTCTCGGCCACGCGCTCTTCGCCGTGCTCGTCGCCGCCTTCGTGGTGATCAACGCGGGCAAAGAAGCGTGGCAGAGCGCAGGTGCGCATCGATGGCTGCTGCTCGCGTCGGTGCTACTGCTGAGCTCCACCATGCTGCACGACGCGACGTGGCTCTCGGTGATGAGCACCATCTCCTCCGCCCTGCTCTTCGCGCTCGCGATCCAGGGCTGGAACGGTGAGCGCTCGCTCGCGAACCTCCGCACGGGTCAGCTCTTCGGAGCGCCCTTCAAGACCGCGGGCCAATCGATCTTCGCGGGTGCGGTGGTCACCAGCCGCCAGCTCGAGCACGCCAACATCAACACCACCGTCAGCAAGTACGCCCCGAGCATCTTCCGGCTGATGGTGATCGTCCTCCCTCCCGTCGGAGTGCTCACCCTGCTCCTCTCCTCGGGCGACGCCGTGTTCCGCGCGCGCCTCGACGCGATCCAGACGGCGCTCTTCGGAATTCCGATCGAAGGCTTCGTGCGCGGCAGCTTCGTCACCCTGATCGCCGGCCTCGTGCTCACCGGAGTGCTGGCCCTCGCCTCGCGCCGCAAAGACGATCTCGCACCGAGCGTCCCCGGCCGCCCGCTCCGCGCCTTCGAGAGCGCCACGCTGCTCGGCAGCCTCACCACGCTGCTCCTGTTCTATGGACTCACCTCCACGCCCTGCGCGCTCGCTCCCGGCACCTGCGCACTGCCCGCGGGCGTCACGTATTCCGCTGCCGCGAACGAGGGCTTCTTCGAGCTGCTCTTCGCTGCGATCGGGATCCTGATGCTGCTGATGGCGCTGCCCGCACGCACCCAGCTCGTCACGAAGAAGTCTCAGCTCACCTTCACCGCGCTCTCGACGTCACTCGTCCTCGCAACGCTGCCGATGATCGTCTCCGGTACGGCGCGACTCTCCCGCTACGAAGAGACCTACGGGCTCACCGTGCTGCGCCTCCTCGCGTACGCAGGTCTCGGCCTGGTCGCCGCCATACTCGCGTGGCGCGCGCTCACGCTCTGGACCTTCCACCAGGCCTTCGTGGGAGGAGCGATCGCGCTCTTCACCGTCACCATGCTCGGCCTCTCGGCCCTCTCGCCTGAGCGCTACATCGCCGAGCGCAACCTGAGCCGCGAGAAGGTCGACCTCTCCTACCTGCAGACCCTCTCCGCCGATGTGCTGCCGGCCCTCGTGGCCTCAGACCAGGTGAGCTCCTATTTCCTCACCAAGTGGGCCGAACGGCTGGGCGAGGAGTCCTGGCTGTCCTGGAACCGAAGCCGTTCGAAGGCCCGTGTGGCCGTCGCGCCCTGGCGCCCAACAACACCGTAAGCCCAAGAACCCTCACGGCATTCTTCGGTCACGAATCCCCGGAGGGGATGCTTCGCGATCGAGTGGCGGAAACCCTTGGTGAGGACCATTCGTATGTCTGGCATGACCAGATGGCACCTCGCAGTTGCAGTCCTCACCGCGGTTCTCGCCTTCGCGTTCACTGCGTGGGCCCAGTCGTCACCGAAGACCAGCCCGCAGTCCAAGGAGAACACCGTGAAGTCGCTCAAGCCGTCGACCGACGAGCTGAAGAAGAAGCTCAACTCCGAGCAGTTCCACGTCACGCAGGAGTGCGGCACCGAGCCGCCCTTCCACAACGCGTACTGGGACAACCACGAAGACGGCATCTACGTCGACGTGGTCTCCGGTGAGCCGCTCTTCTCGTCGAAGGACAAGTTCGACTCAGGCACCGGGTGGCCGAGCTTCACCAAGCCGCTCGAAGACAACGTCGCCGAGAAGAAGGACGTCACGTTCGGCATGACGCGCGTCGAGGTCCGCTCCAAGGCGGGCGACTCGCACCTCGGCCACGTGTTCGATGACGGGCCGCGCGACAAGGGCGGCCTGCGCTACTGCATCAACTCGGCGTCGTTGCGCTTCATCCCCGCCGCGAAGCTCGAGGCCGAGGGCTTCGGCAAGTACGCCTCGCTCTTTCCCCTCGTGAAGCAGGAGGGCGCGAAGACCGCCGCGGCCGGTGAAGAGACCGTGTACCTCGCGGGCGGCTGCTTCTGGGGCATGGAAGACCTGCTGCGGAAGATCCCGGGCGTCACCTTCACCGAGGCTGGCTACACCGGCGGCTGGCTGAAGAACCCGACGTACGACGACACGCACGACAGCAAGTCGGGCCACGCGGAGTCCGTGAAGATCGTGTTCGATCCGAAGAAGCTGAGCTTCGAGGATCTGCTCGAGAAGTGGTTCTTCAAGATGCACGATCCGACCACGCTCAACCGCCAGGGCAACGACGTCGGCACGCAGTACCGCTCGGCGATCTTCTTCACCACGCCCGCGCAGAAGACCGCGGCTGAAGCGGTGAAGGCGCGGGTGGAGAAGTCGGGCAAGTGGGGGAAGCCGATCGTGACGGAGATCGTCGCGGCGAGCACCTGGTACCCCGCCGAGGAGTACCACCAGGACTACTTGCAGAAGCACCCGAACGGATACACGTGCCATTACATGCGGCCGTGACACACTGAGCTGATGTTGGTCGTGATGTTCGGACTGCCGGGCGCGGGGAAAACCTACGTCGCCCGGCAGTTCGCTTTGCAGCAGGGCGTGCACTTTCACGACGGTGACGACGATCTGCCCGGCGACATGCGCGCGGCGATCGATGCAGCCGCGAAGGTCACGCCGGACATGCGAGATCGTTTCGTGGACGCGATGGCGGGGAAGATGGAGTCGCTGCTCCGCTCGCATCCGAAAGTCGTCCTCGCGCAGACGTTCTTGAAGCAGCAGCACCGCGAGCGGTTCCTCTCCCGCTTCCCTGACGCACGCTTCGTACTGGTCGCTGCTCCCTCGGAGCTGCGCGAGTACCGGCTGGCGCACCGCCATCACCAACCGCTCCAACCCGAGTACGCGCGCGCGATGACCTCGCTCTTCGATCCACCTCCGCGCGGCGTGTTCGTGATCACCAACGACGGCGATCCGAAGCGGCTCGAAGAGCAACTCCGCGCGCTGACCAACTCAACGCGAGAGCGGGAGTGACACGTTGCGAAGCCTGAGCCGCTTCACGCCCCGCTTGAGGACCGAGGCGAGCGCGGCGTCGAGCGGCTGCGCAGCGGTGACCAGCAGGTCGTCGAACGAGCCCGGCCCGATCGCTCCGAGCAGCTGCTCCAGCCACGGCGCGTGCGTGGAGGGGCCGAGCTCCAGGACCAACGAGCGGAAGCCATCCTCCCGCTTGAGCCGGAGCTTCGCCTCCGAGGAGTGAAGCACCAGGGCCAGGGGCTGCCGCTCCGCCTCGCGCACCCGGATCAGCGTGGCCTCCAGCGGCACCCCGAGGAAGGTGAGGTAGAGCTCGAGCGAGCGCAAGCGGCTGAGCACGGGCATTCGCCACACCCAATCGGCCTCGGTGAAGTTGGGCGTCTGGGCGAGCAACGCCAGCCGATGCAAAGCGGGCAGCGACGAGGCCACACCGAGCAGCTCGATCTCGGCTGAGGGCCACGTGCCGAGCTCCGGAGGACCTCGAAGCGCCACCGACTGCACGGGCAGCGCACGGGGCGCACCGAAGACCACGGGCACGGCGTCGAGCGGCGCGAGGATGATCTCTTCCAGCGAGCGCATGTGGGGCGAGGCGAGCTCGAGCGGCGGCATGCCACTGAAGGAGACGCTGAGGCGGCGCACCGTGGCCCAATCGGGCACCTCGCACAGATCACCCCGCAGCACCGCGCTCGCCTCGCTCAGGAAGCCGCGATCCCAGAGCTGATGGCGATCGGGCGAGGAGACCACCGAGCCCAGGGCGCGGAGAAAGTCGGCTCGATGGCGCTCGAGCAACTTCTGCATTCTGCGCTCACTGCGCTGCGCGCGAGGCTTCTGCAGCTGCAGCGAGATGAACTCGCCACGCGGATCACCCCGCTCCTGCAGCGCATCGGCGAGCACGAGCCTCGGCCCATCGTCCTCGGGCGCCGCGAAGACCGCGCGGTAGAGCGCTTCGATACTCATGACGGACCAGACTCAGTGAGGCTCAGTGCGAGCCGGAATACGACGGATCGATCTTGAGGACCTCGGCCTTCAACTTCGGGTCGTCCGCGATCTTCGAATCCAGCAGCACCCAATCGAGCTTGATCGTCCTCGCACCCGGCCCTGCCTTCTTCGCGACGGCGTCACCGAGCTCCTTCTGACGCTTCTTCAGCTCGCCCAGGGTCTTCTTCAGATCCCCGGTGGCCGACTTGTCCTTCGCCTGCGCGAGGCGCTCTTCGATCGTCTTCACCTGGCTGTTCAGGAAGTCGAGCTGTTCCCGATCGCGATCGTTCACGCCGAGGTCGAAGAAGGAGCCCTTGCCGTTGCCCAGATTCACTTCCACCTTCGCCAGCGCCTGGCCCTTCTGCGCCGAAGCGAAGAGGAAGGCCGACTGATCCTCGAGCCGTTGCGCGGGCTGCACGCCGCGGAACTCTCCAGACTGAATGACGAAGTCGACCTGATCCTTCAGCTCGGTGGAGAGCTGCATGCCATCGGCGTAGCTGGTGGCGGCGAGCACGATGGTGAGATCGCGCGGGCCGAGCTCTTTGATCGCCGCGCGCGCGGACTCGATCGTCGGTTGCGAGAGCACGTCCTTGTCAGGAGCGACAGGGCCGACCGCGGTGAGCCCCACGATGCCCACCTTCACGCCGCCGGCGTCGATCACGATGCCTGAGTCGAAGACGCGCTTGCCGCTCCGCTGCAGGTTCGCGGAGAGCAGCTTGATCTTCGACTTCTTGGAGAGCTCCAGAAGGAACGGGAGACCCGCGGAGAGATCGCGTTGCCCGACCGCCATCACCTTGGTGCCGAGCTGCTCCATCACGCCGAAGATGAACTTCGCGCGCTCCTTCTCGGGATCGGTGGCCACGCCCGCGTTCGCGAAGAGCGCGTTGCCCGAATCGAGCACCAGCACGTTCGCCTTGCCGAGCTTGTCCAACACCGTCTTGCGCCTGGCCAGACCGCCAGTGGGGTTGAGGCGTCAACCACAGGGGGCGACTTCGCCCCCATTGTCTCCCTGGAAGACGAGCGTGAGCTGCTTCCCGCCGGCCCCGAAGGACGGCAGCGAGAGCAGCGCCAGCATGAGCGCGAGCGCCTTCACTTCTTGGGCGCCTTCCGCAGCTCGGCCAGCTTGGTCTTTGCCGTCTTGGCGGCGTCACTCTTGGGGAAGCTCTTCACGAGCTCTTCCAGCGCAAGTCGCGACTCATCATTCATCTTGAGCTGCTTGAAGCACTCCGAGCTGCGCAGGTACGAGACCGGAGCGGACTTGGTCTTCGAGTAGTCCTGGATCACCTTGCCGAACTCGTAGAGCGCCTCGCGGCACTTCTGCTCACCGAAGAAGAGCTCACCCAGGCCGAAGTGCGCCTCGCCCACCCCTTCATCGCGGGGGAACTTCTTCATGAACTCGGCGTAGAGCTTGCGGGCGAGCTCCTGCTCACCATTCTTCGCCTTGTCGTCGGCGAGCTTGAGGAACTCCTTGGGATCGTCGGGCCGCTTGACCTCTTCCTTCTTGGGCTCCGGAGGTGCGACCGGCGTCGCGGCAGCGGCAGTCTGGACGGCGGCGAGCCTGGTCTCGAGCTCCTGGACCTTCACCGTCTGCGCTTCGAGCTGGCCGCGGATCACCGCCACGTCCTGCAGCGCGGTGTCGACCTTCACGCCCATGTTCGCGCCGGTGGTGCGGGTCGCACGGTCCAGCTGATCGAGCGCGGTCTGCAGCTGGGTGCTCGCTTCATCGAGCTTGGTGCGGGTCTCGGCGAGCTCGGCCTTCAGCCTGGCGTTGTCAGCGGCGAGGCCATCGAGACGGTTCTCGACCACCCGGCCGCGATCGGCAGGAAAGAAGCAACCGGAGACCAGAACGCTCAAGGTAGCCGCAAGAAGCAGACGCATTGCGGCCACCATATATCCGAACTTTCCTCCCTCTCCCTGCGAAA
>CBIHPJ010000339.1:0-9315 GCA_966211295.1 uncultured Myxococcales bacterium | reverse complement strand
AGAATGCTGATCGATGGGCAAATCATCGAACTCGAGGGCGTCACGCGCGTGGTCTTCGTGAAGACAGTCCATCGTCAGTGGCCGGCCTCGATCCGAATCCAGTTCTGGAACGGTCGGCGGGTCTTCGAGCAGGCGCAGCTTCGCTACGACTCTGACGCGCTGCGCGCCGCTTTCCGGCGAATCGGCCTCGAGGTCGACTTCGCCTTGAACCTCAGCGCTTCATGAGGCTGACCGCCGCGTCGATGAATTGCTCGAAGCCCTTCCCAAACACGGGCACGTCGAGGAACTCGGTCACGAAGCGGCGATCACGCTGCTGATAATCGGGACACACGAACGGGTGCTCGTGCACGCCCAGCTTGAGCATCTCCACGCGCACGCCGGTATCTCGATGCAGCCCCTGCATGGTGTTGAGCACCGCGTGCGCAGGGATCACCTCGTCGTTCGAGTTCGCGATCGCGAGCAACCGCGGAGCGATCTCCTTGAGGCGTGCCTCGAGCGACGCTCGCTCACCCTCTTCGCCGAACAACGCGCGGAACCAGCGCCCTTCTTCGTGATCCCCCAGCCAGTGCGCCAGCCGCGGAGTGGCAAGCCGCTGCGTGAAGCGCACATAGAGCTTCATCAGCGAGATCTCGCACGCCATGTCCATGATGAGGCGCGTCGACAAATGCGTGCTCCTCAGCACCGCTCCCGCTCCGAACAACACCGCGCGGCTCTCTTTGAACAGGCCCGCGTGGTCCCCGAGCATCAGCCCGAGCGAGAGGTAACCGCCCGCCGAGTAGCCGAGCAGATCGATCTGCGCGGAAGGATCGACGTACCGGTGCTGCCCCGCGCGGATCTGTGCGACCAGCTGCACCACGTCTCCGTACGACTGCAGCCCGCCCCAGAAAAAGCGCTCAGGGTGCATGTCGAGCCGCTCGCTCAACACGGAGTTGAAGCCGTGCACGTTCTCGTTGCGAGCGACGGCCTGGCGACGCGCCTCGTGCTGCTTGATCTGCCGGCCCCAGTTCGGCTCGACGCGATCGACGTGGAACGAGAGTGGAAACATCGCCACCGCGGCGTTCATCGAACGGCACAGCTGGTACGCCCAGGGGAGGTACTTGGAGTAGCTCCGCTCATTGAGACCGTGCAGCAAGATCACCAAGTGCCGCGAGCGAGTCTGATCGCCCGAGGGAGCATGCGGGCGGATCAGCGGGTAGCGGAACTCGAGGTTCTCTTTGATCTCGCAATCCGCGGTGCCATCCGAAGCTGGCTCGCCACCGAAGTCCTTCCCGTGCACGTCGCAGCGGTACGCGCTCTGCCCGAGGAGGTGTGACGCGGTGCTCGAACGGAAGGCGAGGTTGAAGACGTCGACACCTTCCGTGGGGAACGCGAGGGGCACTGCGTCGTCCCACGCGGGCGCGTTGCGGATCCTCTGCGCGATGTGTCGATAGTCTGGGTGATTCATGGTTACCGCCGAGTAGGTTACTCGTGGGTAGCAAGGAGAACGATGAAGATGAAGCGAAAGCAGCGGCTCACCGCGGCGGACAGACGCCAGCAATTGATGGAGATCGGGCGCGAGGTCTTCGCCTCCCAGGGTTACGAGGCGCCGATCGAGGAGATCGCGCAGCGGGCGGGCGTCTCCAAGCCGATCGTCTACGAGCACTTCGGCGCCAAGGAAGGCCTCTACGCCGCCATCGTCGATCGCGAGATGGACGTGCTGGTGAGCCGGGTGTCCGAGTCGATCTCGCAGGGCACTCCGCGGCAGCGCTTCGAGGGCGCGGTGCTGGCGTTCATGACGTACACCCAGGAACAGCCCGCGGGCTTCGCGGTGCTCACGCGCGAGTCACCGAGCTCGCAGGGGCGCCGCGGTCTGACCCGGGTGATCGACGATCTCGCGGACGCGGTCGACGAGCTCTTCCGCAAGGAGTTCATCCGCGCGGGCTACGACCCCTCGACGTCGCCGATCTACGCGCACGCGCTGGTGGGCTTGGTCACGCAGGTCGGTCAGTGGTGGGCCGCGGAGGGACGCCGTTTCCCCGTGTCGCAGGTGGCGTGGCACGTCTCGGCGCTGGGGTGGAGAGGGTTGCGTTTCCTCCCGAAGCCGCCAAAGAAGCCGAAGCCCAAGACGAAGTGAACTGGTGACTCGCCACCCCACCCCACCTCGCAATCTCGCACCCTTGCAGCGGCCCGCGGCCTGCTCTGCCTCGGGGGCATGAACGCACTCAGCTTCGGCCTCACTCACGTCGGTCGGCGGTCCAACAACGAAGACGCGCTCCTCGATGCGCAGGAGCTCGGTCTCTTTGCAGTCGCTGACGGACTCGGCGGCTACGAAGGAGGCGAGGTCGCCTCGAAGCTCACCGTCGCGGTGCTCGAAGACTTCGTCGCCTCCAACGAGCGCGACCCGCAAGGCACGTGGCCGATTCGCGAGCTCAAGACACGGACCTTCGAAGAGAACCTGCTCGCCGCCGCGGGAGCGGCCGCACATCGCGAGATCGCCGCGCGCCGCACGGGAAACCTCTCGCAGATGGGCTCCACCATCGTCGCTGCGCTGCTGCGGGGCACGAAGCTCACCGTGATGCACTGCGGAGACAGCCGCATCTATCGACTGCGCGACGGAGAAGTGAAGGCGCTCACGCGGGATCATTCGGTGTGGGCCGAGATGGAAGCCGCAGGCCTCGCAGGAGATCGCGGCAGCTTCGCGTGGAAGAACCAGATCACCCGCGCGCTCGGGCTCGAAGGCCATTCCGCCGCGGACGTGGCGACCTTCGAGGTGAAGCGCGGCGACGTGTACTTGCTGTGCAGCGACGGGCTCTACGATCCGCTCGCGAACCCGCGGTTGCAGCAGGGCCTCGAGCTCGCACCCGAGGCCGCGTGCCGGGATCTGGTAGCGGCTGCCTTCGCCGCGGGCAGCCACGACAACATCACCGGAGTGGTGCTGCGCTGCGAATGATCAACGGTGCACGTCAGCCGAGAAGACCTCTTCGTTCGTCGGCGCCTGCACTTCGCCGCTCGGCTCGGCGGTGACGGTCACCCTGAAGTTCTTGAGGGGCGTGACGGTGTTCAGCGCGCCCTCGAGATCCTTGTCGACCTTCATCACGCCGACGTTCTGCGGCCGGCCGCCATCGTGCGGCGTCACCCAGACCACGTAGACCTCGGCGCCCTCGGCCACCTTCTCCGGAATCGCGAGGTGCTTCACCTTCACCCGGAGCGCGGTGTTTCCATTCGGTCCTTCCGACACGAGCGCGACGCCCTCGCTCGCCGGGAGATTCGCTCGGGACTCGAGCTGATGCTCGCCAGGCGTCATGCACGCTGGCCCCAGCATGATCATCGCTGCCACAACGACACCTTGAAGCGGTCTCATGGGACTCCTCCGTGTGGGTGGTGGAGTCGGGTGAAGCATTGGACGTGCCTGCGACGCCTCCCTGATCAGCTACGGGTAGATGTTCACGGTGATGATGGACGTGTTCGCGGACTTCGTTGCGCAGGCGTCCCAGACTTCCAGTCCGATGCGGAACGTTCCCGTCGTTCCAGCGGGAACCGTCAACTCGGTGAGTCGCTGCATCGTTCGTTGATTGTTGTTGGCGAGCGCCATGCTGGCTCCAGGAGGCACGGGAGGGAGCAACGTGAACCTGTACTCAGTCACCGAGGCGTCGTCGGTCGACGTCGCGCCCGACAAAGTGATCACCATCGGGTTGATCGTCGAGTGGTTGAAGCTCGCGGACGCCGTCGCGCCCTGAAGGCAGTCGGGATCCGTCATGAGCTGAGTGGGAGTACACGCGGTGAGGTTCGCGACTGGGCCCTGGTTCTGATTGCCGCAGCCGCCGTCATTCATTCCTCCACCGCCGCCAGTCGATCCACCACCGCCACCGCTGGATCCGCCGCCTCCGCCCGTTGCACCACCACCGCCGCCCGTGGCTCCGCCGCCGCCACCGCTGGATCCGCCGCCTCCGCCCGTTGCACCACCACCGCCGCCCGTTGCACCACCACCGCCGCCCGTGGCTCCGCCGCCACCACCGGCGGATCCGCCTCCACCGCCCGTGGTTCCACCTCCGCCGCCGCTCGCGGTTCCGCCACCGCCGCCAACGGATCCGCCTCCTCCACCGCCCATCGATCCACTGCCCGCGCCGCCGCCCGTAGCGCCTGCGTCGTCACACTCTCCTGCATCACAAAGAGGCATCGGAGACGGACAGCCGCTCACCAACACCACCACCATCGCCACCACGATTCGCTTCATGCGGGTGCTTGGAGCGCGGCAGCGCAATGCGGATCGAGGGCGAGCACACGCTCCAACGCACGCTTCACTTCGTCGCTGCCGCGCGTCGCTCGGGCAAGCCGCATCGCGCGCGCGCTCACGTGAGGAAACACCGCGCGGCGCAGCGACTCCGTGGGTCGCGGCTGATCGACGACCAGGTACAGGTCCGAGGCCTGCGTGCCGCTGAGCGAGAACGCTGGCGCCTCGTCGAGCACCTTCCTCGCTTCGTCGCCGCGACCAGACATCCACAGACAACGCACCAGCGAAGAGATCACGTCGACGTCTGCAGGAGCGACCGCGACGGCTTGCCGAACTGCACCTTCTGCCGCGGTCCAGTCTTCCCGTGCGAGATGAATGGCGCTGATCACGAGCGGTCCATACGCATCGGGCTTCGCGCGGTTCAGCGCGGCGAGTGCACCGTCGAGATCGCCCGAGCTCGCGAGCAACTGCGCATGCAGTCGACTCACGAGCGGATCGTCTGGAGTTCGCGCGAGCGCCGCATCGACGAGTCGCCGAGCGTCGTCAGTGCGGCCCTCGATGAGCAGGTGCTCGAAGACGTCTTCAACCACCGCGGGACTCGCTGCGAAGTCGAAGCGCCCCGTCAGCACATGACCGAGCAACTCGATCGAATCGGGAGCGACGGGACACTCCGCGCCGACCACCTGAATCCCAAAGCCACTCATCAAATGCGTGTGCGCGAGGAGCGGAGTCCCCACGGCATCGCCGCTGATCAGCACCGAGCTCGCGCCACCGAAACCACGCTGACCGATCGCGCCCATCATCGCCGACGCGTGCGCGGCGGTGAGCAGCGCAGACCAACCGAGCGGCCCATCAGCCTCGGGGAGCGAGCCCACGTAGATCTTCGGCGCCGGGCGCAGCTGCACCAACGACGCGGGCAGCGTGGGACCGATCACCGCGGTCGCTTCCGCTCCGTGCCAGCGAGCGTGAAGCGCACCGTTCACTCGAGTGAGCGTGAGACTTCCGAGCTCGAGCTCAGCAGGGAGCAACGTCGCGGAGCCAGACTGCACGCCAGGCGAACGATCGATCGCACCCTCCGCGGTCGCGAAGATCTTCTCCGCGCTCCAGCGCGCAGTATCGAGCCAACCTCGCTTCTCATGATTGCAGACGATGATCGCATCGAGCGGCTTGTCCGTCGGCAGCTCGACGGGGGCGGGACTCCAGCGCGGAAGAATGATCAGCGCGAAGCGGCCCGGAATCGTCTGCAGCAACACCACTCCGAGGCCGGGCGGCAGCTCGAGCACGTTGCCCGTCGCGCGCGGCCGCGAAGGATCCTCAGGCTTCTTCTTCGGCTGCTCCGCTTCCGGAAGGAGCCCGCGCAACTTCAGCCCGCGACGCACGCACTCCGCGCGCACCGCTTCCCGCGCCACGTCGGTCAGTTGCTGCCGCTCGCGCCACAGCTCGGCGAGTCGATCGTCGGTGAACGCGCCGACCATCGGCACGCGCGGCGGGCCGTCGTCCTTCAGCCACTCGACGAACTTCCCCCAAAGTCCCATGCGCAGTGCTTACACCGAGAGGCTCAGCAGATGCTTCGTCGCCGCCAGCGCGAGCAGACCGATCAACAAGCCGAAGAAGAGCTTGTACGTGCGCGCATCGCCCTGCTCATTCGCGGGCGGGCTGAGCCAGCGGCGTGCGAGCAGACCCGCGCTGCTGACGAAACCGATCGGAGAGGCCGCGAGAGCGGCGCCGATCACTCCCACCAATCCGAGCGTGGTGACCTGCGAGCGCGAGAGACACGCGGTCGCGCGATTGCCGTCGAGCTGCCACACGGGGAGCAGGTTGAAGAGGTTGATCTCCGCGATCACCAGCGCCGCGCCCTGGAGCCAGGTGAGCTTCAGCGCGAGCCCGAGCGCGAGCACCAACACACCCGTCACCCCGCCCCACAGTGGACCCGACAGCGCGACGTCGCCGATCGCTGCGTGACTCTTCGGGTAGTGGGAGCCGCGGACGAATGCGCCGAAGCCAGGCACGAACATCGGCGCGGTCACCGCGATGCCGTAGCGGCGAAACGCGAAGGTGTGCCCCATCTCGTGCACGTAGATGCTGCCGAGCAGCACCAGCGGCACCGCCGAGGATCCCGCTCCGTCGCCGCGCCACAGCGCCGCCGAGAGAAAGAAGCTCATCAGCGTGGGGAGCTTGGTGAGCCCGAGGAGCAGGAACTTCCCCTTGGTGAGGAGCGCCACCAGCACCGCGCCGATTCCGCCCGCGGCCCAGCCGCCCTTCCCGTTCGAGGGAGCGCGAGGAGCGAGGCCCGCCTTCGGCTCGAGCACGGCGATGCGCTGACGCAAGGCCGCCGCCTGGGTCGAGGCGGTCGGAAGGAGCGGCTCCATCAGTCTCAGCCGCTCCAGCGCGCCGTGGAGATCACCCTTCGCTTCGAGCTGTTCTGACTCTGCGCTCAGCGCGGTGAGTTGATCCGCGTGAAAGAGCGCACGGCACTTCGGACACGCGACGAACTGCGGCGGCGCAGTGGTACCGCACCGAGGACACGTCTGAACGTTCACGGCGTGGGCGGCTCAGCTGGAGCGGCGGGCTGTTGCGCCTGCTGATCAGGCTGCTGATCAATCGGCTGCGCTGGTGACGCCGCCGAATCTTTCGAGAGCGCGAACGGGCCAATGACCTCGAGGTCGGGCTTCGCGGGCTCCTTCCACCCTCGATACACGCCGAAGCCGAGGATCAGAATGCTGAGCGGACCCATGCCGCCGATGAACGGAATCGCCTGCGCGAAGATCGGCGCGGCGACGATCGCGAACGCGGTGGGTACGGGGTTCTCGGCGTTGCCGAACTCCTTCACCACCACGGGCACGTAGGCCTCCATGCACCAGAAGTACGTGAGGATCGCTGCCATTGCCTGGTACGCGCGCCCGCCGCGGTGTTCGCTGCCCTTCATCACCGCGCGACCCACGAACCAGCCAATGCCGATGGTGATCAGCGCGAGCTCGTAGCCCGTGGCGTAGATGATCACGCCGTAGCCGATCGCGCCGAGCAGCCCTGCGCCGGTGCCGAACAGGAGCGCCTTGAAGAAGCGCAGCGCACCTCCTTCTGCCGGAGGCCCCGCGCGAAACTTCCCGGCGCACGACGCGCACACCATCACCGGGCCCGCGAGCCAATACTGCGCCGTCAGTGGCGTGCCGCACGTCGCACACGCCGCGCCAGTCGCGACCGCCCCCGCCTCGAACTTCGCCTCCGAGAAATCCATGTGAGTCGAGAGCGAATCATCACTCGCGCAATCTGTCTCCGGTAAGACGTCGGCATGTCGCTGGTCTCGGTGCTGACCCAGACGCCTACACTGCCTCCGCGCAGCGCACTCGAATCCGCCGCGCGAGAGCTCGACCTCGATCTCTCGTGGAAGGAGTCGCCGACCGGCCTCGTCCTCGGCGTCGGCGGCGCGACGGTGAAGGTGGCCGCGGTACCCGGCCCCGTGCCGAACGCCGAAGCAGACACCTCGGCCTTCCTGAGTCTCTCCGCGGTGAACGGCCGTTGGCGCCTGGGGAAGCACGCTTCGCATCTCGTGCTCTCGCTCGAAGGCGCGATGCAGACGAAGACTGAAGGACTGATGAGCCGGCTGAGTGGAGCGACGCGCACCGCCACTCCGCTCGAACGTCTCACGCACTTCACGCGCGTGGTCGCCGCGGTGACGAAGGCCGCGAACGGAATCGGAGTGCACTGGGCTGGCGGCCCGGTCACGCACTCTCCGGAGTTCTTCGCGCAGGTGGCGAAGGACGCTCCGCTGCCGCTTCCACTCTGGCTGGGAGTGAGCCTCACTCCTGAATCAGGCCATCGCAGCACCGTGCTCAGCTTCGGCATGCAGCAGCTCTCGCTGCCAGATCTGCTCTTGAGCGGTCCCGCGGGCGACGAGCTCCCCGACACCATCGACTTCTTCTTCAGCGCGCTCGCCACCATCGCCGAGCGAGGTCACGCTCCGAGCGAAGGAGAGACGATTCCGCGCTCGCTCCTGAGCAGGCCGAAGGTGAGCTACGGCAGCTCACCCGTCGACGGCGCGGCGAAAGTGTGGAAGCTCGACCTGTGACTATGATCAGCGCACATGCTCCTCTTCGCTCTCATCGTCCTCAGTGGAACGCCTGACGCTGGAACGTTGATGGTCGAGGGCAGCGCCGATTACTCGCGTACCTTGAAGATCGTCCTCGAGCACAAGAGCGGGAAGATCACGACGGACGCACTGAAGAAGAAGATCGTCGCGCTCCAGCTGCCGCCGCATCCGCTCGGCTGTGGCTACACGATGATCCCGGTTCCCGCGCCGCCGCCGGGCGTGCCGTTCAATCCCGCGCTGATGCCGAGTGATTGGGTGGGCACCTTCGGCGAAGTCGCGATGACGTACTGGCGCGGTGACTTGAGCCAGGAAAACTACGACGCGCTTCACAAGGCGGCACACGGAACGCGGAGAGATTTCCCGAACTGCAAACGCTGATCAGAAGATCGATCAGCGCGACGAGCGCAGTGGAGTTCCCGCGACGAGCGTCTTGAAGGGCTTGGGCTCGTAGAACGAGAACTTCACGCCACCGAGCTCGATGCTGACGCCCGAGGTGAGCTTGAGCTTCTGGCCGGGATCCGCGACGCGACCCGAGACCAACGTCTTGCGCTTCTCACTCACGGGGATGAGATTCCAGGTGCCGCCGACGAGCTCGAGCCGCGCGTGAAGACGCGAGATGGTCGGCTCGGCGATCACCAGCTCGTTGTCGGTGGCGCGGCCGATGCGGAGCGCTTCACCTTCGGACTTCAGCGCGAAGCACAACGAGTCGCTCTCGGTGGGACGCGGAGCGGGTTTGCGATCGGGAACGCGCGTGTCGAGCACGCTCAAGCTGACGTCGCTCAGGTGAGCGTGAGTGCCACCGGCTTCCCACACCAACCAGCAGTGCGGATACCGGCGCGTGAATGACTCTTCGCCGAAGGCCAGCTGGCGGGTGAGGAGGGAGAGGTAATAAGCGGGCTTCGCAGTCACGAAGGAAACCCTACGCAGCGCGGAGTCACGCTCGAAAGGTACTCCCTGATCATTGCGTTCCGCACCGGAGCAAACGGGAGCGCGTTCACCACATCCGCTCGAGCGGATC
>CBIHPJ010000338.1:0-9319 GCA_966211295.1 uncultured Myxococcales bacterium | reverse complement strand
GCAGGGAGAGGGAGACAGCAAGACGCTACTTGCGGTGACAGCTCACCATGAAGGGCAACCAGCCGACGGTGAACGAGAGGTTGTGACCTTCGTGATTGTTCGCGACCGTCACTTCGGGCTGCGCGCGTAGCCACTTCACGGTCGCGTCGGGATTCGCGCACGGATCTTTGAACTGCTTCCCCATGCGCGCGAGCACCGCGTTCGACTTCGTGGTGAGGCTGGCGAACTCCTTCTGATCCTTCTCCTGCTTCGCCTTGCTTACCACGTTCACCACCTGCACCGGCGTCAGGCCCACGCTGCCATCGGGGTGCTTGAGCTCGAGCGCGAGCTGGATCTTCCGCTCCGCGGAGGTGTCGAGTTTCAGTTCGAGCTCGACCCGCTCGTCGTCCTCGCGAGGCGGCACCTTCGTGAATCGGCTGCCGACCTGCCCTGCGTCATTCAGCTCGACGACGGTGGCCTCGAGAGGCGTCGGTCGCAGCGCGCTCCACTGCACTGCGAGCTTCGTCGTGGCCGTGCCCACCACGAGCTCTTCGCTGCGCATCCGAGTGTCGGATGCCGGAGCCGCGGAGAGGCACTCGAGTGCGAGCGTGAGAGAGAACGGAACGGTCAACGGCTCGGCCCCCTCGCAACGAACCGTGGCGAAAAGCTCCACCGAAGGAAGCCGCGACTCCCCGCGCTTGCACGCGTCTCGCGCGTCCTTCACCCGCCACATCGGGATCTGCGCCTCGACGTAGGCACCCTGCAGCGATTTGGAATTCGAGACCGCCAGCACCTTCTTCACGGGAGCGGCGCTGACCAGCTCGATGCTGCGCATCGGCGAGCTGGGGCACGAGTAGCGGACCTTGTCGTCGAGGTAGATCCACTCTGGAGTCGCCGCGCCGTTGAGCACCCGGTGCACTCCGGCGGGACTGACCTGGGCGGTGACCTGCTCGGCGTAAGAGAGCGCAGGCTCGGCAGGCCGAGGTCGCGGGGCCATCAGCTTGCTCAGGCTCGCGTAGTACATCGACTGGCCCACCATGCTCAGCCGCTGCACCTGCGCCATCGGCAACGGCGCGGTGAGTGGAGGCGGCCGCGGATCAGTTCGGGTGAGCTTGAAGGTCTGCTTCGCGCCATCGAGTGAGCCGGAGAAGACGAGCGCCTCATCGTGCGAAGTGTTCAGCGCGTCGTGGAGATCGATCGCCGACAGCTTCGCCAGCGGCCCGCGCGCGAAGGTGTAGACCGGAGCAAAGACCCGCTCGATGTGAACCCCGATCTTGAGTCCCGCGGCCTCCGCGCTGGAGCCCGGAGTGACTTCGACCACGCTGATCACTTCGCCCTGCACCTCGACCGAGAAGCCGAGGGTCTCGATGTGCACGGGTGCTGCGGCGAATACGGAGAACGCGAGGAGAACGAGCACCGCGCGACTGTAGGCGCGTCAGGGCTCTGGCTCAGGGTTCAGCTTCTGCAGCGCGCTCGCGGCTTCTTCGTGGCCACAGCCCGTGGCGAAGAAGAGCACCTTCTTCCGCGGAGATTTCTTGAGCCGCTCGAGCGGCTCGATCGCCTTCTTGTCACCAAGCTCGCCCAACCGTGTCGCCGCGTCGGCAGCGATCTCACAGTCGGACGAATCGAGCGAGATGATGAAATACGAGACCAGATCCGCGCCAGAGACACGCCCGACATCGAGGTAGTGAGCCGCGCCCCACTGAGCGTTGGACACCGAACCTCCCGCGATGTCCTTCACGCGCGAGAGCTGGCCCCGCGGCAGCTTCGAGAGGGCGGACCGCAGCGCTTCTTCGTGATCGCTCTTCACGAAATCTTCCAGCAGTCCAATCAGCTCCGACTTGCGAAGATCGTCGAGTCCACCTTGCGCGCCCTTCACCAGGTCCCACTCGTCACGATGACGCTTGAGCTGATGCAGCGCCTCTGCCCGCAGCAGGCGGTACGCCGGATCGCTTCGGCCCTTCGCTGTATCGAGCAGCTCCAGCGCATCGGACGGCAGACCCTGGTCGAGGAGAACGGCCGCCTTGCCGGCGATCGGATCACGAGCGCCGAGCAGCCACGCGCCAAGTGCAAGGACGACCACAGCGCCGAGCGCGCCCAGGCGGACGCGGCGATCAGCACTCCGGAACCGCTCGACGAAGGACTTGGCGAGCGTCGTCCCTCGACCGATCAACGCGGCCGAGTTCGTCGTCTCTTTGAGCTTGAGATCGGCGCCCCCGAACGGCGCGCCCTCACGGCTGGGAGTGCAGCGGTACAGCGGGAGCTCGGGCTGACCTTGCAGCTGAAGCGCGCCTCGCGGCTCCAGGGCGAGACCGACGCGATTCATCGAGAGCCAGATCGATTGCGTGAACACGACCTCACCGGCTGCCGAGGTGCGCGCCGCTTCGGTGACGATCTGCGTGGGCTCTCCGAGAATCGACTCGCCCGACACCACCACCTCGCCCTGATGCGCGGCGATACCCAGGCCCAGCTGACGATCCGCGGCGAGCGTGGAGTTGTGACGCCACAGCCCATCTTGCGCGGCCATTCCAAACTGCATGGCAGCGGTCGGTGACTCGAAGGTGGCGACGGCGCGATCCTGCCAGCGGTACACGAGCTGCCCACCGAGCGCCCTGAGGGGAGCGAGCACGAGGCGGTTGTAGTCAGCGAGCAGCTTCGCGTTTTCCTCGTGGCTCAGCCGCGCGCTGAGCGCCTCGAAGCCCTTGAAGTCGATCATCACCACCGCGAGGTTCCGTGCGCGACTCAGCGCGGCGCTGCCCGACGTATTCGAGAGCTGCTTGCTGGGCACCGTGGGCGCGAGCACTGGAGCCGGCGCAGGTTCGGCCAGTGGAGTGGTGGTGTTGGTGACGACCGGAGAGGAAGGGCGTGGGCCCTCGAGTCTGTCGAGCGCGGCCACCAGTCCTCTCCCTCCATCGGGCCGCTTCGCTGCTTCCTTCGACAGACACGACATCACCAGCGCGGTGAGCGCAGGTTGATCACCGAGCTGAGGCGCGGCAGCGCTGAGCTCCTGCGGTTGCTGCGTGATGTGCTGGAGCAGGAAGTCGCGTGCGCTCGGCCCCGGGAACGGATGCCTGCCCGAGAGCAGCCGAAACGCGAGCACGCCGAACGCGTAGACGTCGCTCCGCGCGTCGACCTGGCCACCGGTGGCTTGCTCGGGAGAGAGGTACTCGGGCGTGCCGAGCACCAGGCCCGCCTGCGTCATCGCCGCCGCACCTTCTTCTTCAGCGAGGCGCGCGATCCCGAAGTCGAGCAGCCGCGCGTGTTCGCCCTCGGGCCCCCGGGTGAGCAGCACGTTGTCGGGCTTGAGATCGCGATGAATGATCCCCTGCGCGTGGATGGCCGCCAAGCCCTCGGCGATGTCCTTCATCACCGAGAGGGCACGCGCCGGCTCGAGTGGACCCCTGCGCACTTCGGTCGCCAGGTTGTCACCCTCGACGAACTCCATCACCAGCACGTAGGCGCTCTCGGTCTGGCCGAAGTCGATCACTCGCACGATCGACGGGTGATCGACCGTCGAGAGCAAACGCGCCTCGCGCTTGAACCGGTCGGTCATTCCCGGCTGCAGGCTCAAGTCTTCGCGCAGGGTCTTGAGCGCGACCTTGCGCCCGAGCGACACCTGCTCGGCGAGATAGACGTCGCCCATGCCGCCGCTTCCGAGGAGCTCGAGCACCTTGAAGCGGCCTTGCAGCACCTCGCTCCCGGCCTTCAGCACACCGACCTTCAGGGCTCCGGTTGGCGCGAGCGGGACTTGGGCTTTGTCACTCATCGGGGGATGCGGAGACTACCGCCGAATGGAATGCGCGGGCCGTTCAACCGCGCGTAGTCTCCGCCGAATGTGGGATGCAGGAGAGCAGGTTCTCGAGGGCAGATTTCGCATCGTGAGCTCGATCGCTCAGCAAGGCCTCACGGAGGTCTACCTGGCCGAGCAGCTCTCGCTGGGACGGCGCGTGGTGCTTCGGGTGATCCGCACGCCGCTGGCCGAGAAGTTCGACGAGCAGATGCGGCAGCTGGCGACAGTCGAGCACTCCGCGGTGCTGCGGGTGATCGACTCGGGGAGGGCCGACTCGCTGCAGTACTTCGTCAGTGAGTTCGCCGAAGGGCCGCGCCTGGCAGGCGAGCTGCGCGGCGAGCCCTTGCTTCCGGAGCGGGCGCTCGAGCTGCTCACCCAGATCGCCGAGGGTCTCGCCTCGATTCACGACAAGGGCCTGGTGCACGGCGCGCTCACTGCAGCGTCGGTGGTGCTCGTGAAGGGCGCTCGCGGAGAACAAGCGAGGCTGGGCGACTTCGGCCTCGGCTGGTTGTGGGAGCCGCCGATCGTCGCCGACGTCGGGACTGATCTGCGCGCGCTCGGAACGGTTGCGTACCACGCGCTCTCGGGCGTCCCGCCCGACCCGGCCTCACCGAAGGAGCTCGGCGTGGCGGCGCCTCATCTCGCGGATCACAAAGAGCTCTGCGCGCTGGTGATGCGCTGCCTCGAGAAGCAAGGCACGGCGCAAGAAGCGGCGAAGAAGTTCGCCGAACTCCCTCGCCCCGCCGAGCCCACGATCTTCCTGGAGACGATGCAGCGGCCGCCTCCGGTCCCCGCGAAAGCTGCACCGCAGGCGGCGCCTCCACCCCTCCCGCCAGCTGCTGCTGCTCCGCCCGCCCCCGTTGCCCCCGCTGCTCCGCTCGCTCCCTCAGGGAAGGCGCCGCTGCTGGCGTCAGTGATGACGATGACGATGCCGGTGGAGGCCGCGCAGAAAGCGGCGCCGGCAGCCGCGGCTCCGGTCTCCCCTTCGCGAAAGTGGTGGCCGATCGCCGCCGGAGCGATCGCGCTTGCGCTGATCGTCGTGGTCGTCACGCTCACGAGAGACACGACGAAGCGCGACGCGCGCAGGCTCATCGAACGCCGGCAACCTGCGCAGGCGCTCGAGCTCATCGGGAAGACTCAGCGCAAGCTGAGCTCACCTGACCCCGAGCTGACCGCGCTGAAAGTGGCTGGCCTGCACTTGAGCGAGCAGCACGCCGAAGAAGCGACGGTGTTCAAGAGCCTGACAGGCGCCTCCGCTGCGCTGGATCCTCTGGTGCTTTCGGGGCTCGTCGAAGACTTCGCCAAGAAGGAAGAGCCCTCGCTGCGCGCGCTGCTGGAAGCGCTGCCAAAGCAACCCACACAGAAGCTGCTGGAAGAATTCGCGCGTGGCCCGCTCTCCACTCGTCAGTGGGGAGCGCTGCGCTACCTCGACCTGACCGACGCGCACGGCGGCCTCTCGCTGGTCGAGGAGTACGCCGCCTCGCTCGAGTCGTCCGACTGTGGAGCGCGCAAGACCGCGGTGCGCCGACTCGCCCAGTTGATGGACGACGCGGCGGAGCCGGCGCTCGATCGACTTCGAGACGCTCCACGCGATGGCTGGGAGAAGAACTGCGGTCAGGACGAAGCGCAGGCCGCCCTGCAGACGCTCCGCAAAGGACGCTGAACTCCCTTTCCCTGCGCCAGCGGGGAGAGGGCCGGGGAGAGGGGCGAGAACGTCCGAGTGAACGCTGCGAGGTATCTGGTACTGAGCGCGCATGACGTTCTTCCTCGCGCTCCTCCTCGCTGCTGCTCCTGATTGCTCGACGTCGACTGATGGCGGCACCGTCATCAACTGCGGCGGCTCGAAGGTGTTGGTGTCGATCGCTCCGGGCACTCCGGCGCAGGCGCTGCCCGGCGTCGTGCAGGGCATGGAGCGCCTCTACACCTCGTCCGAGAAGAAGGACGTCGAGGTTCAGCTCGGCAAGGCGAAGCACAAGGGCGTCGAGCTCACGCTCTTCGCGTCGCCGAAGGAGAAGAAGGTGATTGGCACCGCGCGCATCACCGCGGTGACTGAGCGCGAGAATCTGTCGCGCGTGCTGGTGTGCGTCACCGAGCCGCAGGTGCCGCTCGAGGATTGTCAGCGCGGCTTCGAGACTGCGCTCACCGTGCAGAATCCGCAGCCGCCCGAGGCGGTGATCTCAGACGCCCCGTCCACCTGGAGCGGCGTGAAGCTCGCGACTCCGCCGGGCTGCAAGGCGAATGAACCGGGATCGATCCAGTGCAAGACCGCGTCGTTGATGTGGGGTGATCGACCTGCCGATGGTCCGCTCAACAGCCAGGAGATGGTGGCGGAGATGACGCTGCGGCAGATGCCGAAGGGCTCGACGAGGACTGAGCGCGCTTGCGTGATCGACACGAAGGGATCGACGTGCAGTGTGATCAAGGCGAGCGCCAATGGCGCTCCATTCAACATCGTGATCGGCGTGGGCGACTACAAGGGCCGATGGACGTCGTTTCAGTGCATCGTGCTCGGTGAGCTGAAGGATGCGCTGCCGGCTCCGTGTGACCAGATCGTTCGGTTGGTGCCCGCGAAGTAACTCGCCCTCACCCCGACCTCTCCCGATGGGAGAGGGAGCAATGATCACTTCTCGATCACCAGGTACTTCACCGCCTTCTCCGCGAGCGCCTGGTAGCAAAAATGCGTCGCGCCCTTCGCGTCGACCGCGATGCTCGGCTGCAGCCCCGCCTGTTGCGTGTTCTTTCCATCGAGCGTCTTCACCTTCCACTCGGTCTCCGCGGCAGCGCGCGTCGCGTAGCGGAGCGCTCCCGACGCCGGCTCGTACCAGGCGACGTGCAGCGAGCCGTCCTTCGCGATCGCCAGGGTGGCGTCGACCGCCACGCCCGAGGCGACCTTCGCCACCGTCTCCACCGACCAACCAGAGGCACCGCGCGTCGCGTGCGCCACTTCCTTCTCATTCAGCGTGAACACCGCGTGCGGCACGTCATCAGCGCCGAGCACGTAGCTCGAGTCACGCCCCGCGCCCTCGAAGGTCACCGGCTCCGACTCGACCTTGCCGCCCTGCCAGTGCACCCAGCTCAAGTGCCGCGACTTGTCGTCGAAGAGCGCGGTGGGCGTGCCCTTCTTGTCGAACGCCATGTTGAAGCGCGAATCGAACTCGAAGCCCTGCGCCGGCGGCGTCGGCCCCGGAGTCCACACGCCCTTCACGAACGTGCCGTAGAGGAACGCCTTGTCGTCGTGCGCCGCGTAACCGAGGTGCACGGTGCCGTCCTTGCCCACCAGGAGCGCGCTCGACGTTCCACCGTTGAGCGTCACCGGCGTGGTGAGCATGCCGAGCTTCTTCGGCAACAGCTCCGCCACGCGCATGCACTTGTTGGTGGGCGCGGTGCCGTCACAGGTCGAGCTGAACGACGCGCGAAGCACGCCCTTCGCGTCGAGGGTGAGCGAGGTGCTGCAGCGCACCCCACACGTGCCCACCACGCGCTCGTCCCAACCCTTACCGCCCTTCCCTCGCGTCGCGACCGTGAGCTCCTTGGTGATCACCTCGGGGCCGTGCGTCCACGCGAGCACCGGCTGGCCCTTCGCGTCGAGCAACAGCTTGCACTCCCGGGGATCGTCCTTGGCGGAGACGACCTCGGGAGTCGCTGACAGCACCAACGCTGCGAGAACGAGAGTGGTCATTCCCCGCACCTATCACTCACGTTCAACGCCATTGAGTTTTTGCTCGCTGGTTCGAGGGGCATTCGCTGCCGAGATGAAGGACTTGGTGCGGTCGCCGTGAGATCGGACGCAGCGGTCCGAATACTCCGTCCCCATGCTCCCCAACCCACTGCGGAGTCTGCTCGCGTTCACGCTCGTCGCCGCTGTCGCACACGCGCAGGAGCTCGACGAAGTCTCGGCGCAGCAAGAGCTCAGACCGACGCTCGCGGTGCTCGAGATCGTCGCCCCCGAGGGCGATGCGATGAGCGTCAGCCGCGCGCGCCAGCTCGAAGCAGAGCTCCTCGAGGCGGTGGGAAAGAGCGAGCGATTTCAAAGTGTGCTCACGGCCGCGCAGGTGAAGTCGCAGCTCGGAGAGACGCCTTCGTGCACCGCGCTCGACTGCTTCAAGACCGCGGCAACGAAGCTGAAGGTGCATCGAGTGGTGCGGCTCACCGTGCAGAAGCAGGGCGCGGGCTCGGTGGTGAGCGTGTTGGGGTTCGATCCCTCGCTGCCCGAGCTCAAGCGCGCCTCGCTCGACAGCGCGGAGAAGGCCGAGCAGACCTTCCTCGGCCTCGCGGGCCGCTCGCGCGCGGAGCGAGATCGCGACTTCCTCAAGAGGATGGTGCCGCTCAGCCTCTCCGCCGTGAACAAGCTCGGCATCGCGAACGGGAAACTCGTGGTTCAGAATCGTGATCCCTCGGTGAGTGTGCTCCTCGACGGAGCGACGGTGGGCACCGGTCGCGTGGAGTTGGTGCTGCAGCGAGGCACGCACACGGTGTCGATCGCGAGCTCGCTCTACGAGCCGTTCACGCAGACCATCTCCGTCGAGCCGCTGAAGGTGGCGGAGATCGACGTGCCGCTCGTCGCGAAGCCCGTCGCCACGCCAGCGGTGGCTTCGTTGCAGGTGACGTACTCGAGCACGCCCATCGCTCAGCGGCCTGGCCTCTACCTCGCGCTCGCGGGCGCGGTGGCCGCGGCGATCGGAGTCGGGCTCGGTGTCTCGACGCTGAGCGTGCAGAGCCGCATCGACGCCGGAGGGCGGCCACTGTCAGTGACGCGCGCCGAAGCCGTGGGCGCCGAAACCAACGCGGTGCTCTCCAGCGTGCTCATCGGCGGAGGAGCGGCGCTCACGGCGGGTGGTCTGCTCTGGGTCGCGCTCACGCCGGTGAAGCGGATCGAGCTGGAACCCACCGAGAGCGTCGGACCTCAGGGGTGTACGCTGCACGTCGGAGGAACGTTCTGATGCGCGGGATCCTGATCGCGTTGTCCATCGGCGTCGTCGTCGGGACGTCGTGCGCCTTCACGTTCAGTGAGGAGTACCTCTATTCCTGCGCGACCGACGGCGACTGCGGAGGCGACGGGTTCAAGTGCAACGCCGGGGTCTGCTGCCGCTCTTCTGGTGAAGAGGTGTGCGGCGACGGCGTCGACAACGACTGCGACGGCCACATCGATGGCGAGGCCGCGGTCGAGATCTGCAACGGCCGCGACGACGACTGCAACGGCGTGGTGGACCAGGGGTTCGACTTCCAGACCAGTCCACTCGACTGCGGCGCCTGCGGACATGCGTGCAACGCGGCCATCGAGATGTGCAGCGCCGGTTCCTGCGTTCGCCGCCCCGAGACGGATTGCGGGAACGGGATCGACGACGATCAGAACGGGAAGACCGACTGCGCGGAGCCAGGTTGCAACCTGCTCTCGTGCGGCACCGGCTGTCAGTGCCTGACCCTGCGGAAGACCGAGGGGCTTTGCATCGACGGCGTGGACAACGACGGGGACGGCGAGAGCGACTGCGCCGACTCGGACTGCGACACCAGGAGCTGCGGCGCTGGTTGTTCGTGTGCGGGTGGCGCGCG
>CBIHPJ010000337.1:0-9323 GCA_966211295.1 uncultured Myxococcales bacterium | reverse complement strand
CGCCGGCACCGCCCCCGCGGGTGTTCCCCCCGGGCCCTCACCCCCCCCCCCCGGGGGGGGGGGGGGCGGGGGAGGGGGCTCACGCCGAGAACAAACTCCCGGAGACGGTCATCGTCGCTCCCGCGGAGCAGGCGTTCTTCGAATCCGCTCCTGTCGCTGCGAAGCAGGAGCTGCAGGAGGAGTCTCCTGAGCTCGAACTGAAGCGTGAGCGTCGCGTGTGGCCGTTCGTCCTCGGTGGCATCGCGCTGGTGGCGCTGATGCTGGTCGTCGATGGTCTGCGTTCGCCTGAGGCCGAGCAGGCTCCGGCTCCTGTCGCCGTGGTGCCCGCGGTCGTCGAGGCTGCTCCGGCGCCCGTCGCCGAGGCGCTCGAGGCGGATCAGGAAGTCGTGGAAGAGGCCGCCGCCGTCGAGGAGACAGTCGAGGCGCCCGTCGCCGTAGTGGACGTCGCGGAGAACCTCGCGGAGGCGACCAAGCTCTACAACGCCGGCTCGTACAAGAAGGCGATCAGCGTGCTGGAGCAGGTCGTCACCGACGATCCGAAGTCGGTCAGCGGCTGGAACCTGTTGGCAATGGCGAAGTACGACAACCTCGACACGGCCGGTGCTCGCGCCGCCACTGAGAAGGTGCTCGAGCTCGATCCGAAGAATGGCCGCGTGCAGATCCTGATCGCGAGCATGTACTTCGACGCCAACCAGAAGGACCTCGGCCGCGCGGCACTCGAGAAGTACCTCGAGCTCGAGCCGAACGGCGCGCACGTGGAAGAGGCGAAGGCCCTCCTCAAGCGCTGACCTCTCCTTCTCCCTGCGAAGCGGGGAGCGCGAGCCGTCTCGCGGCGCCGCGAAGCGGCGCCGAGGCAGCAGCGTCCCAGAAACAGGGTCGGGGTGAGGGGCGAGCACGAATCTGGAATCGGGAATCTGCAGGGGGTAAACATCTGTTCACCCCATGCTCGTTCTCGGAATCGATCCCGGCAGTCGCTTCCTCGGGTACGGGCTCGTCGCTCTGAGGAATAACCGCGCGGTGCACGTTGGGAGCGGCGTCGTACGCGCTGACTCGAAGGCGCCGCTGCAGCAGCGCCTCGGAGTGATCTTCACCGAGCTCCAGCAGGTGATGAACGTCTTCAAGCCCGACGCGGTCGCGGTGGAAGGCGTGTTCACCCACAAGAACGCGCGAAGCGCTCTGATCCTCGGACACGCGCGTGGCGTCGCGTTGCTGATCGCGGATCAAGCCGGCCTCGCGGTGCACGAGTATGCGCCCGCTCGCGTGAAGAAGGCCGTGGGCGCTGGTGGCAACGATTCGAAGGATGCAGTCGCTCGGATGGTCGAGCGGTTGCTCAATCTCTCTTCGCCGCTCGAGCGCGAAGACGCCTACGACGCGCTCGCGGTGGCGCTGTGCCACGTGCATCAACTCGGCGGGGCGCGCGCTTCGAGCTCGGCCTCGAAGAAGAGCGCCGGCAATGGCGGTTTCCTCGCGAGGCTCAAGCCCGCGACGGTCGCAGCAAGGACAGGGACGTGATCGCGTTCATCAAGGGACTGGTGCTCGAGAAGAACAACACCGAGGTGATCGTCGACGTCAGCGGCGTCGGTTACCGCGTGGCGCTTTCACTGCTCTCGTTGGCGCGGCTGCCTGAAGTGAAACAGGAGGTCAGCCTCCGCATTCGCACGGTGGTGCGTGAAGACGCGCTCGATCTCTACGGCTTTCTGAGCAAGCCCGAAGAAGAGCTCTTCCTCCTCCTCACCTCGGTGAGCCACGTGGGGCCGAAGCTGGCGATCAACGTGCTCTCTGGCCTCGAGGTCGATCAGCTGACCGAGGCCATCGGGAAGGGCGACGTCGCGCGCCTCACGAAGATCCACGGCGTGGGAAAGAAGACCGCCGAGCGCCTGGTGCTGGAGCTCAAGGAGAAGGTGAAGCTCCTCGTGCTCGATGGCGCTCCGTCGTCCGGGAAGACGAAGCCCGGCAAGCCGCAGTCCGCGATGAGCGATCTCATCAGCGCGCTGGTGAACCTTGGCTACAAGGAAGCGCAGGCCGAGCAGGCGGCGCAGCTCGCAGAAGAGAGAGCAGGAGCAGAGGCGCCCTTCGAGGCCTTGTTCCGCGAGTCGCTCAAGTCGCTGCGTGGTTGAGCGGAGCCGGAGTACCGGCCGCGAGCGCAGCGAGAGGTCCCGGAGGCGGAGCGACCAGAAAAGCGGCTAATCAGGCCTTACCGAACAGCGTCTTCTTCAAGAACAGCGTGATCACCGCGCCGATGCAGGCCACGCCGAAGCTGTAGAGGTTGAAGCCCGTCACGCCGGCGCCGCCGAAGAAGCTGAAGACCCAGCCGCCGACGAAGGCGCCGATGATGCCGACCACGATGTTCCCGATCACGCCCTGACGCGCGTTGTTACCGGCGAACATGCTCGCGACCCAGCCAGCCAGCCCGCCAAGAACGATCCAGCTCAAGATGCCCATGGTGTGCGACCTCCGTGACTCACCCTACGCCCGAACGGGCGTCTGATTTCATCAAAACCATCTCATCAAAACAGGGCCATTTGCGGTTCCACTCGGGGCGGTCTGCGGAAGGTAACGGGACGCTCCCAGCGATCTTCCTGGTTGAAGCCGAGGCGCTTTACGCACGAGTCGAACACCTGCTCGATCGCTTCCGCGTATTGGCCTTCGCCGCGCCCGCGGACTCCGAAGCGCGGATCGTAGAGCTTGCCGTTTCTCGTCTCGCGCACGCGATGGAGGATCTTCTCGGCGCGCAGGGGCAGGGCGGCGCGCACGCGCGACTCGAAGACATCCTTCACGCTGCCGGGCAGCCGGAGCAGCACGTAGCCCGCATGGGTGGCACCCGCGTTGCGCGCGGCCTCGAGCACCTTCGCCATGCCTTCATCGGACACGCCGGGAATGATCGGCGCGACCATCACGCCAACCGGAATGCCCGCCTTCGCGAGCGTCTCGATCGCCTGGATGCGACGTTTCGGCGTGGCGACTCCGGGTTCGATGGCGCGCGCGAGCTCTTGATCCCAGATGGGAATGCTCAGGCTGACGCCCACCGAGGCGTCGCGATGGAGCTGCTGCAGCACGTCGAGGTCGCGCTCGATCAGCGGAGCCTTGGTGACGATCGCGACGGGGTTTCGATACTCGGCGCAGACCTCGAGGCAGCCACGCGTCAGCCGCAGTGCCGCCTCGGTCGGCTGGTAGCAATCGGTGACGCCCGAGAACATCACCAGGTCGCCCTTCCACGAGGGGCGATCGAACTGCGTGCGGAGCAGCCGCGCCGCATCTCGCTTCACGACGATCTTCGTGTCGAAGTCGGTGCCCGCGCCCCACGACAGGTACTCGTGCGAAGGGCGCGCGTAGCAGTACGCGCAGGAGTGGTTGCAGCCCCGGTATGGATTGACGGAGTAGCTGAAGCCGAGATCGGGGCTGTCGTTCTTCGCCACGATCGTCTGGGTGTGATCATCGAAGAGCTCGACCTTCGCGAGCGGGATCTCTTCGAGGTACTCGACCTCGCTGCTGGCCCAGGGATTGGGTGGATTGGCGATCGCTTGCGGCTTCATGGGCCGCGAACAATGCCGCTGGACAGATGTTCAGGTCAAGCCGCCAGGATGCGCTCGAACCCCGACTGCACGGCGGCGGCCTTCGTGGCGCGGCCCGCGCAGGTGAGGAACATCTGCACGCGGTTCACCTCGAGCTTCTGGACGTGGAGCGTGTGCTCTTCCCACTCGAAGCTCTTCCTCTTGGAGGCCGCTCCCAGCGCGCCCATCCACTCGATGTCGGTGCCATTCGCGCCTGCGCCCGCGACGAGGAAGCCGTCTTCGGTGCTCACCGCGACGGCGTCGATGCCCTCGGCCTTGCGGATCGAGTCGAGGAAGAGATCGAGCGCGACGTTGGCTTTGTCACTGCGGTTCTTCCGGCGTTCGGGTTTGCGCATGCGACAAGCCTGAAGCACTTGCGACGGGTCGCAAGAAAACGGCGAGATCGTCGACGAGAGCAAGTGAGGCTGAGAAACAAAAAAGCCCCCGGAATCGCTTCCGGAGGCCTTTCAAGCTGGGGAACTAGGATTCGAACCTAGATAGCCAGAGTCAGAGTCTGGAGTCCTGCCGTTGGACGATTCCCCAAGAACGGGACGGCTTACTTTTTCGTTTTCTTACTACCACCACTTGCGCTGCTGGGAACTACGAAGATGCGAACTTCATCGTTCGCCTCGTAAATGTTGAGACCTTCCCAGGCCCCTTTCCCTGACTGATTCGAGATGTGCCACGCGTTCACGCCCGGCTGATTCACGATCTTCCGGCGGGGGTACGTCGAGTCAGAGTAGGTCTTCTTGTAGAACTTCATCGTGCCTTCGAAGTCCTGAAGCGACTTGAAGCGGTGCTCAGCCACCTTGCGCGCGTTGTCGGGAAGGATGGCGCCGAGCTCGGTCTCGGCAGCCGAAGCGCCGAGCGAGAACACTGCCACCAGCACTGAAAACGCGCGCAACACGAGGCGGCAAGTACGCCACGGCTACCGGGCCCGTCAAGGCCCGAGCAGGGACCCCTTTACCGAGAGCCAGTCCATCCACAGCGCCACCACTCCGTGGATCAGTGCGCCGTAATAGAAGCTGCGCGTCCTCAGGGCGAGGAGCCCGAGCGCGACGCCGGCGATGATGCTCCCCAGCGCCTCGAGCTCGGCCTTGCCCAGGTGCATCACCGCGAACGGAGCCATCTGCATCAAGATCGCAGGACCTCGCCCCCACTTTGGCGCCAGGCCGTGAAGCATCCAGCCGCGGAAGAGGAACTCCCACGCGATGAAGTACGCGAAGTACGCCGCTTCGTAGGTGAGGAAGAGCGCCCAGGACTTCTCGGTCTTTCCGCCTCCGATGTTCGCGAGGTACGCGCCGTTGCCTGCGAGCGGGTAGATGCCCTTGAACGCGTTCAGCGTCGACGCCACGTAGGTCGCGGGCAGCATGATCGCGAGGAAGAGGGCGGTGATCAGCAGGCCGGCTCTCCAGTCGCCGACCTGGAAACCGTAGCGCTCGTTGAAGCTGCCGCGCGCCGCCACCGCGAGGATCAGCGGCATCACGAGGTAGAGCACGATGCTGGAGAAGAACCACCAGAAGTGCCCGAAGGTGTTGTTCCACGGGTGCTGATCGAACGCAGTGCCCACCAGCGTGCGGAAGAAGCCGGCGCTGCCCTGGTAGTGCGAGATGATCAGCAGCGCGCACGCACCACAGACGATCACCGTCGGCTCTCCCGCGAGGCCGTCGAAGAACGGAGCGATGCGGCTCCAGAACGTCGCAGGAGGAGGCGGGGGCGGTGCAGGCGTCTCCGGAACCTGAGGCTCCGGAGCGGACTGGAGAGGCTCAGCTTCCAAGGACGGCGTCGATGCGGTGCATCGTCTCTTCGCGGCCGAGGAGGGCGAGGGTGTCGCCGATGCCAGGGCTGGTGGTTCCACCGGTCACGGCCACGCGGAGCGGCTGCGCGATCGCTCCCTTCTTGGCGCCAGTCTCCGTGGCGATCACGTCGACGATCGGATCGATCACCGCCGCCTGCCACTCGGTGAGCGCGAGGAGCTTGGTCTTGGTGACCTTCAGCATCTCTTTGCCTGGACCGTCGAGGTGCTTGGCCGCCGCGGCCGCGTCCATCGAGGGCACGCCGTGCGCGTAGTAGGGCTTGATGGACTGGGCCATGTCGACCAGCGTCTTCGCGCGTGGAGCGAACGCCTTCACCGCGGTGATGAGCTTGTCGTCGGCGGTCGCGGTCACACCCACGTCGTTCAGGTACGGAACGAGACAGGTCGCGACGTCACGAGGATCGAAGGTCTTGATCCAGTGCTGATTCGTCGCGATCAACTTCTCCGGGTTCCAAACGCCGTTGGTCTTACCGACGTGCGCGAGATCGAAGAGCTCAATCAACTTCTCGCGAGTGAAGAGTTCGTCGTTGCCGTGGCTCCAGCCGAGGCGCACCACGAAGTTCAAGAGCGCGTGCGGGAGAATGCCGTTGCGCCTGTGGGCCATCACGTCGGCCTCGGGGTGCTTGCGCTTGCTGAGCTTCTCGTTGTTCCCGCCCATGATCAGCGGGAAGTGGGCGAACACGGGCGGCTTCCAACCGAGCGCCTGGTAGATCGCGATCTGCGAGTACGTGGAGTTGATGTGCTCCTGCCCGCGGCCGACGTGACTGATCTGCATGTCGAAGTCGTCGACCACGCACCCGAAGTTGTAGAGCGGGATGCCGTCGGTGCGGAGCAACACGAAGTCATCGAGATCGTCGTCCGGCTTCTCGAGCCGACCGTGGATCATGTCGTCGAAGCCGATCTTCTCGCCCTTGGGCTGCATGCGGAAACGCACCACGTGCGGCTTGTCGAGCTTCTCCTTCTTGTCGCGCCACGGGCTCGAGTACTTGAAGCCCGCCTTGCGCAGATCATCCTTCTCGCCGAGGCCCTTCGACGCGGCGAAGTCCTTGCGCATCTGCGCGGTCTCTTCCTCGGTCGTGTAGTCGCGATACGCCTTGCCCTCGTCGATCAGCTGATTGGCGATCGCGTGGTACCGCTCGATCTTCTGCATCTGGAAATAGGGAGGGAAGGGGCCACCTTTCCCCGGACCCTCGTCCCAATCGATGCCGAGCCAGGTGAGTCCATCGAGGATCGCTTGCAGCGACTCGGGCGTGCTGCGCTCCTGATCCGTATCTTCGATGCGGAGGACGAACGTGCCTCCCATGCGGCGGGCGAAGAGCCAATTCCAGAGGGCCGTGCGCGCCCCACCGATATGCAGGTAGCCGGTAGGTGAGGGCGCAAAACGGAGCCGAGGCTTCTGAGTGACGGTCATGAGGGTCGCGCGTGTAGCAGCGTTTCATTCCCGATCGAAGGGTCGCTATGGTGGGTTCATGCTTCTGAAACTCCGCACGCTGTTGGTTCTCGCCATCCTTGGCGCCACGGTCGTGCAAGCCACCACGTTGCTCGCGCTCGATGTTCCCGCGCTGACGAAGGGATCTTCGGTCGTCGCTCGCGCCACCGTCCGCTCCGTCGGCGCGCGTTGGACGAAAGACGGCGGGCGAATCATGACCGACGCCGTCCTCGAGGTGACCGAGCCGTGGAAGGGCGCACCTTCGAAGCAGGTCACCGTGATGCAGCCGGGCGGAGTCGTCGGCGAAGTCGGCCAGCTCGTGCACGGCACCGCGAAGTTCACCGTGGGCGAGGACGTGGTGGTCTTCCTCGAGCCCCGCGGAGATCGCTTCCTCCTCACCGGCATGCTGCAGGGAAAGTTCAAGGTCGAGCGCTCCTCGGACGGCAAGGCTGTCTTTGCCCGTCAAGAGCTCGAGGGCGACGCGATGCTCGTCGATCCCGCGACGCGCCAGGCGGTGGCGCCGAACGCGACCGTGCTTCCGCTCGACACGCTGCGTGCGCAGGTCCTTGCTGCTGCTGGAACGAAGGCGCCGACTGAGCCGGCGGCGCCGGGCCCCGTGAAAGTCACTCCATGATTCTGAAGGCAGTACTGGCCATCGCCCTCTCCCAGGCGGTGCGCAGCAAGGTCGATGATCGCGATCCGAATTCCCAGTGCCTCTGGTGGCCTGAGAACACGCAGATTCAGGTGCGGCTCTCGGCTGACGGCAACCCCGAGACGCCGTCGGACACCGAGTTCACGGCGATCGTGAAGGCGATGCAGACCTGGCAGACCCAGCTCGAGACCTGCTCGAGCTTGAGTCTCACCGAAGGCCCTCGCACGCCGACGCGGAAGGTCGGCTACTACGACGGCGAGACGAACGAGAACGTCGCGGTCTTTCGGCTGAGGCGCTGCTCCGACGTCGTGCCGATGAGCGATCCGTGCAAGGGCGAGGCGGACAACTGCGGCAGCCAGTACGACTGCTGGCAGCATCAGGAAGCGGCGATCGCGATCACCACCACCTCGTACAACCCGGACACGGGGCGAATCCTCGACTCCGACATCGAATACAACTCGCCGAGCTTCATCTTCTCGACGGTCGACACGCCTCCGTGCCTCGGAGGGAACTTCAACACCAGCTGCGTGGCGACCGACGTGCAGAACACGACGACCCACGAGCTCGGTCACCTGCTCGGCCTGGGTCACAGCCCGTCGACGACCAGCACCATGAGCTTCCGCGCGAACCCGGGCGAGACTTCGAAGCGCATGCTCGATGCTGACTCGGCGCGCTTCGTCTGCGACGTGTACCCGAAGGGGAAGCCTTCGAAGACCTGCTTCCTCAAGATCGCCTCTTCGGAGCTGGGCGCGGCGCAGAAGGGCTGCACGGCCGCTCCTGGTTCTCTCTTCTTCGCGCTGGCGGTGATGCTGCTGCGGAGACGTCGAGTCCAATGACTTTCTCGCGCGCCACTTTGATGCGCTCGCTCAGGTCCCCCTCCGGCCTGCGCCGTCGTGGGCCGCTCGCTGTGTTGCTCGTCGCGTTGTTGGCGTCGGCCGCGGCGTACGCGCAGCCTTTCCGTCGCACCGTCGCAAGCATGACCGACGAGACCACGCTCTGCGTGACCTGGGCCGATCGCAACTTCGACTACCGCGTCGATCAAGACGGCAGCCAGCAGACGCCGGGTGAGACGGAGTTCACCGCGATCGACTCGTCCTTTGCGAGCTGGCAGGCGATCTCGGACACCTGCTCTGACTTCCGCTTCATCCGCGGGCAACGCATCGCGAACGGCAAGGTAGGGAAGGGCACGGAGACCGAGAATCTCGTGGTGTTCCGAGAGGCGAGCTGCCGCGATGCGGTGCCTCCTTCGGACACCTGTCTCTCTGATGGCTCGTGCGCCAACGTGCATCGTTGTTGGGATCACAGCGACGGCACCATCGGGCTCACCACGGTCACGTACAGCACCCGCACCGGAGTGGCGATCGACGCCGACATCGAGCTCAACGCGAGCGGCTTTCTCTTCACCACGATCTCTTCTCCTCCCTGCGAGGCGGGACGCGAAGACGTGACCTGCGTCGCGTACGACGTGCAGAACACGCTCACCCACGAGATCGGTCACGCGGTGGGCTTCGATCACGTCGAAGATCCCAGCTCCACCATGGCGCCCACCGCGCCCGTGGGAGAGACCTCGAAGCGCGTGATCGACGTCGGCACCGCCGCGGGCTTCTGCCAGACGTATCCCCGAGGTCAGCCGCCGCTCCCGTGCGATGAGCTCGCGGTGCTGCGGAGCCGAATCATCGCGCGCAACACGGGCACCTTCGGGCTGAGCTGCGTCGCTTCCGCCTCGGCGGCATCACCGGCGCTGATGCTGATGGGGTTGCTGTTGATGCGCACTAGGGTAAGGGTTCGCCGCGATGCTCCCCCTCGTAATCGCGGCCCTGCTGAACCAGGCCGCTCCTGACGCTGGACTGGCTGCGGACGCGGGCACCGATCTCG
>CBIHPJ010000336.1:0-9358 GCA_966211295.1 uncultured Myxococcales bacterium | reverse complement strand
GCCACGCAGCCGCTCGAAGAGCAGCGGATCTCTCATCGCGCCCCGGCCGAGCATCAGCCCAGCGGCGCCAGTCTGCTCCAGCACCCACCGTGCGCTCTCGACGGTGTTCAAGTCTCCGTTGGCGATGATCGGAAGCCGCGTCGCGCGGACCACGCGCGCGGTGATCGAGTGATCCGCCTCGCCGTCGTAGCGCTGCACCACCGTGCGCGCGTGCAACACGACGAAATCGACGCCCGCATCTTCGAAGACCGGCAACAGCGAGAAGATCTGCTCAGGATCGGAGTAGCCGCTGCGCACCTTCACCGAGAACGTGCCGGCCACGGCGTCGCGCAGCGCGCCCAGAATGGCGGGCAGCTCGTGTGGCCGCTCGAGCATTCCGCCGCCACAGCCGACGTTCATGCGCCCGTAGGGACAGCCCAGGTTCAGGTTGAGGTGCACCGCTCCAGCCGCCTGCGCCTCGTGCGCGCCTTCCACCAGTGGCTCGAGGTCGCGGCCGATGAGCTGGACGATCAGCGGCACGCCGTTGCCGTGGGGCTTCGCGTCGAGCAGGTCTCCAGGCGAGAGCCGCTGCGTCGCGTCGGCGTGCTTCACGCGCATGAACTCGCTGAAGACCACGTCGGGCCGAACCCAATCGACGAACACCTGGCGCACCGCGCGGTTCGTCACGCCCTGCATCGGCGCCAACATCAGCGGCACCGAGCCCGGCGCCCACGGCAATGAACGGCTCATCAGCCAGGGAACGCGCGGTTGATCAGCGCGTCGAACGGAGCCTTCGCTCCCAGCGTGCCGAACGCCGCGCCGTGCTGACCACCGAGCCGCGACTCGCAGAACGCGTCACTCACCGCCGAGTTCCCCGCGCGAATCAGCACTGAAGCCTGAAGACAGAGCGCAAGCCGCTCCACGAGACCACGCGCCCGCACCTCGAGCGACGCCGTGTCGGCGAAGTCGCTCCCGAGCTTCGCCATCTCCGTATCGAGGTGCTTGTTCGCTCCCTGCGCGGCCTTCACCTCGCCGAACACCGCCTGCAGGCTGTCGGGCTCCTTCATCGCCGCGCGCAGCACATCGAGGCACTGAATGTTGCCGCTGCCTTCCCAGATCGAGTTGAGCGGCGCCTGGCGATAGAGCCGCGCGAGGTTGGCCTCCTCCACGTAGCCCGCGCCACCGAGGCACTCCTGCGCTTCGTTCACGAAGACCGCCGCGCGCTTGCACACCCAGTACTTCCCCACTGCCGTCGCCATGCGCGCGAACGCCGCTTCCTTCTCATCACCACGCGTCGATCCATCCACGGCACGAGCGACGCGCGCCGTGATCGCGGTGTGCGCCTCGGACTCGAGCGCGAGATCAGCGAGCACGTTCTTCATCAGCGGCTGATCGATGAGCTTCTTCCCGAACGCCACGCGATGACGCGCGTGATGAATCGCCTGCACCAGCGCCTGCCGCATCAGCGACGAGCTGCCGATCATGCAGTCCTGCCGGGTGAGCGCGACCATCTCGAGGATCGTCGCCACGCCGCGGCCCTCTTCACCGACGAGCCACGCCTGCGCGCCCTGGAACTCGACCTCGCTGCTGGCGTTCGACCAATCGCCCAGCTTGTCCTTCAGGCGCTGCACCCGAATCGCGTTGCGCGTGCCGTCGGCCTTCCACCGCGGAAGCAGGAAGCACGTGATGCCCTTCTCCGCCTGCGCAAGCACGAAGAACGCGTCGCACATCGGCGCGGAGAAGAACCACTTGTGACCCACCAGCTCGTACGTGTCGCCGTTGCGATACGCCTTCGTGGTGTTGGTGCGCACGTCGGAGCCGCCCTGCTTCTCCGTCATGCCCATGCCGAAGGTGACGCCGGCCTTCTGATCAGCGGGCACGAAGCGCGAGTCGTACCGATTCGAAGTGAGCCGCGGCAGCCAGATCTTCGCGAGCTCCGGCGCGTGCTTGAGCGTCGGCACCGCCGCGTACGTCATGGTGAGCGGGCAGCTGGTGCCCTGATCAGCCTGGTTGTGCAGATACGAGAGCGCCATGCGCGCCACGTGCGAGCCCTTGGTGTCGCCCTTCGACCAGCCGAGGTGGGTGACGCCCACGTCGATCGCCGCGCCCATCAGCTGGTGGTAGCTCGGGTGAAACTCCACCTCGTCGAGGCGGTTGCCGTACCGATCGAACGGGCGGAACTTCGGCTTGTTCTCGTTCGCGAGGAAGCCGGCCTGCATCAGCTCTCCTCCGACGCGCGCGCCGTACGCCTTGATCGCGCTCTCGTGCCAGCCGCCACCCTCGCGCGTCACGGCTTCCTTCAACGGAAGATCGGTCGACCACGCGTCGTAGACGAGCGGAGGAGCCTGATTGGTGACCTCGTGCGTGACGAACTGCGGGGCGTGGTTGCTCATGGGGGCTGACCTAGCAGACCTGCTCAGCCTGCGAAGTGAGTGCGATCAAGGCGAGTTTGGCGCGTTTCGCCCCTCACTCGGACCCCTCCGCTTGCTCAGGGAGCGAGAGCAAAGGGTGTGCTACTAAAACTCACCATGCTCTTTCTCCCGCTGCTCGCAGTGCTCGCTCAGGCCCCCGCCCCTGCCGCCGAAGCTCCGCTCGATTTCACCGAAGAGGCGAAGCTCCTCTACCGCGTGGTCGCCTGCGGAAACGACGCGCCGCTGCCCGAGGGCATGGACGCGAAGATCGTCGAAGAGCACTGCAAGGAGCTGCACCGCCGCGAGGACAAGTACAAGGAGACGTGGATCAAGGAAGCGTCGCCCTTCATTCAGGGCCTCAAGCCCAGCGGCCTGCCCACCACCGTGGTGTACCCGTTCGGCGGCGGTGACCTGATCAGCGCGCTCACCACGTACCCCGAGGCGAAGGAGGTCACCACGATGTCCCTCGAGCACGCGGGCGATCCGCGCCGCATCAAGGGCATCAAGGCGAAGGAACTGAAGGCCTCCCTCGCGCTCATCCGCGCCACCTCGTCGGGTCTGCTCACCGCGAACGACTCGAAGACCGAGAACCTGATGAAGGGCCAGCGCGGCGAGATCCCCGGCCAGCTCTCGTTCTTCCTCATCGCGCTCGCGGTGCACGGCTACGAGCCGGTCAGCCTCAAGTACGTGAAGACGAATCCGGACGGCTCGATTCGCTACCTCACGCAGACCGAGCTCACGGCCCTCGAGAAGAAGGAAGCGACGCTGCTCAACAAAGTCTGGGTCGCGCCTGATTTCTCCGAGGCGTTCGACAACCTCGAGCTCGTCGCGGTGAAGAAGGGCGGCGACCCGCAGAAGGACCGCATCGTGCACCGTCACTTCGCGCAGAACCTCGACGACGATCACTTCGGCAAGGACGAGGGGATGAAGAATTACTTGAAGGCCCGCTCGCCGATCGTCGCGATGACCAAGGCCGCCAGCTACCTGCTGTGGCGCGATCAGTTCTCCACCATTCGCAACTACCTGCTCGACAACATGCAGTTCATGGTGAGCGACTCGACGGGCATTCCTCCGAAGTTCGCCACCAGGGCCGGCTTCTCGCAGGAGACCTACGGCAAGTTCTCGTCGTCATTCCTCAACGCGAACGCCGACTACAACGCCGACTTCGTGAAGCTGTGGAAGGACGCCAAGCCCCTCGCCTTCCGCTACGGCTACCTCGACAAGACGCTGTCGAAGCACATGCTGATCACCAAGAAGGTGGCGAAGTAAGAAGTCAGCGTGCTGCTCGCGGCGACCTTGATGCTCCTGGCGCAGGCGCCCGATGGTGGGGCGCTCGCCCCAGAGCCGACGACTCCCGCGCGCGAGCTGATCAATCGCACGAACGAAGCGGAGTACGTCGAACAGCTCCTCGACGACGGTAAGCACGTTCGTTTCGGCACCAAGGAGAACGGGCCCATTCACGTGTGGCGCCCGCGCAACTACCGGGCGGACTCCGCGGTCACCGTGATCTACGTGCATGGGTTCTTCACCTCGGTGGATCAAGCGCTGCGCGAGCAACTCCTGATCACGCAGTTCCGCGACTCGGGCCGCAACGCGCTCTTCATCATTCCGGAGGCGCGGAGTTGGAGAACGGATCCCGTCTTCTGGCCCGTGCTCGAAGACTTGATCGTCGCGGTAGAGAAGCGGCTCAAGCTCAAGCGGCCGAAGGGACCGATCGTGCTCATGGGTCACTCCGGCGCGTACAAGACGTTCGCGGGCTGGCTGGACCACGAGAACGTGCGCCAGGTGCTGCTCATCGATGGGATGTACGGCAACGAGCTCGAGTTCAAGTCGTGGCTCGACCAGGAGCCCGGCCCGCGTCAGCTCGTGCTGATCGGCTACGACACGCAGCAGCGCGCGGAGTGGATGGTGCGCAAGCGCGCTCCCTCGGTGCAGCTCGACTCGTTGCCGTGGTTGTACGATGAGTTGCCTTCATCGATTCGGCAAGCGCCGTTGGTGAGCGTGCAATCAGAGCGCTTCGATCACATGCAGCTCGTCAACAACGGGCGCTTGATCCCCTGGCTGTTGCACACATTCCGCTGACTCGAGTTGTGAACTCGACTGAACAGCGCGCGCACGAGCGCTCCGGCGATCTGGAGTGCGCTTGAGCCAGACCGACACGTAGGCACGAGGAAGATCCGATTCGGCACCAACGGTGCACACGCAGCGCGGCTCCTCATCACCCAGGAGTCGTCGATGTTCCGTTTGTTCAGTCTCTGTCTCGGCGCAGTCGCGCTCGCGGTTGCGTGCAGTAACGATCTTGCTGGCAATGATGAGCGCGGGCTCGCTCCCGGCCGCTCTGGCTTGGCGCTCGAGCTCGTCGACGCGCCGACGCATCAAGCGAAGGAGATCAACGTCACCATCGAGAAGGTCACCGCGCACAGCAGCACCGCTGGTTGGGTGACGGTGTTCGATCAAGGCCCGGTGACGGTCGACTTGCTCACGCTGCAGACGCGCGTGATGCAGCTGGGCTTCGCGAATCTTCCGCCGGGGAAGATCACTCAGATTCGCCTCTATCTGACCGAAGGTGGAACGCAGAACGTGGTGCTGCCCGATGACAGCGTCGCGCCGCTCAAGGTGCCGAGCGGTGTGCAGTCAGGCATCAAGATCCACGGGCCGTTCGAGCTCAGCGCGTGTGACATCACCACCGTCACGCTCGACTTCGATGGTCACAAGTCGATCTGGTACCACCCGACGGGCAACGGCGGAGAGTGGATCCTCCGTCCAGTGATCCGCATGAAGAAGGTGCAGTCCCAGTCGACGACGTGTGACGGCACGCCGACCGGCGGTGGAAGTGGATCGACGGGCGGCGGCAACGGCTCCACTGGCGGCGGCTCGGGTGGTGGCAACGAGTCTCCGGATGCTGGCGGTCTCACCGAGGTCGGCGGTGGCGGCTCGGCGCCTGGTACCGCGTGCACGATGGGCTCTCAGTGTCTCTCGGGCGTGTGCAGCGCGGCGATGATCTGCAGCGCTGGCGCGCAAGGCACTCCGTGCAACGTGGGATCGAACTGCGCGAGCGGAGTCTGTGATGCTGACGGCAGCTGCACTGCGCCTGTGACTCCGGTGCCGCTCGGTGGAACGGGCGCCGCGTGCTCGACGGGATCGCAGTGCGTCTCGGGCGTCTGCGCTTCGAACGTGTGCAGCCCCGGACTGCAGGGCCAACCGTGCAGCGCCACCGCGACCTGCGACATTGGGTTCAGCTGCGTCGCCGGCGTGTGTGAGCCGGATCTCGGCTGACCCGCGGCGTCAGGGGACCGCGCAGGTCCCCTGGTAGCCCTCTGGAGGATTGCCGCACGAGGCGTGGCAGCCGATGCAGCGCGACTCGTTCGTGGTGAGCACGCGGCGCTCGGGACTCACGGATTGCCAGAGCCAGCCTCCATCGGACTGCATCGTCATCGAGGTCCAGAGGAGGACGGGTCCCGTGCAGCCGACGTCTCCGTAGTCGCGCTCTTCCTTGAGCACCACTGCGCCGACGGGGAAGCCCGCGTCGCGATCGCGGTACGGAGCGAGCGCGCTGGGTGACGCGATGATGCGGATGTTGTGCGAGTCGTGCTCGGTGCTCGGGCGGCAGTTGCGAACTTCCGAGTACGACTTTGCGTAGTCGGCGGGGAAGGCGGGCTCGGGTTCGCACGCCGCGAGCAATGCGACGACGAGTACCGAGAGTATGCCCCTTTCCCCTGCCCCTCTCCCCGCTGTCGCAGGGAGAGGGTGATGCATTCGTGAATTCACTTCAGCTTGATCACTCGGATGCGGTTGTTGCCGGTGTCGCTGATCAGCAGCGTGCCCTTGTGCCACTCGAGGCCGTAGGGCCGCTTGAGCAGCGCGTCCTTCGCCGGACCATCGTCACCCGTGGTGCCCGCGGTGCCGCACTTGCCCGCCACGGTGCGAATGATGCCGCCCGTGTCGATCGAGCGAACGCAGTGGTTGTACGTGTCGGTGAAGAACAGCGTGCCCTCGTCATCGAACGCGAGGTCGACCGGGTTGTTCAGCTGCGCGCTCGTCGCCGCTCCGTCGTCACCCGAGTAGCCACGCTGCGCCACGCCACCCACCGGCGCCGTTCCCGCGAAGCGATGCACGTTCCCCTGCAGATCGATCTTCCGGATGATCGCGTTGGTGCTGTCCGCGAAGAACAGGTTGCCCGCGGTGTCGAACGCGATGCGGCCACCGGGATCAGCCGACTGACCGAACGGCTGCGCGATGCGCATCGCAGACGCCGGGCCCTCGTCACCGAAGTACGACGGCGTGCACGGCTTGCTGCACGTCTCGGCGGGAACGCCGCAAGTGAACTTGCCGGAGCTCATCGGACACGCGACGGGATCCACTCCAGACGCGCACGGCCCCGGACCCGAAGGAGGAGCAGCGTCGATCACGCAACGACCCGCGCGCAGCGAGATGATCCCCGCGGGGCTGATCTGCCGAATGACCATGTTCGCCTGGTCCATGATCACCAGGTTCCCCTGGGGATCGAACGCGATGCTGGTGGGCAGATCGAGCGCGGCCTTCGTCGCTTCCGCTCCGTCACCGAAGTACGCACGGCGGCCGTCACCGCACGTGTCGACGATCGCGCCCGTGGTCACGTCGAGCTTGCGGATCTTCGAGTTGTGCCACGCCGCCACGTGAATGTTCCCCGCGGAGTCGAAGATCATGCCCGTCGGGTGGTTGAAGTCGGAGTTGGCAGGATCATCGAGCGTGCCGCCCAGCTCTCCGCGCCCCGCGACCGCGACCATCTTCCCGTCGGTGGTCACCTTCCGAATGCGGTGGTTGTTCCAATCGAGGATGTAGATGGTGCCGTCTTCAGCGGTGAGCGTGTCCTGCGGCAGCGACATCTCGGCTTCGATCGCCGGACCGTCATCACCCGAGTAGCCGTTGCTCCCTTCGCCGGCGACCGTGCAGATGTTCCCGATCACCGTGCGATCGCACGGCTTCGCCGGAGGCGGCGGGCACGCGCAGAAGACGACGACAGCCAAAAGAAGAAGACGGTTCATTTCGCCACCCGGAGGATGCGGCTGTTGATGGTGTCGGAGATGTAGAGGTTGCCCGCGGGATCGAACTCGATCGCGAACGGACGCTTGAGCGCGGTCTCGGTCGCCATCAGGTCGTCCGTCTTGTCGAGATCGAGCGCGCCCGTTCCAGCGACCGTGCTCACCGTGCCCGCGGCGAGATCGATCGCGCGAATGCGGCTGTTGTCGGTGTCCGCCACGTAGAGCCGGCCATCAGGTCCGAACTCGAGATCGCGCGGATTGGCGAACTGCGCCTCAGCGATCGCGCCGTCCTTGAAGCCCTCGATGCCGTTGCCCGCGAGCGTGGTGATCACGCCGCTGGTGAGATCGATCACGCGAATGCGGTGCGCGAGGGTCTCAGCCACGTAGAGCTTGCCGTCCTTCAGCGTGAGGCCGCCGGAGGGCTCTGGGTTGCTCCCTGCTTCGAAGTCGAAGGAGCACGAGAGCGCAGGACCGTTGTCTCCCGCCGACATCTTCATGCCGTTGCCGGCGACGGTGCTCAGCATGCCGGTCGACGAGATCTTCCGAATGCGGAAGTTCTGCTGATCGAGGATGTACTGATTGCCATCCGCGTCGACCTCGAGCGCCTTGGGCTGCTTGAAGAGCGTCGCCGCCGGAGTCGCCGCCGCGCCGTCACCTGCGAAGCCCGCTCCTGAGCCGGCGACGATCTTCACGCGCTCGGTGCCCGGCTCGATCTTCCGCAGCTTGTGGTTGTGCCACGCCATCACGAGGATCGTGCCGTCGGGCAGCTGCGCCAGATCGGTCGGGTGATTGAGCTGCACGTCGGTGCCGACCGCGCCGTTCGCCGTCTTCTCATCGGCCGCGCCGTCACCCGGGAAGATCGGATCGACCCAGCCCACCACCGTCTTCACGGTGCCATCAGGCTGCACCTTGCGAACGATGTGATTGTTCCAGTCGATGAACCACGGCGTGCCGTCCGCCGCGAACTTCATGTCCATCGTCCAGTAGAGCTTCGTCTTCAGACGATCGAGCCCGTCGCCGTTGAAGCCGTACACGCCAGGCATGCCCAACCACGTGCACGCATGACCGGTGTCGTCACACTTCTTCTCTGGCTCACACCCCGTCATCAGGGCCGCGATCACGAATGCAGCGCTCTTCAGTTTCACAGATGAACCTCCGGAACCGCGGGACCGCGATGGACAAGAACTCCATCCTTCAAAGGAATCGTCAGCACGTTGCCTCCCGCCGCCCAGACACCACCTGAAGGATCGACCCACACCGAGTGAAGCGACTGCGAGAAGGTGAAGCCAGTGGTCTGCTCCGTCCAGCCCGCGTCGCCCTGTGCATACACTGAGCCATATTGGCCGACGGCAAAACCTTCTTTCTCCGTGAGCCAAACCCCAACCAGCGCTTGGACACCTGAAGGCGCGACGTTGACCCATCCAGCTCCGTCGTTTGCCACGAGCTTGCCGGTGCCGAAGCCGCCGACCGCCACGAAGCCCTTCGAGTTGGCGTGGACGGTGAAGAGCGCCTCGCCGGTGCCGGCGGAAACCTGAGTGAACGCGGTGCCGTCCCAGTGCAGCGTCTTGCCGGCGGAGCCCACCAGCCACACGTCGTTCGCGGTGCGGCCCCACACCTTCCAGATCGCGTCGGTGTTCACGAGGTCAGGAGGAAAGCCCTGGGCGTTCTCGAACGTGTCGCCGCCGCGGAGCCGCCACGCGAATGCACCACGCGCGCCGCCGCTCTCGGCTCCCACCGCCCAGACGTCGTCCTGCGAGGCGCCCCAGATTCCTGAGACCACCGCGGTGCCGGGCGTGGTGAGCCGAGTGAAGGTGCCATTCTGGTAGCGGAGGATCTTCCCGCCCTCTCCGCCTACGTAGACGGGACCGTCAGCGAAACCGAAGACCCACCAGAGATCGCCGGTGCTGCCAGTTTCCTTGCGCTCCCACGAGGTGCCGTCGAAGTGCA
>CBIHPJ010000335.1:0-9371 GCA_966211295.1 uncultured Myxococcales bacterium | reverse complement strand
GCTCCAGGAGCGCTGGTCGTTACTTTCGAGGCGATGGCCTCGCCAGCAGCTGAGAAGGGCCCGGTCGTTCGCATCGAAGTGACGCCTCGCTCCCTGCTGCTGGGCGCGGGGCTCGTCGCCAGCGTGTGGCTGCTGATCCACCTGCTGCCGGTGGTGCTCACCCTGCTGGTGGCGCTGATCTTCGCTGGCACGCTGGATCCCGCGGTGCAGTGGCTCGAGCGGCACCGCACTCGCCGCTTCGTCGCCCTGCTCATCGTCTTCGCCTCCGCGGCGATCGTGGTGGTGGCCCTGGGGCTGCTGATCCTTCCGGCGCTCGGTCAGCAGCTGGTGGAGTACGCGACTCAGTTCCCGGCGCTGCAGGCGAAGATCGCCACGCAGCTGGGACAGGTGCGCTTCCTCAACTCGGCTGCCGAGTCGGTGAAGAGCTTCGATCCGAAGAGCCTGCTTGCGTCGGTCGGGATGTCGAAGCTGGTCGCGGTCTCGGGCGGCGTGCTCGAGTTCTTGGGGTACCTCGCGTCCAGCCTGGTGCTCGCGCTCTATCTGGTGGCCGATCGCGAGCGGGTGCGTGGAGCGTCTACGCGGTGGTGCCGCGAGCTCATCACGTGCGACTCGCGCACATTCTCTCCAGGCTCGAGGTGATCGTCGGCGGCTACATGCGTGGGCAGCTGATCACTCGGTGGCGATCTTCGGCTTCACGTACGTGCTGCTGACGATCTGCCGCGTGCCGGGTGGGCTCGCGCTGGCCGCGTTCGCGGGGCGGACCGACGTGATTCCCTTCGTGGGAGGTCTGCTGGCGACCGCACCCGTGGTGCTCGCCGGGCTCTCCGTGAGCCACTGGCTTGGCATCGCCGTGATGGTGGCGATGGTCGTGTATCAGGAGTTCGAGAGCCGAATCTTCGTGCCCGCGGTCTACGGACGCACGCTGAGGTTGCCAGCGGCAGTGGTGATCATCGCGCTGCTGGCGGGCGGAAAGTTGCTGGGGATCATCGGGGCGCTGCTGTCACTCCCGGTGGCCGCCGCGGGGCGGATGATGGTCGAGGAGTTGCGCGTGGAGCTCCCCGGAGAGGCCCGTGATGGGCAGCGAGTTCGCGAGCACGATGAGCAGGCCCAGCGAGAATACGAGGAGAAGACCGAGGGAGTGCCGGCCGAGGCGGCGGCTGAGGTCGCGGGTCAGATCGCCAAGCAGACGAGCGCGACCGACCAGCCTCCAGAATCGCCTGGAACCAAACGCTGAAATCAGCGCGACTGGCGGCGATCAGCCAGGTAGCCGTGCGCGCGGAGCCAGCCTTCGGACTCGACGCGCGGCTTGTCGGTCGGGCGCCACGCGGACTCGACCACGAGCTCGCCCCACATGCTGGCGGCCTTGCCCCTACGGCGGTCGGTGTTCTCGAGCTGGATCGGCTTGTTGAGTTCGTTCATGGCGTTTCTCCGGTGGAACAGGTGGCTACGGGCCTGATCCAACGCGCCTGAGCGCTCTCGTCAAAAATTCGGTCGCACAAAGAACAACCGGTCCCCGAGCGACAGCCCGGGAACCGGTGGGGACGACCCTCTTTGATCAGCGGTTGATCAGCGGTTGATCAGAGGTCGTAGCGAACGGTGACCATGTTGTGATCGGACGCGAAGTTGCGATCGACGCGCGTGGAGACCTTCCGCAGCTTGCCGGTGTGCATGATGTAGTCGAGCGTCGAGTGCCCGTGCGTGCCGGAGTGCAGGCCGCTGTCGTACTTCACCTGGTCTCCGAGAACCTTGAAGGAGCTGCGGTTGAAGTCGCCGCTGATGGTCACCGGGAAGCCCTGCTTCTCGAACTGCTCGACCATCTTCCCCATCTTCTCGATGTGGAGCGCCCACATCTTCTTGCGCCACGGATCGCTGCGCTGAACCTTGCTGTTGAACGCGCCGCTCACGAGGTGCGTGTTCATGTGGATGACCGTCTCTCCGGTCTCCTTGTTCTGGAGCTTCACCCACGCGACCTGGCGATGCGGCGAGACCTTCGCGAGGCCGCCGTGCATCTTCTTCACGCCTGAGTCGAGGAGCTTGAACTCGCTCTTCTTCCACGAGATCGGCGTCTCGAGGCCCTTGGGCATGAAGGTGTCGAAGCCCTTCAGGTTGCGAATCGCGTCCTTGTAGCGCTCGGGGCTGATCTCCTGCCAACCGATGATCTCGCCCGTCTTCGCAGCGCGCTGCACGTCGTGACGCACCTTGTCCTGCGACATGAGCGGGTTGCTCTTCACGTTCATGCTGACGACGTCGTAGGTGCCGCCCTTGGCGTTACCGGCGCTGGTGGGCTTGGTGCCGGGAGTCGGCTTGGTGCCAGGCGTAGCGGCGGTGCCGGGAAGGTTGATGTCGAGGAGCCGCGCGATGCGACCGCCGACGACGCCGTCTTCCTTGAAGCCGCGGCGGTGCTCGAACTTCTGCACGGCGGCCTTGGTCTTCGCGTCGAACTTGTTGTCGACGGCGCCCTTGAAGAGGCCGCGCTCCTTGAGTTCCTGCTCCAGCTTACGGACCGCGGGACCCTGCGAACCAACACTGAGGCGACGAATCGTAGTCATGCCGGGTTATCGGCTCTCAGGTGGTTGGAGCATTCGCGCGCGATGCGAAAGCGCCGTTACAAAGCGGCACGAATTTCCGGATCATTTTCCCACCCCTGCCATGGCTCAGTCAGCCTGACGAAGAAGCGAGCGGATCACGATGCCTTCCTTCACGTGAATCACGCGCTTCTCTCCCGCGCAGCGCCACGTGTCGGGGATCGACTTCAGCTTCCAGCCGGTCGGGCCCATCACTTCTCCGAGCCACTTGGGACGGGCCTCGACGGTGAGGTTGTCGCAGCCCATCGACCAGCGGTGCACGTCGTTCACGTCGATCTTCACCACTGCGTGAACGATGGTGCCGTCGTCGCCTTCGTAGATGTGCCACGCAGCGTCGAGCGGCGGCGAAGGACAGATCGCGAAGTCACAGAGATACGCGACGCGCTCCTTCGCAGAGGGAAGCGAGGTCGACCGCTTCCCTTCCCCGCTCGCACCAGAGGACTTCGGGCAGGCGCTCAAGACGAGCGCCACCAACCACCATCTCATTGCTTCACTTCGTTGCAGCTCAAACCGTTCGCCGGAGCGCAGTTGCTGCCGATGAAGCACCCGCCCGCGCCCTCGAAGTCGACGCACCGAATCGAGCGGCAGTCGTTGTCGACGACGCAGGAACGACGGCTCACGCTGCACTCACCGGAGCTGCAGGTTTCCTGCGCGCAGTCGGAGTCGACCTGGCACGTGCAGAAGCCCTGCTCGTCACCTTCCGCCACTCCGCACTTGCCCGCGCAGTAGCCGCTCGTCTGTCCTGGCGACTTCGCGCACGTCCCCCCGCGCCTGCAATCAGCGTCCGTCGTGCAAGGGAGGCTCGGGTTCGTGGGACAAGCGGGGTTGCTCCGCGTGCACGCCCACTGGGTGAAGACGACGATCACGTCCTGGCACTCGTAGCCGCGCGGGCACGACTGACCCGAAGCGCAGTCGGCTCCGCAGAAGCTGTTCCCGGGGTGGCGGGTATCGGCGAGGCAGTAGTTCGGGCCCGAGCCGCAGATCTGGACGCCGCCACCAAAGTTGCAGTTGTCGCAGTAGGGCCGCAGCCGCGTGTCGTAGTCGTCGTAGCAGCGAGCTCGTGGAGAGCCGGCGTCAGGAAGAACTCCGCAGCTCTCACCAAAACGGCAGAACGAAGAGTCAGAGCAAAACTCGGGATCGCACACGCCGATCTCGCAGCGCGCGAGCTCTTCGGGAGTGGTCCCGGTGCAGCTGCAGGCCACGTCACCGCAGCGGCAGCTGGTGCCCGCGCAGTCGCCGTTCGTGCGGCAGCCAGCGACGCAGCGCGAGCGAGTGAGATCGCAGACCTCTCCGAGCGTGCACTGGAGGTCGGACGAGCAGCGGCCGCGCGAAAGGCACTGGCCGCTCGAGGTGTCGCAGAACGTCGTGGAGTCGAGGCAGTCGGAGTTGTTCTCGCAACCCGACCGGTCCTGGCAGAAGCCGGCGACGTTGCAGAACTGGGCTCCAGGACAGGCGTCGTCAGTGCGGCAGTAGCAAACGCCGGTCTGCTGCTCGCAGCGATACGCGGACGCGGGTGAGCCGCAGTCCTTGTCCTCGCTGCAGTTCTTGCCCGCGAGCTTGGGATCTCGGCAAGCCGACAAAGTCAGCAACGAGGCCGTCAGCAGGACCGGCCCGAGGAAGCGCAAGGTCATGGCGAGAACTGGTTACCGACAGAGATGGAGTAACTGGACCAGCTCACGCCGGAGAGGGTGTCGTACGTCCACTGGTTGTACGCAAACTTCGGAGCACGACTCGCGAAGATCACGACGAACAACTGGTTCCCCGTCTCTTCGCGATTGAGCCTGTCGAGGGCGAACTGAGGCACCGTCACCTGAGTCTCAGTCCCCGGGAGCACCATGTCCCAAACGGTCAAGCTGAACCTCGGGGGGATGAAGCGACGAATTTGAACGTTGTAGATATTCGGAATCGGCCCCGGATCCATCGTCCACTCGATCGTCCCCGTGAAGGAGGTTATCGGCTGGATGATATTCGGCCCGGGCAACATGGGCCCAATCGTCACGCCCTGGCTGAGGTCACCGGGCTGACGTCGGAAGTAGTAGCTCGTCGGGTAATTCGCGGACCCCACGGACTGGTTGAGGAAGATGAAGTTGCTTCCATCGAGCCGCGGGAAGCCGGGGAACGTGAGGTTCGCGCTCGCGGACGACACAGTGGTCGTGAGCGAAGTACCGGTGTTCCAATTGTTCGGGTTCGGCACGAAGCCTTCCGCCCCGAGCTCCAACCACGAATAGAGACCGTTGAAGCCGGGCTCGAGTCCGACCGGTCCGACGAAGGAGAGTGGCGAGTCGATGGTCACCGGCACGGCGAGATCGAGCTGCATGTCGAGAATGATGTCCTTGCCGGTCGCCGGATTATCGGGCGAGGTCGTGATGCCGCGTTTCACGCCCATCGCGATCGGCGTGAACGTCCCCGCACGGGCGATGCCCAGCACCGCGTAGACCGCGCGCAGACCAGCGCCCGAGTAGACGAGATAGTCCGCGCCGTCAGTGACGATGCGCCACTTCTCGCGCGATTTGTCCTGGAGCTCTTCGACGAACGGGGGACCGTCGTACAGCGAGCTCTGCGCGACGAAGACGCGTGCTTCGAGCGACTCGCCCGACACCAGAGGCCGAGGCGACTTGAACCCAGTGACCCGGCCCGCGATCGTCGAGGGCGGCGGAAGCGGAGGCGGATTGCCAGACCCCGGCTCGCCTCCACCCGTCCGCCGAATGAAGACCGTCAGATTCTCAGCGTTCACGCCCGAGACCGTCGCCGCTTGGTAGAAGTCCTTGGACACTGTGACGGTCTCGGCCTTCACGAGTGACGGGTCGGAGAACGTGATCTGTCCGCGTTGATCCGTCTGGCCCTGGAACGGCGTGGTCGGATCGAGACCAAGCATCACCTGGGCACCGGAGATCGGAGCTCCGTAGGAGCCGTTCGTCGAGTCGAGCACCGTGATGTTGAGCGTGCCCACCAGCGGACCACCGGAGAGACCGCCCGAGATGCTGCGCGGATCGAAGTACGAGAAGCCGCCGGGCAGCGTGTCGTTCTCCGTGAAGCGCTCGATGCGCACGTCCACCACGCCCACCTCGCCCTTCGGCGTACGGCAGGTGATGGTGTGACTGTCGACGAACTTGAGGTCCTTCGCGTTGAACTGGCCGAACTTCACGATCATCGAGTCGCCGAAGCCTGAGCCGAGCACGGTGACCAGGGTGTTGCCGGCGATCGCTCCACGTTCAGGCTGCACGCGGCCGATGGAGAGCGGCTCGAGGAAGGTGAAGCCGTTGGTGAGAATGGCTTCGTTCTCCACGTCCGCCGTCTCGCGAATCCAGATCGCGCTCGCCGCGCCGCCGCTGCCCGAGGGCGTGGTGAGTGAAACCGAGGTCTCGCTCGCCACCGTGACACCGGTCGCGGCGAAGGTGCCGACGTTGAGATCGATCGCCGCGGGAATCGCGCTGCCCACGAGCGCGACCTGCGTTCCACCCGCGGCCGGTCCCGAGTTCGGAGTCGCCGAAGCGAGGCCGATGCGCCACTTCGCTCCGCCGGTGAGCGTGATGGTCGAAGCGCCGGTGGCGGCGACGTCGGAGATGCGCGGGGCCGCTCCACGCGCGGGCACGGTGAGCTCAGCGGTGGAGAAAGTGCGCGCGCCCACGGTGGCCGTCACTCCGCCAATCGTCACGGTGAGCGTGCCCTGATCGAGCGCCTGCCCGGTGAGCTGCACGGTGTCGCCCTCACGAATGAGCCGCGGAGAGAGACCGAGCACCGCGAACGGACCCGCGGGATCGAAGTAGGTGAACGCGCGCTGCGAGGTCCACGTGCCCGCCGGAGCGACGATGGTCACATCCACCGCGCCCGCCGCGTGAGCCGGAGCCACCGCGGTCACTTCAGTCGCCGAGACCACGGTGAGCGAAGTCGCGTCGGTGGTGCCGAAGCGCACCGCCGTCGCGTCCGTGAAGCCCGTACCGGTGAGCGTCACGGTGGTGCCGCCCGCGATGTCACCAGTCACCGGAGTGAGGCCCGTGATGCGAACGTCGGGCAGATACGTGTAGCTGCGCCGCTGCGTGGAGACGCCGTTCTTGTTGTAGACGACGAGATCCACCACGTCGGCCGTAAGCCCACGCGGCGCGATCGCCTTCAGCTGCGTCGAGGACACGAAGGTGATGGTGGGGCTCGAGAACACGCCGAAGAGCACCTGCGTGTCGGCGGTGAAGCCCTGGCCGTTGATCGTCACCTCGGTGCCGCCAGCGAGCGGGCCCTGGCGCGGCGAGAAGCTCGTGACCACGAGCTCGTCGAAGTACGTGAAGCAGTTGTTGCAGACGAACGAGCCGTTCGGATTCCGAATGGAGACCGAGGCCGGACCCGAGACTCCCGGCGGCGTGCGGAGCTCGATGGTCTTGTCGTCGATGATCTGGAAGTCCTGCACCTGGTTGCCGCCGATGCGCAGCGTGGTGAGCGGCTTCGCCTGCGAGCCCGTGCCCGCGAAGTCGCGGAGGAACGCCGAGCCCTCGAGGAGTACCGAGGTGCCACCGGCGGAAGCGCCGCGCGGAGGCAGCACGCGAGCGAGGCGGAGCTCAGGCGGAGGGCCGGCGTCTTCTTCACCGGCGTCAGGCTCCTCCATGCCGGCGTCGAAGCCGGCATCTTCCTCGACGGCCGCATCCGGCTCGCCCGCGTCCGGCACCGGCTTCGGATTGCAGTTGCACGCAGAGAGCGCGAGCGCGGCGAGGAAGAACGTCGAAAGGTGAGCTCTCATGGGAACTCCAGAGACAGCGTGTACGAATTGGCAGTCCGCTCGGTGTCGCCGACGACGCGCACCAGCACTTGATTGGAAGTCAGCCCCGCGGCCGGCACCGTGACGACGGGCATCAGATCAGCAGAGCAGCTGATCAGCGTCGAGCCGTCCCCCTGAAATAGGCAGACGCGCAGCAGACCGTTGCCCGCGGCGTAGTTGGTGAGCGAGGCGCGCACGCCCTTCCCCGCCGGAACCGTGGTGCGGAACCAGTCTTGATCCTGCGGGCACACGCGGCCGTCGGCCTGGGTGGTGTTGTTGAGGAGCGTGGGCTGACTCGCCGAATCGTTGGGCTCGAGCGTGTCGTCGTCACACGGAGTGCCGCGCGACTTGAGGAACACCACGTCGTATTCCTGGAACGGGTCGATGGTGCTGATCACCACGAAGTAGGTCGCGGGCACGGGCGCGACGTAGCTGGTGAGCAGGCGGCCTCCGGCGAGCGTGCGGCCGGTGGAGTCCTTCACCACGGTGGTGAAGTTGTTCTCGGCGAACGGGTCGGCCTCGACGTTCACGCCGAGGAGATCTCCGCGGGAGAGCGCGATGGAGTACCAGTCCTGATCCGCAGGGCAGAGCGTGAGGCTGCGGTACGGACCGGGCGCGACGCCGAACGCGTGTGCGTCGTCGTTGTTCGGCTCGTAGCGGTCGGGCTGGCACATGCGGGGAATGCAACGCCCCGAAGTCACTTCGCAGCGCTGGTTGGACGCGCAGTTGTCGTCGGTCGAGCACGGCGGCGCCCTGGTGAGGCAGGAGTGCGTGAGCTGGTTGCAGACCAGCGGCACCGAGCAGTCGCGATCGGTGTAGCACTGCGCGTTGGGCGAAGCGCAGTTGCCCGCGGGATCGCACACCAGGCCGGGATCGCACTCGGCGTCGGCTGCGCACTGCACGCACTTCTCATCCACGCAGCGCTGCCCCGCGGAGCAGACGTCGGCTTGCGTCTGCGTGGTGCACTTCGGCTGGCACTGACGCGAGCCGGTGTTGCACACCTCGCCCGTGGAGCAGTCGTCGTTGATCGAGCAGCCGAGATCTTCTTCGCACACCAGCGTGATGCGGTTGCAGCGCTCGCCCTGCGGGCACTCGCTCGTCATGCCGCCGATGCAGAGCGAGACCTCGGAGCGCGCCTGGCAAAGGCCCTGCTTGCACCACGAGCCCGCGGAGCAATCGTCGTTCACCGCGCACTCGGTGCCCCAGCCCGAGCGGAGGGCGCAGACCAACACGCCAGCGTCCGGCGCTTCGTCGCGGCAGTCTTCTTTCACGCTGCACTGACCGGAGGTGCTGCAGGTCGAGCAGAAGTGATCAGTGGTGCAGACGAGGCCGGCGTCGCAGTCGGAGCGGGTCATGCACTCGGGCTCTTTGCCTGCGTCGGGCTCGGGCTTCGCGGGTGGGCAGGCGGAGAGAACGAGCAGGCTGCAGAGTGCTAGCCCCCTCACCCCGACCCTCTCCCGAAGGGAGAGGGAGGCAGTTTTGCGTTTCACCAATTCAGTCACGGGAGCACCGTCACGTCTCCACCTGGCCAGGTGACGTCGAGCACTTCCCAGATGTCCCCGCGGTGCTCGAGCGTCTTCGTCGCTTCCGCCTTGAGCACGCCGAACAGGTACACGCGCACCGTCACGCGGCTCGAAGGCATCGGGCTGAGCAGCTCGTTCTCGAACTTCACCGCCACGCGGTACGTGGAGTCGACCGGGTTCACGTAGCCGAACACCTCAGGTCCGTAGCCCGTGAGCGCATCCCGCACGAGCGCCGGGTCATCCATGGTGTCGCCCATCACGCCCCAGTCGGGAGTGCGGTTTTGGTAGTAGCAGTCGTCCGGCACCGTGTTCAGCAGCGACATCGGGTTGCGGAGCACGTGCAGATCGAGGTCGGTGCCCGGGTTGTCCCAGAACATCTCCACGAGGAGCTTCTGCGCGGGCGAGGCGACCACGGTGGCGCGCGCGGGCTGACACGACTTCGCACCAGCCGCATCAGTGACGTCGAGCTGCACCTCGTACGCACCAGGCACCATCGGATCGAGCGTCATGTCCGTGGTG
>CBIHPJ010000334.1:0-9391 GCA_966211295.1 uncultured Myxococcales bacterium | reverse complement strand
TAGCTCGTCGGGCTCATAACCCGAAGGTCGCAGGTTCAAATCCTGCCCCCGCAACCAATTTTCTGACGCCCGCTGAACCGAGAGGTTTGGCGGGCGTTGTCGTTTGGTCCAGTAGGATGGCTTCGTGCGTTTCGGCCTGAGCCTCGTGTTGCTGTTCGCGTTGGGCTGCGGTCCAACTCGCGACCTCGCCGGCTCCGTCACCGATCGGCCCTGGGTGGGTGCGGTGGTGGTGATGCCGGAGGCACCGGTAACGGCCTGGAAGGTCGACGCCACCGAGATGCCGCTGCCTCCGAATCTCAATCGCGAGCTGCTGCTCGACACGCGCGCCTTCGCAGACGGCAAGCACACGCTGACCCTCGAGTGGGGAGCGCGCCGCGCCAGCCGAGAGGTCTCCTTCGCGAACGGGTCGGCGGCGGGGCCGACGTTCAGTGGCGCCTTCGTCGATCTCGGACCCGGCATCCCGTTTCCCGCGCCGATGTCGTCTTCTCAGTGGGACTTCCGCGGCGCGATCAGCGCCGACTTCGACGGTGACGGAGACCTCGATCTCTTTGCCTTCACGCCCGCCGCCGGCGTCGCGCAGTTCTTTCTCCAGACGGCGCCGCTGGTGTTCACGCCCTCAGGTCCGAGGCTATCGATCATCGTCAACACCGCGGGGTTCGGCGATCTCGACGGTGACGGCTTGCCCGATCTCGTCACCGGTGGCTTCGAGCTCCACGTCTTCAAGAACACCGCCGGCACCTTCACCGACGTCACGGAGGCCTCCGGCGTGGCCGAGCCCAGAGGCCCGCTGCGCGACTACCAGGGCATCACCATGGCGGACCTCGACGACGACGGCCTGCTCGACGTCGCCATCGCGCGGCTCGATTGCTCGGGCGATCTCTCTCCCAACCGAGTGCTGCGCAACGAGGGCGACTTCCACTTCGCCGAGATCGGCCCTGACCTCGGCCTCGATCTCCCGCTCGCCAACACCTTCGCCTTCGCGATCGATCGCGTGGGTACCGACGGCGCGCTCCACGTGTGGCCCTTTCAGGACAGCTGCCAGCGCGGTCCCCTCGGGAAGCACTACCGCTTCGCGCCCGGCCCTGATCTCCCCGTGCTCCTCGACGTGGTGGAGCCGGAGGACAACCTCGGCCCCATGGGCAGCGCCGTGCTCGACGTCGACGGAGACGGCCTGCTCGACGAGTACATTGCCGGCTGCTTCAGCAGCCCCGCGTGGAAGGCGCCCCTCTTCATCGAGTCCGTCTCTCGGTACGTCGGTCTCGACACCATTCCCGATCCCACCGGCTATTTCGTCAGCGCCTGGTCGATGGCCACGCTCGACGCCGATCTCGATGGACAGCCCGACGTCTACGTCACGCATCACCCTTCGGACCCGAGAGGGAACGTCGAGGGTTCGCGCGACGCGCTGTTCTGGCAGCGCGGCCCGGGACACTTCAAAGACATCGCTCCCGAAGTGGGGCTCGGCGGCTTTCAACCTTGCCGCGGCGTGCAGGTGACCGACCTCGAGGGAGACGGCGACCCCGATCTCCTCGTGGGCTGCAAGGAGCGGGTGCGCGTGGTCCGCAACGATCTCGTGCGGCCCGGTGAAGGGCGCACCGTGGTCCTCCACGGCACGGTGTCGAACCCCGACGGCATCAACGCCTTGCTCACCACTCCGGGCGGAGAGCGGCGGCTGGTGCGCGGCGGCGGCAATCCTTACGCCGGCGGCGTGACTCGCGAGTCGTTGCGCGCACCCTCAGGCACGCTGAAGATCGAATGGCCCAGCGGCATCGTGCAGGAGGTCGACGTGGGCACGGCCCCGGTGCTCGAGGTGACGGAGCCCGCAGTGCTGAAGGTGACGCCACGTCGCGTGGCTCCAGGGGCGCCCGTGCAGATCGAGATCACTCCCGCCGCGCTCGGAGATGTCGCCGCGCCCGTGAGCGTGACGCTCAGCGCGGGCGCGTTCAGCACGCCCCTGCATCAGGATCCCGACCTCGTCTGGAGAGGCACGATCGCCACTCCACTCGAGATCGCGACGGTGGTGATCGAGGTCTCCGTGGGCGCTCAGAAGCTCGCCGTCCGTCCGAGGGTGTACGTGCGCTGACTCTGGGCGCACAATGCAGTGCAGCTCAAAGGTATGAAGCCCGTTTTCCTGCTCCTGGCGTTGGCCGCGTGCGTTCCCTCTCCGGCCATGGATGACGGTGGTCCGCAGGTGAGCGGGTCTCCCCTGTGGCCCGAAGGCACCCTTCAGCTGGGGCTGCTGGACACGGAGGGACTGTTCACTCTTTTCGGCGACACCTTCTCGCTGATCCACGGTCCGCAGGGCGGCTTCCACGTGCCGATCGCCTACCAGGTTCGTGGGCGCACGGCCGACAACGCGTTGTTCATCTTGCGAGTGCGGAGGGATCGCGACGGGTTGCTCGTGTATCGCCAGGACGCGCGCTTCTCCGTGACCGGAGAGGTCTGGACCGATGAGCGGCGCGCCTTTCTGTGTCCTCCGCCAGCTGGGGTCTCCCTCGTGGGCGAGCTGCTCTCGTTCGAGGTGATCGTCATCGGCGATGGCGGCGAGTTCCTCGGCGTCACCACCTTGCGTTCGACCACCTCCGATCCGGAGTGCGGTTAGCGCAGCGGCAGGCTCCACCAACACCGCAGCAGAAAGCCCAGGTAGCTCCCGCGTTCTTCGACCGCTGGGTTCCCCTCGAGCAGCGCCGCCAACCGCGGGAGCGCGTAATACGGCACGCTCGGAAACAGGTGATGCTCCGCGTGGTAGCTCAGGCCCAGCGGCGAGATGAGCTGTCGCTCGAGTAGCCCGGGGCGGAAGGTGAGCAGGCGGCGGCCATCGGCGGCTTCATCGGGCAAGATCGCCTGCGCGTGCTCGCACAGCATCCGGATCTTGTGCGGGACGAACGCCATCACGTAGAGCGGCGCCAGCCAGAGCGCGACGTAGGCCGCGGGGTGAATGAGCACCGCGAAGCACGCGAAGATCAACACCTGTGCGAGCAGCGTGGGTCGACGTCCCCGAGACAGCGGCCCCAGGGGCGCCGGTGCAGGGCGCGGACGACGCGACTTTTCCAGCACGTGCGGGAGCGAGGTGAGCCCCGTCAGAAACAGCAACAACCGCGCCCGCGAGTTCTTGTCAGCGAGCCGATAGAGGTAGCGATCCGGATCTTCGGGCGTGGCGAAGCGGCGGTGATGTTCGAGGTGATTGTGCCGCTCACCCTCGAAGTCGACGCCCAGCGGTGCCGCGAGCACCCAGCGGCAAAAGGCGTCGTTCTGCGAGCGCCGGTGGAACAGGTTCGCATGGCTCCCCTCGTGCGTGAGGATGGAGAGGGCGTACTGGCAATTGCCGATCACCACGAAGGCGAGCACGAACGACCACACCGCAGGGTGCAGCGTCACCAGCCCGACAGCGCCGACGACGAACGACGCGTACAGCACCACATCTCGCAGCATGCGCGCCGGTCTGCGCTCGATCAGCTCGCGGTACTCCGGAGTGCCGGGGGCGAGCAGCTCCCGCGCCAAAGCTTCGGGGTGGCTCACAGCGAGAGCCTGCGCAGCTTGACGTAGGCCTGACCCGCGAGCGCCAGGGCCGCGCGTGCGCCCGTCGCCCACCAGAGGCTCACGCTCGCGCTCTGCTCGAGGCTCGCCACGTAGTGCCACCAGGTGCGCGGCAGGTAGAGCACCTCGCCGGGGCCCACCTCACAGCTGATGGGCACTGCCTGCGCGTAGCGGGGGAATCGCGTCAGATCGGGTTGATCGAAGTCGACCTGGCTGAAGTCGGGCAGCTGCGACCAGAGCGGGTGAGGGTAGAGATTGCGCGAGTCGCCTGGCCCAAAGAGCACGAAGCGTTTGGTCCCGAAGATCTGAGCGTAGAGATTGTCCGGCGGATCGCGGTGCAACGGCGAGCGCGTGTTCGCCGCCGCCAGCCAGAACCGCGCTCGAAACCAGGGCGCGTCGCGGCAGTAGGCCGGCACCACGAAGTCCTGGAACAACTCGGGCAAGACGTCACTGATCGGGAAGACCATGTACCGGTTGGGCACGCCCTGCGCTTCGAGCAGGTCGAGGTACTCTCCGAAGCGAATCGACTCGTACGGAATGCCCTCGCTCACGCTCTGCACCACCCGGCCGGCCGAGGTGCGCACGGCCTTCACCTGGTGTTCCCCGTAACGGCTGCGCAAGGACGCCAGCGTCCACCTGCGGGCGGGCCAGTCTTCCATCAAGCCAGTGAGAATGACGGGGCGCCCCGGGCGGCGATACTCGCGTTCGAAGACCGCGAGCGAAGGCGCGGCGATCCTTTCGACGTCCATGGGCGCCTCGAAACCGTAGCAGGGTCGCTCCTGGAATGGCTTACTCGCGCCCACGATGCTGTCCCCCGCCCGCGCGTGTCTGGTGCTCGCGCTGCTCCTCTTCGCCGGGCTTGGTTTCTGGCAGAGCCGCACCTTCATGGTGTGGTCGGAAGAGATGATCGTTCACGCGCAGCCCGCCGCACCGGTGCTGCAGCGGGCGCTCGACTCGCAAGGCCAACCTCAGCTCGAGCCGTCGTGCCTGGGGGCGGACGCTCCGTGGCTGGTGCACTCGTCGTCACGGCCGACGCTCAACGTCTGCGGGCTTGGGCGGGCGTGGCCTCTGATGATCGCGCCGTATTTCTCGGGCTATCTCTATTGGCCCGTCGCGCTGCTGGCGCCGCTGCACCACGATGATCCGTTCACCCTGCGGCTGCTCGGGATGATCCTGGGGCTGCTATCCATCGTCGCCACCTGGGTGGTGGTGCGCCGCCTCGCCGGAGAGACCGCCGCAGCCTTTTCTTCGCTCGCGAGCGCGGTCATGCCCTGCTTTCTCCTGGTGCATGCGACCCTCGAGCACTTCGAGACGCTCCCGTGGCTGTGCCTGATGACTGCGCTGATCGTCTGGCTCGAGGTCACCGGGCTGTCGCCGAACGCCGCTCCCAGCCAGCTCCCCACCTGGCGTCTCGTGCTGGGTGCGCTGTTCGTCGGTCTCGCGCTCGCCGCCAATCTGAAGACCGTGGTGTTGATCCTGGCCCTTGGCGTGCTGGCGCTGCGGCTGGGGGTGCAGCTCCGGCGGATCGAATGGGGGCAGTGGGCGCGCATGGGCGTGGCGCTGGTGCTCCCGCTGGTGCCGATGATCGGGCTCAGCTTCGCGCCCGCCAATGGCTACTCCGACAAGAGCAGCGGGTGGACCCACACGCTCGTCGAACATCTCTTCAATCCACAGTGGCTCCTCTCGAGCGGCCGCGGCCTGGTGCTGTTCTGGGCCGACGTCGCGTACTACTTCGCTGACTTCATCGAGCCGCCGAGGCTGCAGGTGTTCGCGGTCGCGGTGGCGGTGGCCTCGTTGGGCTTCGTGCTGGTCGACACCGCTCGAACCTTGATTCGAGGGCACGGCTGTCCCGTCACCGCCGGAGTGGGAGTGATTCTGCTGGGCTTCACCGTGATGGTGGCGCTCGTGTACGAATCGTTTCCGAGCAACTTCACCCCCCTGCACACGGTGTTCGCGGTGTCCGTCGGCGTGGCAGCGGCGCGCCTGGCCCAGGCCTCCCGGCGCGCGTGGGTGACAGCGGCAGTCGGAGCGGCCGCCATCGTTCCCTTCGCGGTGAGCTCGGTCTCGATGATCAGCTCCATGGCCGACATCAAGGTGCACACCAACGCCGATGCCGAGCAGGGCCTGTGGTCGTACCTCGAGGCGCATGGGGGCGGGGAGACGCCGGTGGTGACCGCCGACGTGATGCTGGCCAGCGTGCTCGATTCGCTCTCGCACGGACGCCTGGTGACCCTGCGCGCGCATGAGTTCTTTTCGGCGTGCCAGCCGATGACGCGGAACCCTCGAGCCCCGGCGTGCCTCGAGGAACGTTGGCGGCTCTTCCTGCCCTGGGCCGTGAAAGGGGCGGTGCGCTTCGTGGCTCCCGCGGACTGGTCTCGTTGGGGGAGCGGGCACCTGAGCTACGTGCCCAGCCTCGAGACCGTCGCCCCGCCGCTGGGGTACCGGGTGACGTTGGAGCAGACCTTCTCCACCCGCCTCGGGGTGCCGGCGCTCAGCCTGTACCGAATCGAGCGGGAGTGAGCCTCGACTTCGGTCTGGCCGAGCGGCTACTTTGCAAGCCCGATGCGCCCTCCGCATGTGGGCGGAGTGATCGCCGCCCTCCGTACCGCCAGCACCCAGTCACTCCTCAAGTCACGGCCCGTGGTGCAGCTCGCCACCCGTCGGCTGTTGGGCCGCAAGAGTCCGTTTCAGGTCACCTTCTCGCTGACCAACCGCTGCAACTTTCGGTGTGAGTACTGCCACATTCCGCTGCAGCAGCGCGCCGAGCTGACCACCGGCGAGTGGCACACCCTCATCGACGAGTTCGCCGACGCAGGCATGGGCCGGGCGAGCTTCATGGGGGGCGAGCCGCTGCTGCGCAAAGACCTCCCTGAGCTCATCGAGCACGTGCAGCGTCGAGGCGTGCACGCCTCGATCAACACCAACGGCTGGCTGGTGCCCCAGCACCTCGGCACGGTGGCGAAGCTCGACCTCGTCTGCATCACGCTCGATGGTCCCCCGGAGGTCCACGATCGGCAGCGCCACCCGGGCTCCCACGCCCGCGTGCTCGAGGCGCTGGCCGCGCTGCGCGGGCGCGGCACCAAGACGGTGACGATGACGGTGCTCACCGCAACCTCGATCGACACCGTCGATCACGTGCTCGAGGTCGCGCGCCGCTTCGGCAACCAGGCCTTCTTTCAGCTCGAGCACGCCGCGGAGATGGACGTGAGTCTCCCCATCGCTCCCGAGGTCAGTCGCGAGCGCATCGCCCAGCTCGCCGAGCAGCTGCTCGCTCGCAAACGTGAGGGCTGGCCCGTGGGCAACTCGGTGAGCATCCTCGAGGCGCAGCGCGATCGCCGGGTGTTGGGCGGCTGCGACGGTTGCCATGCGGGCCGCTACTTCGCCTACGTCTTCAGCGATGGCACCGTGTCCCACTGCCTCTTCACGCTGGGCCAGGTGCGCGCAGGCAATGGTCGTGAGCGCGGCTTCGTGCGTGCCTTTCAAGAACTCGCGCCCCCGCAGGGAAAAGGTTGTTCGTGCGTGCCCAGCCACGAGGTCAATCGCATCCTCAACTTCGATCCGCGCGCGTTGCGCAACGCGATCGAGACGGTGCTCCTCGGTTGAGGCGGGCAACGTTTCTGTTTCTGACCACGCTGCTTCTGGCCGGCTGTCAGACGAAGCCCGTCGCGGATGCTGGCTCCGATGCTGGCTCCGATGGGGGTGAGCCGCTGGGCGACCCCACGCCGCTCGTCTTCACCGACGTCTCCGCGAAGGCGGGGCTGCCCGCGGTCTCCAGGGATTGCATGGCCTTTCGCGACTTCGACGAAGACGGGAAGCCCGACATCCTGCTCACGCCGCTTTCGGCCGATCGCACCAGCGTGGCCCTCGCGCTCTTCCTCAACGCCGGCGATGGCCTGTTCACGCGGCAGGACATTCCCACCGACGTGGTGAAGTTCCGCGCGTGCGCAGTGGCCGACTTCGATGGCGACGGACACCGTGACATCGCCCTGCTCGACGGCGCCGATGGGCGGGTGGTGTTGCTTCGTCAGGAGAGCGGACCTCTTCGTTTCAGCCAATCGGTGGCTCAGCCCAGCCTCGACGCGCCCGACCCGGAGCGTTGGGCCATCAACTTCGCCGACCTCGACGCCGACGGCTGGCCGGATCTCATCGTGAGCACCTCGTCGGTCGAGATGACCAACTCGGCCGACGTGCTCAGGTGCGACCTCACCGCAGACGACATCCTCTGTCCCTTGAGGACCGATCCACCTGCGGGGCGGCCGCTAATCTTCCACAACGACCACGGTCGCTTCACGCTCGCCACGCTGACGCTCCCGCCTCCGTACGGCGCGTTTCCCTGGGGACTCTCGGCGATCGACTGGGACGAGGACGGCGCGACCGACCTCTTCCTCTCGTACGATTTCCTGCGCAACCAGCTCCTCCAGAACCTCAACGGTCAGCTGGTGGACCTGCTCCCGGGCCTCGGTGCCGACGTCTACAACAACGGCATGGGGGCGGCCTTCGCCGACTACGACCACGACGGCCGCTGGGACTTCTTCGTCGGCGACGTGGGGCCCAACCAGGTGTGGATGTCGACGCCTGGAGGCGTGAGCAACCGCGCCCGTGAACTGGGCGTGCTCGACGCGAGCTTCACCGCGGTGGGGTGGGGCCCCATCGCCGCCGACTTCAACAACGACGGCTTCGACGACGTCTTCATCGGCAACCAGATGATCACCAGCACCCCATCCGAGCTGGCGCAGATCACCGCGGCCGGCACCGGCTCGCCGCTCGACACCGTCGACTACGTCTTCGTCAACGCGCAGGGCACGCGCTTCATCAGGCAAGACCTGCCTTTCCCCCGCGCGCACGATCGCCTGCACGTGCGCAACGCAGTGGCCGACTTCGACCTCGATGGCCGGGTGGACCTTCTCGAAGGGCCCAACCCGGTGCGGCTGCTGCGCAATGAGACACCGCTCGAGCCGGGCTCGGCGAACTGGCTCGATGTGGCGATCATCGGCCCGGTCTCGGTACGAAACGCCCACGGCGCCGTGGTCACCATCGAGCTCGAGGGCAAGCCTGCCAGCAAGCGCGCGGTCGAGTCGGGAGACGGGCGCGCCTCCTCTACCGAGGTGCTCCACTTCGGTCTGGGGCGGGCGCGATCGGTCTCTGCGGTCCACGTGCTCTGGCCCGGTGGCTTCCGGCAGACGCTGGGGCCGTACGACGCCAATCAGGCCATCGAGATCAGCCGCCCCTGAGGCTTCGCGATCAACCGAAGAACTGCTGCACGGCGTCGCGCAGCGCCTCGGTCTGCTGCCTGGCTTGCAGCAGCTCCAGGTTCTTCGCGAAGGCGGACTCCCAGCACATGCAGCCGTAGTCCTTCGACTGCATGGTGGTGCGCGCCTCTTCGGCGCGCTCGCTCTTCCAGACCTGGTCGAGGGGCGACTCCTTCAGGGTGCCGAGCTGTGAGTCGGGCCTGCCGTGGCACAGCTTCACCGCGCCATTGGCTTCGACCACCAACGACGTCGCCGGCACCAGCAGGCAGCGAAACTGAAGGTCTTTCTGCAGCGCCTGGGTCTCGAACACGTAGCGCGGCAGGAGCTCGTAGTGTCTCCCGCTCAAGAACGGGAAACGCGCCCGGAGCTCTCCGTACACGCGCTCGAACTCGGGCCGATCTTCGGGCTTGAACAGGCAGCTGGTGTCTCGCACCTGGTGCAGGCAGTTGTCCTGCACCACCTGCAGGAGCACGTTGTCCGCGCGCTCGAGCCAATACTCGATGGTCTGGTGCACGGTGCGAAAGTTGTGACGGTTGAGGGTGATCCGCACCTGCGTGCGTGGAGTGCTTCCCGAGCGACGGCGGACGAGCGCTTCGAGGGCGGCC
>CBIHPJ010000333.1:0-9398 GCA_966211295.1 uncultured Myxococcales bacterium | reverse complement strand
CGCCGAGGAAGCCCGTCTCGCCGAGGAAACTCGCGTCGCAGAGGAAGCTCGCGTCGCAGAGGAAGCCCGTCTCGGCGAGGAAGCACGAGCCGAGGACGCCCGTCGCGCCGAAGCTGCCCGCCTGAAGGCCGAAGAAGAGGAAGCCGAGCGTCGTGCCGAAGCGGCCGACCGTCAGCGCCGCGAAGAGGCCGATCGCGAGCGTCTCGAGAACGAAGCCCGTCGCCGCCGCGCTGAAGCCGACGAGGCCGCGGAGGCCGAAGAGCTCGAGGCTCGCCAGAACCAGCTCCGCTCGTCGCAGAACGCGCGCGCCCGCGAGGAAGAAGCCGCTCGCCGCCTCGCTCAGGAAGAAGCCGCCCGCGCCGAGGCCGAAGCCCGTGCTGCCGCCGAAGCCGAGGAACGCCGCAAGGCCTCGGAAGAGGCCGAAGAAGAAGCGCTCCTCGCCGCCGCTCAAGCCGCGCGCACCCGCGTGGAAGCCGAGCGCGCCCAGGCCGCGAAGGCCGCTACCTCGCAGGCGACCAACCAGCAGTCGCTCCTCGATCGCATGAACGCGGCTCTGCGCCAGGCGACCCACGTCGGTCCGCCGCCTTCTTCTCCTTCAGCCCAGCGCCAGGCGACGACTCCGGCTCCTTCGCCTGCCGCCCAGCGCCGTGAAGAGAAGACCGATCCCCACATCGTCGCGCCCGCGCAGCTGCGTGAGCCAGTGCGGCCTCCGGTGCCGTCACCGCCCGCGCCTTCTGCTCCCTCGCGCAAGCCGCTGGTGCTCGGTGGACAGCAAGCCCAGGCCCAGGAGGACGCCGATCTCTGGAGCCTCGTGCAGCCCGCAAGCCCCTCCGCTCCTCCTCCCGGCGGAGTGCAGAGCTTCGAAGAGGCGCTCCGCCGAGTGGACTCGAGCCTCGAAGCGCTCGTCGGTCCCGCTCCCACGCAGCAGGCAGAGATCATGGTCGAGCCGATCATCGAGGCCGAGGTCGTCTCGGTCGCGCCCGGCGCCCCTGCTCCCGCGGCCACCTCCGCGGCGCGGATGGATGAGCTGGAGAACGACTCCGCCGAGGCCGCGCGCCTGCGCCGTCAGCGCCTCCTGAAGCGCGCGATGGAAAACCTGGGCACCATGCCCGCTCCGAACACGAACATCACCGGCGTGAACATGCCGGTCGTTCCCGCGAGCTCGGGCTCTGGCCTCGTCCCCGCGCCTTCGAGCCCGTCTGGAATCGGCTCCGCGCCGCCGCCTCCCAGCGCCGCCGAGCAGCAGCTCGCCGCGCAGATCGAAGCGCGCCACGCCCAGCTCTCGCGCAAGGACCTCTTCCTCACCCTCGGCATCGCGCCCAACGCCACGCGCGACCAGGTGAAGAGCGCGTTCCTCAACCTCGCGAAGCTCTTCCACCCCGATCGCCTGCCGCCTTCGCTCCCGCACCTCTCCCAGAAGATGAGCGCGGTGTTCGAGGGCATTCGCGAGGCCTACGAGACGCTCTACGACGACAACCGCCGCGCGCAGTGGGTCGCCGCCCAGCAAGCCGCCGCGCAGAGGGCTACTCCCGCCGCGTCCGCTCAGCAGGCCGGAGACCTCTTCAAGATGGGCGAGGTCTTCTTCAAGAAGCGCGACTACAAGTCAGCCGAGCAGCACTTCGGCAAGGCGCATGCGCTCGACAAGGGCGCCAACAGCCTCGCCGCGCAGGGCTGGGCCATCTACATGGATCCCACTCGCAAGGCCGAAGGCCAGGCCGCGCGCCAGATGATGCAGAAGGCGCTCACCATCGACCCCAACAACGATCGCGCGCACTACCAGCTAGGCGTGATCGGCCGCGTCGAGGGCGACATGGATCGCGCCGAGCGCCACTTCCGCGAAGCGGTGAAGGCGAACCCCAAGCACCTCGAGGCGAACCAGGAGATCCGGCTCATCGAGATGCGGAAGAAGAAGGCGGCCGAGCCCAAGAAGGGCGGAGGCGGCGGCTTCTTCGGTTGATCAGCCCCTGGCTTGATGGTCGCTCCGCCTCCGCGACCTTCCGCTTCGCTTCAGGTCCGTACTCCGGCTCCGCTCTGGAGCCACTTCAGGATCGCGGCCTTCTCACTGTCGCGCAGCGTGACGAACTCCACACCCATGCCCGGGAGCTGCCCTTCCTCAGGGAATCTTCGCACCCACGCCACGCGTGCTTGCGTGAGCACCTGTCCCGCTCCGGGGACCTCGAAACTCAGCGAAAGCGACTCACCTTGCTCGAGAAGAAGGTCTGACTTGAGGAAGGCTCCCCCCGTCGAAAGGTCGGCGCTGGTGAACGTCAGGGTGCCGGCGCCACTCGAATCCCTCGCCGAAAAGCGGGCCTCGATGGCCGATCGTTCCTCTCTGCGCTGGTCCGTACCCATGGAGCTCTCCTAACAGCTCAGGCACCAATGCATTCGAAACGTTGACACTCCGCGTAGCAAGACCAAACATCCGCCCGATTTCTCGTACGAAAGGCGTTTACCCGTGGCGAAGCAGCACCTCCTGCTAGTCGATTCCGACGCGAAAAGTCTTCGTGTCATGGAGGTCAGCCTCAAGAAGGCCGGCTTCCAGGTGACGACGGCCATCCACGGCAAAGACGCGCTCGAAAAAGTTCAGATCAGTCCGCCCGATCTCGTGCTCTCCGAGACGCGCATGCCGGAGATGGACGGCCTCGAGCTCTGCAAGGTGCTCAAGAGCGACGAGCGCTTCCGTCACATTCCGTTCGTCTTCCTCACGAATCAGAAGGCCGTCGAGTCGAAGGTGAAGGGCCTCGAGCAGGGCGCCGACGACTACCTGACGAAGCCGATCTACATCAAAGAGGTCGTCACTCGCGTGCGCATGATTCTCCAGAAGGTGGAGAAGGATCGCATCGAGAGGAAAGAGACGAAGAACGGCTTCGTCGGAAACCTCGCCGACATGGGCGTCGTCGATCTCGTGCAGACCTTCGAGATCGGCCGCAAGACCGGCGTGATCAAGCTCGAAGGCGAGCGCGCCGGCGTCGTGTACTTCAAGGAAGGCCGGGTCATCGACTCGGAGCTGGGCCGGCTGCGAGGCGAGAACGCCTTCTACCGGATGCTGAACACCTTCGAAGGCAAGTTCGAAGTGTCGTTCGTGCCGATCGATCGCCCCGAGCGCATCGAGGTCTCCACGCAGGGCCTGCTGATGGAAGGCATGCGCCGCCTCGACGAGTGGGGCCGCATGCTCGAGCAGCTGCCTCCGCTCGAGACCATCTTCGAGCTCGATTACTCGCAGCTCTCCGATCGCCTCGCCGAGATCCCCGATGAAGTGAACGGGCTGCTCCGGTTGTTCGACGGCCGACGCAACCTCTCGCGTGTGGTCGATGACTCCGACTTCGAAGATCTCGCCGCGCTGGGGATCATCTCGAAGCTCTACTTCGAAGGGCTGATCAAGGAGATCGGCGCCGAGCCGGCCGAGAGCGATCGTCCCAAGAAGCCCGGCATCGAGGAGTGGCTCAACACCGGCCCTGCGCCCACGGGCGGCGAGGCTGCGGGTCCCCCGTCGGTCACGCCCGCCGGCACCCTGCCTCCTGCCGTTCCGCCCATCGCGGTGGTCGCGCTGCCTCCCGCTCCGCCGGCCATGCCCGCGGTGACCGAGCAGGCGGTCACCGAGGAGATCGAGGCTGCCGAGCCTGAGCTCCCGCCGATGCCGGTGGACGAAGAGCCGATCGAGATGCCGGTGGAGCTCGAGTCCGCCGTTCCGCTCCCCGGTGCCGCGACCATCACCGTCGAAGTTCCGCCTGAGCCTCCGCCCGAGCCGCTCACGTCGAAGGCAGACGTGCACCGCTTCGAGCCGCGTCCCAGGGGGTCCACGCCGCTTCCGCGTCCCACTCCTGTGGCGAGCACGGTGGCGAGCACGCCCTCCCCCGTGCCGCAGCAGGACTCCTCGCAGTTCCTGGTGCAGGAAGCGCCGCGCGAGCTGGAGCGCGCCCGTCGCCAGCTGTTGGATCAGTGGGCTTCGATCGAAGGCAACGAAGGCCTCGAGAGCAGCTCTTCGTGGGGCGCCACCTCGGGCTGGAATCGCTACGAGCCGCGCAACTCGCCGGTGCCGCTGCCTCCGCCGCCCGCGCCTGAGAAGCCGAGCGCGCCTCCGGTGTTCGGTGGTGCCGCGTTGGAGCGCCGTGATCTCCCGACGGCTCCCGCCAAGCCGTTCGTTCCGGCGCCTCCCGAAGACCTGATGCCCGTGGAGCCGGTCTCGGAGACGCTGACCTCAGGGACCCTGACTTCGGGCCCGCTGCCGCACCCTCATTCCACCCCGCCGACGCCGCCGCCGGTGGCCGCGCTGCAGCGCTCGCATCCGCCTGCGCCGATTCCAGCGCCTCCGCCCGCGCCGCTCCCGGTTCCGCCTGCGCCTCCTCCGGTGGTCGCGCTTCCGCCCGCGGCACCTCCGAAGAAGGAGCTCCCGGCGCTGCCTGCGTTGCCCCCGGCGCCTGTTCCGGTTGCACCGCCTCCCGCGGTCACGGTGACGCCGATCGCGAAGCTGACCGCGCCGGCTGCCAAGCCGCCGCCTGCTGCGCTCGAGGATCAGTTCTTCAGCGACACCGAGGGCAAGAACTCGGAGGCCCTCTCGATCGAGAACCCGATCCCCATTCGCCCGAGCCGCACCTGGGCGCTGGTGATCATGGGTGGTCTCGCGCTCGGAGTGATCGTCGGCATCGTGATCGCCAACGGCTCGCCTGAGGTGAACGAAGGCACCGCCGATTCTGGAGTGACCGTGGTGGTCGCTCCGCCGCCCGATGCGGCCGATGTCGAGGCTGAGTTCGACGCGGGTGAGGCGATCGCGATCGTTCCCGAGGGCGATGCCGGTGAAGTTGCCGTCGCTCCCGAGACGGACGCAGGGACGACCGTCGCGACTGCCGTCACCGACGCGGGTCCCGAGCTCGCCGTTGCTCCGAAGGATGCGGGCGTGACGATCGACGCCGGCGCGGTGGCCGTGGCTACGAAGGATGCAGGTCCCGCCGTCGCCGCGGTGATCGACGCTGGAGCTCCGGTGGCGGTCGCCGCGAAGGACGCGGGCACCACGGTCGCGGTCGCTGCGAAGGATGCCGGCGTGGCTGCTCCTCCGGCAGGAGATCTGGCGAAGCTGGTGGACGACGCGAAGGCTGCGCTCGTCGCCCAGAAGTACCGCAAGGCGGTGAACCTCTACCGCGACGCGATCAAGATCTCGCCTGACGACAACTCGCTCCGCTCCGGCCTCGGCATCGCGTTGGTGATGTCGGACATGGGCTACAAGGAAGCGATCCCGTACCTGAAGGACGCCGTGAAGGACGACCCGGCGAACTCGCGTGCGTGGCTGGCGCTCGGCATCGCCTTCCAGAACCTCGGCCGTGACGGCGAGGCGAAGGCGCCGTACCGGGAGTTCTTGAAGCTCGATCCCAAGAGCCCTCAGGCCTCCGAAGTTCGAGCGGCACTCCAGGCGATTCCCTAATTCTCTCCCTCTCCCTGCGGAGCGGGGAGGGGGTCGGGGAGAGGGGCGCACTTCGCCCAATTGCGATAACAGACCCGCGTGCTCTGCTTAGGCATCGAGACGTCTTGTGACGAAACCGCCGCGTCTGTAGTCCGCGATGGCCGAGTCGCGCTCTCCGACGTCGTCTCCACGCAGATCGACATCCACCGCCGCTGGGGCGGAGTGATCCCCGAGCTCGCCAGCCGCAACCACGTGCTGCAGGTGATGCCGGTGATCGACGAGGCGCTCAAGCGCGCGCAGCTCTCGATCACCGACATGGACGTGATCGCGGTGACCTCGGGCCCGGGACTTCAGGGCGCCCTACTGGTGGGCCTCCAGGTGGCGAAGTCGCTCAGCCTCGCGAGCGGAGTTCCCCTGGTCGGCGTGAATCATCTCGAGGGACACCTCCTCGCGATCCGCCTCGCGGCCGACGCGCCCGAGCCGCCGTTCCTCGGGCTCGTGGTCTCCGGTGGCCACACCACGCTCTACGACGTGCCGGCGTTCGGCACGTACCAGAAGCTCGGCACCACGCGCGACGACGCGGCGGGCGAGGCCTACGACAAGGTCGCGCGGCTGCTCGGTCTGCCGTACCCCGGGGGCCAGCCCATCGACGAGCTCGCGCTGAAGGGCGATCCGAAGGCGATCGCGTTCCCGCGCGCGCTGAAGAATCACGAGATCCTCGACTGGAGCTTCTCTGGCCTCAAGACCGCGGTCCTTCACCACGTACAGACGCACGGCGTTCCCACGGGTCAGGCGATGGCGGATCTCTGCGCCTCGTTCCAGGAAGCGGTCTGCGACGCGCTCACCAAGAAGGTGATGCTGGGGGTGAAGAAGCAGCACGCGAAGCAGCTCGTGCTCTGCGGCGGAGTGGCGGCGAACTCGCGCCTGCGCTCCCTCGCGCAAGAACGCGCTGACGAGGCCGGGGTGAAGCTCTACCTCCCGCCTAAGCGGCTCTGCACGGACAACGGCGCGATGATCGCGGTGGCCGGAGCCGAAGCGTTTCGTCGCGGAGTGCGTTCCGGTTTGTCGCTCAACGCCGATCCCTCCTGGAGGCTCTAAGTCGTGGCCGACCATCCGAGAGACATTCTCAAGAAGCTCAACCTTCAGCCGAAGCACAGCTGGGGGCAGAATTTTCTCTCCGACGATCGCGTGCTCGAGCACATCGCCGAAGAAGCGATGCTCAAGCCGGGAGAGCCGTGCCTCGAGCTCGGTCCTGGACTCGGTCACCTCACCCGGTTTCTGCTGGCGACCGGCGCGAAGGTGACCGCGGTCGAGCGCGATCGCGACATGGTGAAGGCGCTCAAGCTGCAGAAGTTCGAGGGGCTCACCATCGTCGAGGGCAACGCCGCGGAGACCGACTTCGCGAAGGCTGCCGGAGCGGATCAAGTCGTGGTGGTCGGAAATCTGCCGTACCACCTCTCGAGCCCGATCCTCTTCGAGGTGCTCGACCAGGCGAACCACGTGCCGCGCGCGGTGTTCACGCTGCAGAAGGAAGTGGTCGAGCGCGTCGCCGCCGAGCCGGGCACGCGCGAGTCGGGAATCCTCACGGTGATGCTCGCGCTGCGCTTCAAGGTCGAGAACGTGCTCGACGTGCCTGCAGAGATGTTCCACCCGCCGCCGAAGGTGGACTCCGCGGTGCTCAAGCTCACCCGCTTCGACAAGCCGCGCGCGGAAGTGAAAGACGAAGCGCGCTTCCGCAAGGTGGTGAAGGCCGGCTTCGCGCAGCGCCGCAAGACGCTCGCGAATTCGCTCAAGACCGAGAAGACGCTCACCGACGACTGGGGCCCGGTGCTCGAGAAGGCGGGCATCGACGGTCAGCGACGCGCCGAGACGCTCACGGTCGAAGAGTTCGCTGCGATCGACCGATCGCTCGGGTGAGCTCTTCTGCGTGGGTGGTGTTGTGTTTGCTGGGCCAGCTCGATGGAGGGTTGTCTCCGCCTCCGCCTCCTCCGGAGACGATTCCAGAAGGCGTCGACTTTCCCCGCGTGATTCGCACGCCCGGGAAGGTGTGCATCGAGTCAATCGATGATGCCGGCGCGCTGAAGCGGGATTGCCGGCTGGACGAGCCCAACGCGCCCGCGAAGCTGGCTCCGAAGGAGCCGCCCTCTCGCCTCGTCGGAAGCCTCAATGTGCTCGGCGGCCTGCTGCTGATCGAGGCGCTGGTGCCGGAGTTCGCGTTCTCGGCGGACCTCGGGGTTCGCTTTCGCAACGGGGTCGGCGTGGTGGGGATCATTCACGGCGGCATCGCGCCGCTGCCAAGGCGGCCCGGCACGACGGCTGAGCTGGTGCTCCATCGGTATGCGCTCGGGGCGGGGTTGCGCCTCGGCGATCTGAGCCATGTCGTGGTCGGAGTCGCTCCGAGCGTACAAATCGTCAACATGGGAACCAGCGTGCTGAGCGCCGGCATCACTCTTCTCGCCAGAGCCTCGGTGGTGTTCGCGAGACACTTTGCGTTGCTGTTGCTTCCAACGCTGACCGCAGACGCTGGTGGAGTGATTGCGTCGGTCTGCGCTGGCGTTGGTTTCGCATTCTGAGGGACGCCAAAGACCTCAGCGTGTGCGCGTCCGCGGTCATTCCGCGATCGAGCACGGTGGGCGGGAGTCAGTCGCACTGAACCGGAGTGAAATCGCCTCGGCGCAATGAAGTGCGACCGTCGCAGCGGCAGTCTCCTGCTGCAGATCGATTGAGTCGATCACCCGCCTGGCGGCTTGAACGCGAAGTTGAAGACGTGATCGACCGAGAGGGGCGCCCCATCTCGTGAGGCTGGCTCGCCCCGAGTCGCCTCGAGCCGAGCGATCATCTTCTCTCCCACGCGGGGCAGCGGCTTGATCTGCCGGCAGTTCCGCACTTCACCGCTCGCCATGACGTGGCACTTGATGATCAGCATCCCGCGGACTCCGGCGGCGATGTCTCCTGGCCCGTACACACCCTCCGCCAGCGCTGACACGTCGAACTTCGGCCGCGTCATGCCCTCCTCGAAGGGGACGATTTCTGTGTTCTCCGCTACCGGAGTAGTTGCTACCGGAGCAGGCGTGGTGGCGCAGTTGACGAGCGCGAAGGCGAAGACGGCGAAGCGCATCACTTGCCCCTTGTTCCACAGAACCAATTGCCTGCGCCCAGTCCGCCGGAGTGCGCGTACTCACCGGAGGTCCACGTCCAGCCCTCGAGGTCCGCGGTCATCTCGCGCAGCTCCGACGGGAGATAGGTGCGCAGCGAGCTCACGGTGCCGTCCCAGATCGACGCGCTGAGCGCGATCGGCGAGAGCCAGGTCATCGCCGCGCGAGCGAGCCTTCGATCCTTCGCCAGCGCGGGGCTCGCCATCAACGAGAGGAACCCCATCGGCCCCATCGCCGCGAACGAGAGCGGATTGCGAATCAGCCCCTCGGCGATGAAGACCGCGGGCGCACCTTCGCACGCGCCGCGCAGCACCTCGCGCGCGAGCGTGGGAGGGAAGTGGTGCAGCGCATTGATGATCACCCGCACACGCCCGTCGCCAAGCTGCGGAGGAATGCGCGTCGCATCCACCGGCTCGCTCACGAAGCTCAAGCGCGGGTTCTTCGCGCACAGCTCCTCCCAGGGCTTCACCGCCGGGTACAGATCCGACATCAGGAAGTTCACCTCGCCGTGCCCGCGGGCGACCATCGCCTCGCACAGCACCTCGGCCGGACCACCGGCTCCCGAGCAGAGATCGAGGATCTTGTCCGTGCCTGCCGCATCGAGACAGCGCGCGAGCGGACCCACGAGCCCGTCGAGCATGTGTCCCCAACGCAGGGTGCGGCTCAGCGCTTCGACGAGCGTCTCGCGCAGCGCCACCGGCGCCCACGACGCGTCGTTGAACTCGAAGAGCTGAACCCGCGGCAACTCAGTCCATCGGGTGAAGCTTCTTGAGCGCGGCGATGACTTTTTCACGCGCCAAGGTCTTACGCGGCTGATGAGGAGGCGGCGTGGGCTTCTTTGGGGACTG
>CBIHPJ010000332.1:0-9408 GCA_966211295.1 uncultured Myxococcales bacterium | reverse complement strand
GTACGAGGCCCAGAAGTTCGAAGAAGCCCTCGTGCACTACAACAAGGCGCTCGAGGAGAAGCCGAACGACGCGCGCGTTCAGTACAACCGCGGCCTCGCGCTCCACAAGCTCGGCCGCAACGACGAGGCGAAGGTCGCGTTCCAGGCCGCGCTCGATCTCGATCGCACGGGCGAGCTCGCGGGAAAGATTCACTACAACCTCGGCAACGTGGCAGCGGCGATCGGCGAGAAGAAGGAAGCGATCAAGGAGTACCGCGCGGCGCTGCGGAAGAACCCAGATGACCAGCTCGCGCGTCACAACCTCGAGGTGCTGCTCAAGAACCTCCCGCCCGAGCAATCGAAGGGCGGCGACGGAGGTACCCCCGATGGTGGCGGGCGCGACGGTGGTCAGCCTGATGCGGGTCCTGATGGTGGTCTGGCCGATGGTGGCTCGGACGCGGGTACTCCCGATGGAGGCAAGCCAGATGGCGGGGGCGGCGATGCGGGACCTGGTGACGCAGGCTCCGACGGCGGCATGGACGGAGGCAACAGCCGCGGTGACGGAGGCTCCGGTGACGGAGGTTCAGGCGATGGCGGCCAGGGCGAGAAGGAAGAGAAGGGCGACGGCGGCAGTTCCAAGAACTCCGAGAAGGGCGACGGTGGCAGCGATGGCGGAGCCGAAGAACAAGACGGCGGCAGCCCTCAAGAAGGACAAGCTCAACTCCTCCCCGATGGTGGAATTGACGTGAGCCGTAAGGACGCTGAGAAACTGCTCGACTCGCTCAAGAGCACCGAGAAAAACCTGCAGCTGTGGCGCTTCAAGCAGAAGTCTCCGAAGAGTGATTCCAATGGCAAGGACTGGTAGCGCCATTCTGCTTGCCCTTCTCCTCGCGAGCCCCGCGCTCGCCGAGGTGGAGGTCACCATGCAAGCCGACCGCGAGAAGGTCGGCACTGAGGACACTTTCCGTCTCGAGATCGTGGTCGCGAACGCGCCCGAGAGCGCGGTGCTGCAGCTGCCCGTCGCCGAAGACTTCGAGGTGCTCGGTCGCAGTCAGTCGACGCAGATGAGCTACTCGCTCGGCCCCGGAGGAGCGGGGGTGATCACCCAGGTGCAGAAGCACACGCTCACCATGCGGGCGAATCGCACCGGCAACCTCACCATCCCCGCGGCCGCGGTGCAGACGGCCTCCAAGCTCTACAAGACGAAGCCGGTGACCATCGAAGTGGTGAAGGGCCGCCTCGCTCCCGATCGCACCACCAAGCGTGGTCCGCCCAGCAATCCATTCGGGTTCCCTCCGGGCTTCTTCCCGGGGATGGATGACGACGACGACCCGGCCTTCCCGCCGCAGGGTTCGCAGCGCGGCAGCATTCCCGATGACGACACCGTGGCGGTGCCGCGCGGTGACTCCGATCTCTTCCTGCGCATGTCGCTCGACAAGAGCGAGGCCTACGTCGGCGAGCAGGTGATGGTGACCATTCACCTCTACTCGCGCGTCGATCTCTCCTCGGTCGACACGGTGACGATGCCGAAGCTCGATGGCTTCTTGAGCAAGGACTTCAAGACGCCCAATCAGCTCATGTCGGAGCAGCGCCTCATCGGCGGAGTGCCGTACCGCGAGTACCTGCTGCGCCAGAAGGCGATCTTCCCGCTCAAGTCGGGCACCGTGACCATCGACGCCCCCGAGGCCGACATCACCACCGGCATCTTCTACGCAGGCCGCCGCGTTCATCGGAAAGGCAACGAGCTCAAGCTGGTGGTGCGCAGCCTGCCGCCGGGCCCCTCGACCTCCACCGTGGGCCGCTGGCGTCTCTCGCGCGAGGTCTCTCAGACCGAAGTCGCGCTGGGAGAACCCGTGCAGGTGAAGATGATCCTCGAGGGCCGCGGCAACATCGAGACGGTGCAGCTGCCGCCGCTCGGCGCGCCCTCCGCGTTCAAGGTGTTCGACCCCGAGACGAACGACAAGCCCAGCACCTCGAAGTCGCACGTCGGAGGCACCCGGACCATCGAGTACACGATGGTGCCGCAGCAGACCGGTACCTTCACGCTGCCCGCGCTGAGCGTGCCCTTCTTCGATCCCGAGGCGCGCAAGTACGACGAGATGCGCGTCGATGAGATCACCATCAAGGTGAAGCCCGGAGCTGGCGGTGCGACGGCCGGTCCGAACCCGAGCGTTCCCAACACGCTCGAGGGGCCGAAGAACCAGCTCGTCGCGGGTGGACTCAAGTCACTGCGTCACACGGCGCGTTTCGTGGGTCCGTCGGCCACTCTCGCAGCGCAGCCGTGGTTCATGCCGGTGGCGATCGCTCCGCTGGCGCTCAGCATGCTCTTCGGTGCGTTCCTCTTCGCGCGCGGTGCGTTCGGCTCGGAGACTCCCGAGTCCCTCAAGAAGAAGCAGGCTCGTGCCGCGCGCAAGCGTCTGGCCGCCGCGGAGAAGTTGATGAAGGCCGGCTCGACGGCGGACTTCTACGCGGAGGTCGAGCGCGCGCTGACCAGCTTCATGACTGCGCGGCTGGGCACTCCAGTGACAGGTCTCACCCGGCCAGAGCTCGTCACCAGGCTGAGTGAAGCAGGCATCGCCGAAGCAGAGCGCGCGCGCATCATCGCGGTGCTCGAGACGTGTGACCTCGGCCGCTACGCGCCGGGCATGGGCGAGGCCGCCGCGCGCCGCAAGACGCTCACCGACGCCGCTGCCGCGATGGAGGGCTGGTCGTGAGCGCTCTCACTCTCGCGCTGGCGGTCGCGCTCGCGCAGTACACGCCGCAGGAGGCGCAGTCGCTCTTCGTCGAGGGCAACGACGCCTATTACAAGGGTGACTTCCCCGCGGCGCGCGAGCGCTACGAGAAGCTGCTGCAGGCGAACCTCGGTGGTGCCGACGTGCTCTTCAACCTCGGCACCACGCATCTGGCCGCTGGAGAGCTCGGCCCCGCGATCCTCTATCTCGAACGCGCCAACCGGCTCTCTGATGATGACGACATCGGCGCCAACCTCGCGGTCGCGCGGCAACGTCAGGTCGATCAAGTCGTCGGTGAAGAAGCCGCGGTGCCCTTCACCCAGCGCCTCGCCGCGGCGACCGACGGAAAGCTCGTCGGCATCGCGTTCTTGATCGTCTGGTGGCTCGGCTTCGCGTTCTTCTGGCTGACCTGGCGGCGCGAACCCGGCGGCCGCGTGGTGCTCGGCCTGATCACGGCCTTCCTCCTCGTCGTGGGAGTGGCCCTCGGCACGACGCTCGCCATACACGAGTGGGTGCGCGCGACGGTGGTGGAGGCGGTGGTGATGCCCGAGTCGGCGATGGTGCGCGAGTACCCGGGCGAAGCGGCGAAGGTGTCGTTCGAAGTGCACGCGGGTCTCAAGGTGCGCATCATGGAGACCTCAGGACGCTACGTTCGCGTGCGCCTGCCCAACGCCCTCGAGGGTTGGACCGAGAAAGAAGGAGTGGTTTCGCTTTGAGTTCCGTCAGCGGCACAGACGCGATGATCGAAGTCTCCAACGTGGTGAAGGTCTACCGCCGCGGAAAGAACGAAGTGAACGCGCTCCAGGGCGTGTCGCTCACCGTGCCGCGCGGCCAGTTCCTCTCGGTGATGGGCAGCTCGGGCTCGGGCAAGAGCACCATGCTCAACCTGCTCGGCGCGCTCGACGTGCCCACCAGCGGAACGCTGCGCATCGATGGCAAGGAGATCTCGCGCTTCCCCGATGACGAACTCTCGAAGTTCCGCCGCGATCGCCTGGGCTTCATCTTTCAGTTCTTCAACCTGCTCCCCACGCTGACCGCGGTGGAGAACGTGATCCTCCCCGAGCTGCTGGCCGGAAAGAACCGCGACGCGCTCGAGCCCAGGGCGAAGGCGCTGCTCGAGCAGTTCGGCTTGAAGGGCCGTCACCATCACCGTCCTGATGAGCTCTCTGGCGGAGAGATGCAGCGTGTCGCGGTCGCTCGCGCCCTGCTCTCGGAGCCCGCGCTCCTGCTCGCCGACGAGCCCACCGGAAACCTCGACTCGAAGACGGGCTCCGAGGTGCTGAAGCTCATTCGCGAGGCCACGCGTGCGCGGAACCTGACCGTGGTGATGGTCACGCACGACCCCAAAGCCGCCGAGGTCGGAGACCGCCTGGTCCACCTGGCCGACGGGAAGATCGTGGCCGACGATCCTGTCCGAGCGGCCGCCTGACTCATTGCGGTTGATCGCGCGATTCCGGTAAGAGGTCCGCGTACTTGGGGGGGTTCTCAGTAAGGAACCCAACAGTGGTCCGCATCTCACCTGACGTCGGTCGAAACAGAGTCCTGATTCAGCTGTCCGGAGCGCCCACCTCCGCGCAAGCGCTCGCGAGTGAACGCGAGCTTCGCGATGCGCTCTCCAGACTCCGATCCCCCGTCGATGTGCTCTCGGACATTCGCGAGCTCGACACGTTGGAGTTCTTCCTCTCGGATGATTTCAGCCGGCTCGGCGGAATCCTGCGGGAGTTCGGAGTGCGGAAGGTCGTGCGTGTTGTGGGCAAGAAGGCCCAGGCGGCCGTCCAAATGGAGCGGCTCTCGCGCCAGATGAAGGGCCACACCGCCCACCTCGCCTTCTCGTTCGAAGAGGCAGAGCAGGTCTTCGGGAAATAACGAAACCTGTCTCCTCTCCCTTCGGGAGAGGGTGAGAACAAGCGCGCTCTCCCGAGGACTTGGCAGATAAGGTGCTCGCGAATGCTGCAACTGCTCCGCCTCGTCTCGCTGCGGCACGTCTTCGGTTCGCCGCTGCGCTCAATGCTGACGCTGATCGGCATCGCCGTGGGCGTGGCGACGGTCGTGGGCATCGCGGCGATCAACCGCTCCGTGATGGAGGCCTTCCGCTCCACCATCGACAAGGTCGCGGGCAAGGCGGATCTCACCGTCGCTTCCGAGTCGCTCGGCTTCCCCGAGGAGCTGCTCGACACCGTGCGCGCAGTGCCCGGCGTGCTCCACGCGGCGGGCGGCATCTCGATCAACGCGCCCGTGCAGGGATCACCGAGCGAGAGCATGTACGTGCTCGGCGTCGACCTCCTCGATGACGGTTACTTCCGCAGCTACGAAGGCGTCGACACCGACGTGGGTAAGCTGGGTGACGATCTGGAGTTCCTCAACTCCACCGATCGCGTGCTCATCACCGACAAGTACGCCACCGAGCACAAGCTGAAGACCGGCGACACCATCAACCTGGTCACCCAGGAAGGCGCGAAGCCGTTCGTCATCCACGGCCTGCTGAAGGAGACGGGGCCGATGAAGGCCTTCGGCGGCTCGGTGGCCGTGATGTTCTTCGGCAGCTTCCAGGAAGCCTTCGCCCGGGGACGCACCCTCAACCGCATCGACGTGGCGATCGATCAGAAGGTCGGCCTCGAGGTGATGAAGGAGCGTTTGGCGAAAGTGGTGGGCCCCGGCATCGAGGTCGATTCGCCCGATCGCCGCGGCAGCTCGGTGCAGAAGATGATGCGGAGCTTCCAGCTCGGCCTGAACCTGGGCTCGCTGGTCGCGCTGCTGGTCGGCGCGTTCCTCGTCTTCAACACCGTCTCGATCAGCGTGGTGCAGCGCCGCCGCGAGATCGGAACGCTGCGTGCGCTCGGTGCCACGCGCCTGCGCATTCGCGCCCTCTTCGCGCTCGAAGCTTCCGTGATGGGCGTGGTGGGCAGCGTCTTCGGCCTGCCCCTCGGGCTCGCGGTGGCGAAGAGCACGATGAGCGCGGTGACGACGAGCGTCTCCGAGATCTACGTGAAGGTGAACATCAAGGACGTCACGCTCGGACCGAAAGAGCTCGCCGTCGGTCTCGTGGTCGGCGTGATCGCCAGCGTGGGCGCTGCGCTGTGGCCCGCCGTGGTCGCCTCAGGAGTGCAGCCGGTGGAAGCGCTCCGCAAGGACGCGGCGATCGGCGCCGGAGCGGTCGCGGTGAAGTCGTGGCCCACATACCTCGGCACCTTCCTGCTGCTGTGCGTGTACCCGCTCACGCAGGTCCCGCCCCCTGCCGAGAATTTCCCGCTCTTCAGCTACATCGCGCTCTTCTTCATCCTGATGGGCGTGACGCTGCTCTCGCCGCTCGTGCTGCGCTGGCTCAACTATCCCTTCCGCGCTCCCGGCCAGTTCCTCTTCGGGATCTCGGGGCGCATGGCAGCCGACAACTTCGCGCGCGCGCCGGTGCGCACCTCGGTGCCCGTCGCCACCCTGAGCTTCGGAGTCGCGATGGCGGTGACGCTCTCCGCTTTCCTCGGCAGCTTCCAGAAGAGCGCCGACAAGTGGATCAGCCAGGCGATCCCCGCTGACCTCTTCGTCACCTCGTCAGCGAAGCTGGCCGGCATTCAGAACCAGCCGATGAAGGCTTCGATCGGCGAGGAGCTCCTCGCGATCCCCGACATCGAGTTGGTGGATCCCGTGCGGTTGCTCCAGCACGACGCGCTCGACCTGCGCATCTTCGTCATCTCGCTCAACTCCGAGGTCTACGCGACCCGAGGCAAGCCGCTGGTGCTCGAGGGCAAGCTGCCCGACGCCGCCCAGCGAGAGCAGAACCACGTGGTGCTCAGCGAGAACCTCGCGCGCCGCCGCAACCTCGGCATCGGAAGCACCTTCCAGATGAAGACGCCGACGGGCGAGCACACCTACACCGTGGCCGCGATCATCATCGACTACACCTCGGATCAGGGGTCGGTGATCATGGATCGCTCGATCTTCGTGAAGCAGTTCCAGAACGACCAGGTCGACACCTTCCACGTGTACTTGAAGAACCGCGACACCCTGGAGCACACCCGCGCGGCGATCACCGAGAAGCTGGGCGAGCGCTTCAACCTCTACGTGCTCTCGAACGCTGAGCTGCGTGACGAGGCGGCCAAGCTGCTCGACAACCTCTTCGCGATCACCTTTGCGATGGAGGCGCTCGCGGTGTTCCTGGCGCTGCTGGGCATCATCAACACGCTGCTGGCGGCGGTGCTCGATCGCACGCGCGAGGTGGGACTGCTGCGCGCGGTGGGCGCCGATCGGAAGCAGATCATCAAGCTCTTCGCCGGCGAGGCCTTCTTCATCGGGCTCACCGGGAGCCTGTTCGGCGTGGCCACGGGCGGGGTGATCGGCTTCATCGTCACCAAGATCGTCGGAGTGCAGGGCACGGGATGGAACTTCCCCTTCTCGTTCCCATTCGAGACCTCGCTCCAGATGCTCGTGGGAGCCACCATCGCCGCCATGCTGGCCGGCCTCTACCCCGCTCGCCGGGCAGCGAACCTCGACGTCGTCGAAGCTCTCTCCTACGAGTAACGGTATAGTGACCGCGTGGCCGGCGCGTTTCGCATCCTGGTGGTTGAAGACGAGCCGGTGATCCGGGAGCTGGTGCGAAGCCTGCTGACCGAGTCCGACTGCGAGGTCGAGACCGCGCCGCACGCCGCCGATGGGCTCAAGCTGGCGAAGACGCAGACCTTCGACCTGGTGCTGCTCGACGTGGTGTTGCCGCCCGTGGGGAGCATTCAGCTCGACGGCGTGGCCGTGTGCCGCATGCTCCGCGCTGATCCGAGAACGGCGAAGACGCCGATCTACATGCTGACCGCGAAGGCGAAGAAGTCAGACGTGGAGATCGCGATGAAGGCCGGAGCGAACGGCTACATCCACAAGCCGTTCCGCGGTTCCGAGCTGCTCGATCTCGTCGCGCAGCTGCGAGCCAAGAAGCAGCCCTGACTTCCTGAAGCTTGGTTACGGCAGGCGCGGGTGAAGGAAGCGCGCCAGCGAGAACATGTCATCCCAGTCGAGCTGATCGAACTCGAGCGCGAGCTCTTCCTCGCCGCGGCGGCGCACGGTGGCCTGGGTGACGATCTCGCGTCCGCCCGGAATCGGGATGCTGAGCGTCATGCGATCGTCGGCGCTGCCGAAGTCGCCGACGAGCTTGAGGCCCGCCATCGAGAGATCGGTCGCCTTCGCGACCACGGAACGGCCGCCGGTGAACAGCTTCACCATGAAGCCCGCGTCGACACGGGGGTGGAAACGGGTGGGCATCGGAGACTGCGCGGTGACGGTCAACATGGTCGATCTCCTTCGAGTGAGCTGCGCTACAGACCGTCACCAGTGTTGATCACGATGTTGCACCCGCAACTTTTCTGCCTTCACTCATGAAGCCTCGAATCGGTCTCGTCTGTTCTGGTGGCGGCGCGCGCGGTGCGTACGAGGCCGGCGTCATTCGTTATTTGCGCGAAGAACTTCCGGCGTCTGCGCGCGCGAACGTGCGTTTCGACGTGCTCACCGGAACTTCGGTCGGAGCGGGGACCGCGTGCTTCCTCGCCGCCACGATGCACACGCCCGACGAGCAGGGCCGCGGGCTCCAGGCCCTGTGGACCGGGCTGTCGTTCGAGAAGGTCTTCAAGGTCGAGGGCGAGTCGCTCTACTCGGTGAGCCGGAAGATCTGGCGCGCGACTCGAGCCAACGAGCGCCCTGAAGGATGGCGGCTCTACGATCTGTTTCACCCCGAGCCCATCGAGCGAATGGTGCGGCAGCAGATCGACTGGCCGCGCATCGCCGCGAACCTGGCGCGCGGTTTGTGCTCGGCGGTCTCGGTGTCCGCCACGCGCATTCGTGATGGCAAGACGGTGATCTTCATCCAACGGCGCGAGCCGGGCCTGCCGCGCTGGAGCCGCGATCCGTACCAGCAGCCGATGGAGGTGGTGCTGGGCCCCGAGCACGCGCTGGCGAGTGGAGCGATCCCCCTGCTCTTCCGCTCGGCCCGCGTGGGCGACGAGTACTACTGCGACGGCTTCGTGCGGCAGAACACGCCGCTCTCCCCTGCCCTGAGACTCGGCGCCGATCGCGTGATGATCCTCTCGCTGCGGCACAAGCCGAAGTCGAGCGTCGATCCGTCGCCTGGGAACGAAGCGATGCCCACCACCCCGAAGATCGTCGGCAAGGTGCTCAACGCGTTGATGATGGATCGCACCGAGTACGATCTCGATCGGCTCAGGAGAATGAACGAGCTGATCGAGAGCGGACGTCGGGCGTACGGAGAAGACTTCGTCTCGCGCATGAACGAGACGCTCGAAGAGATCCGCGGCCAGCCGTACCGCGTGGTGCGCGATCTCGTGGTGCGCCCCAGTCGCGATCTCTCGGAGCTCGCCCGCCCTCACCTCGAGAAGCGCGCGAAGCAGGAAGCGGCGGCGCTTCCCACTCGCCTCCTGCACCGCCTCTCGGGATCGAACTTGTTCACGCAGGCGGATCTCGGGAGCTACCTGCTCTTCGACGCCGAGTACGCGAACGATCTGATCAGCCTGGCGATGGAGGATGCCCACGCCAGGCGCGATCAACTGATGGAGTTCTTCGATCCCGCTTCGAAGTGATCAGTGGGTAGTGCGCTCGGCGCCGTGGGTCGGGGCCCAGGTCTCTTGAGTGAAACCCTGACGCTCGTACCACTCGCGGCGATCCTTCTTGAGGTCGGTCCACTTCACACCCGAGTCCAGCTCGGGCA
>CBIHPJ010000331.1:0-9432 GCA_966211295.1 uncultured Myxococcales bacterium | reverse complement strand
CGCCGTCGCCGTCGATCGTGTTGTCTGCGAGCGTCTTGATGGTGCCCTGCGCCGAGAGCGGGGTCTGCGCCGCAGTGCAGGTGGCGTTGCAGGTGCCGCACGCGAACGTGTTGCGGTCGTCGCAGGCCTCGGTGCCGTTCACCACGCCGTCACCACAGAACGGACCCGTGAGGTTGAGCACGGTGGTGCAGGTTGCACTGCACTTGGTGCAGGTGGCCTGGCCGTAGGGGCAGTCGGTCTCGTCGGTGACGTTGCCGTCGTCACACGTTTCGGTGCTCGGGCCCTGGGCGTCTGTGAAGCCGTCGCCGCAGCTGTTGGGGCGGCAGGTGTTCAGGCAGTCGTCGAGGTTGCTCGTGTTGCCGTCGTCGCAGAGCTCTCCGGCCGCGAGGTTCGGCACGCCATCCCCACAGGCAGAGGGAGTGCAATCGCTGTCGCACGCGGCGGTGGCCATCATTCCCGGGTCACACGACTCGCCCGCGAGGGTGTTGGTGATGCCGTCACCGCAGCTGGGAGCGGTGCAGTCCGAGTCGCAGGTGGCCGAGTTGCCCGCGGTGTCGCAGGTCTCGCCGCGCGTGGCGTTGCGCTTGCCGTCGCCACAGAAGGCGCTGGTGCAGTCGTCGTCGCACGACGCGCTTTCTCCGGCCGTCACGGCCCCGAAGACATCGCACTGCTCGAGCGCGGTGGCGTTGACGATGCCGTCGCCGCAGCGGCGCGTGGTGCAGTTGGCATTGCACACCAGGGTCTCGCCGCCGGTGTCGCACTGCTCGACGCTCGCGCGCACCACGTTGTCGCCGCAGACCGCGCGGTGGCAGGTGTTGGTGCAGGCGTCGGTGTTCACCGTGTTGCCGTCGTCGCACTCCTCGCCCGCCGCGGTGTTCGTCACCCCGTCGCCACAGCTGGGCGCCGTGCAGTCAGCGTCGCAGGTCGCGGTGGCGGCGCCGGTGTCACACGTTTCACCGCGCGCCGAGTTGACCCTGTTGTCGCCGCAGAACGCGAAGGTGCAGTCGTTGTCGCACGTGGTGTTCTGGCCAGCGACCGGCGTTCCGAAGACGTCGCACTGCTCACCGGCCGCGGCGTTGGTGACGCCGTCGCCGCAGCGTGAAGTGGTGCAGTCGGCGTTACAGGAAGAGCTCGCTCCGCCCGTGTCGCACTGCTCGGTACCGGCACGAACGATCGAGTCGCCGCACACCGCGCGTTGACAGGTGGCGGTACAGGCATCGGTCGCCACCGTGTTGCCGTCGTCGCACTGCTCTCCGGCCGGCACGTTGACGAAGTTGTCGCCGCAGGAAACCGCGGTGCAGTCGCCATCGCACGACGTCGAGGTGCCACCGGTGTCGCAGGTCTCGCCGCGCGTGGCGTTCACCGTGCTGTCGCCGCAGAAGGCCACCGAGCAGTCGCGATCGCAGGTGTTCGACTCACCGGCCGTCATCGCGCCGAACACGTCGCACTGCTCTCCGGCGGAGCCGTTGATGATGCCGTCGCCGCAGCGGCGCGTGGTGCAGTTGCCGTTGCAGGTCGCGCTCTCGCCGCCCGTGTCGCACTGCTCGCTGCGGGTGGCGTTGAGCCGGCCGTCGCCGCAGAAGGCGATGGTGCAGTCGGTGTCGCAGTTGGCGGTCTCGGTCGCGGTCCCCGTGCCGAAGACGTCGCACTGCTCGCCCGCCACGGCGTTGATGATGCCGTCGCCGCAGCGGCGGTTGGTGCAGTTGGCGTTGCAGGTCAACGACTCCGCCCCCGTGTCGCACTGCTCGACGCCCACGTAGACCAGGTTGTCGCCGCAGCGAGCGTTCTTGCACTGCGAGGTGCAGACCGCCTGGTCCGAGTTCAGCGTGCCGTCGTCGCACGGCTCGAGCAGACCGGTCTCGACCGTGCCGTTGCCGCAGGTACCCGTGGCGCGGCAGTCGCTGGAGCAGTTGTCGCTCGGTCCGATCGGGTTGGTGTTGCCGTCGTCGCACAGCTCGTTCGGATCCACGATGCCGTTGCCGCACACCTCGAAGCGACAAGTGGGGCTGCATCCGTCGCCCGCGTCGGCATTGCCGTCGTCGCACTGCTCGGTGCCGCCGTCGACCAGCGACAGGTCGCGGAAGTTGTCGCCGCACAGCTCGAGGCCGCGGCAGTCCTGGCGGCAGCCGTCGCCCGAGAGGGTGTTGTTGTCGTCGCACAGCTCTCCACGCGCCGAGTCCCTGATGCCGTTGCCGCAAATCTCGCTGCGGCAGCTCGGGCTACAGCCGTCGCCAGCGTCGAGGTTGCCGTCGTCGCACTCCTCGGTGCCTCCGTCGACCAGCACGAAGTCACGGTTGCCGTCACCGCAGGTCTCGAAGCTCTTGCAGTCCGAGCGGCAGCCGTCGCCGTTGAGATTCGCGCCGTCGTCGCAGACCTCGCCACGCGCGGGGTCGACGATGGCGTTGCCGCAGATCTCCTTCGAGCGGCAGTCACTGCTGCAGCCGTCGCCTGCGTCGGTGTTCCCGTCGTCGCAGGCCTCGAAGCCACCGTCCACCAGCACCGGGTCGGTGGTGCCGTTGCCGCACACCTCGAACCTGCAGATCGGGCTGCAACCGTCACCACCGTCGAGGTTGCCGTCGTCGCAGGCCTCGCCGCCCTGGCCGCGGCCCGAGGTGGCGTTCTCAACCTCGCCGTTGCCACAGCGCACGATGAGGCAGATGTCGCTGCAGGCGGGCGAGTCGTTGTCACACTCCTCGACGCCGCCGTCGCGCAGCACGTCGATGACGTCCATGCCGCCGTCCGGATCGTTGTTGCACAGCTCGTTGAAGCAGGTGGCGCTGCACTCGTCGCCCGAGACCGTGTTGCCGTCGTCGCATTGCTCCTTGCCGCCGTCGGGCAAGTTGTCGCGCTGGAAGTCACCGCACACCTCGCGGGTGCAGTTGGGGCGGCAGCCGTCGCCCACCGTGCTGTTGCCGTCGTCACAGGCTTCCATGCCGCCGTCGGCGATCACGTCGACGATGCCGTTGCCGCACACCTCGCGCTTGCACTGCGCGTTGCAGCCGTCGCCCGGAACCAGGTTGCCGTCGTCACAGAACTCGAGGGGCTGGCCCTGCGCGTCGAGCAGCTCGGCGTCGAGGTTGCCGTCGCCGCAGGTGCCCGAGCCGCGGCAGTCAGCGCGGCAGCCGTCACCGTTCGAGATGTTGCCGTCGTCGCACTTCTCGTCGCCTTCCTTCACGCCGTTGCCACACAGCGAGGAAGCCGAGATGCAGGTGGTGCCGTCGCCCGAGCACACGGTGCCGATGGGGCACACCAGGCCGGTGCTGCAGGTCTTGCTGGCGACGTCGAAGCAGCTGCTCACGAAGAACAGGGCGCAGAATGGGATCGCGAGCCGTCTCGCGGCGGCGCGAAGCGGTGCCGAGGCGCAGCGATAGACCGAAACAAGGAGTCGTTGGGCGTTCATGTCAGAACTCGACGGCGGCCATCGCGCCGGTAGCAGTGGGGGAGATCAGAGGGAGGAGGGTGACCTTCGGCCCCTCCACGTTGACGGTGCGCTGATAAGCGATCGGCCGGCCGAGGTAGAACAGCAGTGCGCTGGTGGCGACCGCGACGCCGCCCACCGCGTACAAGATGATGCCGCCGGTCTGCGCGGCGTTCGCGTTGGTCTTGAGCGTCTGCGCGTCGCTGTTGGGAAAGCAGCCGAAGTTCGTCTTGCCGGTCGCGCAGCTGGTGATCTGCTTGTCGTATTCGTTGAAGTTGCCCGCGGCGCTCAGGTGCAGGCCCACGCCCGCGCCGATCGCCACGATGCCCGCGCCCAGCGTCGCCCACGGAATCGCGGGGCTGAAAGCGCGGCGGTACTCGGTGAGCTCCTCGCTCTTGAAGACGCGCAGGTCGTAGGTCTGGGCGTCACCGCCTGCGAGCACCACGGAGCGCTCGTCGGGAAGGTAGCCCTCGAGCGAAGCGGTCATGGTGTGCGCGCCGGCGCGAACCTGGCCTTCCCATTCTCCCGGCGCGGTGAAGAGCGGCCGGCCATCGAGGCGCACCGACGCGCCTTGCACCTTGGAGGTGATCTTCACCTTGGTGAGCTGGCGTTCGATCAGCGCAAGGTAGCGCTGCGCCTGCTGGTACTTGTCGTCGTCGAGCGGAGCCGCGCCGAACTTGAGCGCGGCGGTGAGGTGCTCGTGCACCTCGAGCGGCTGGTCGAGGTTCACCAGCGCGAGCGCGAGGTTGTAGTGCACCGCCGGGTGATCCCAGACCTGGAGCGCGTCGCGGTAGATGCCCGCCGCCTTGGGGAAGAGGGACTCCTTGAGCGCCGCGTTGCCCTCGCGGAACAGGGCGATGGCCTTGGCCTGGCGATCCTTCGCTACGCCCTTGGCCCACGGGCGTTCAGGCTCGCTTGCCGTGGGTTCGGCGCCGTAGGACGGCAAAGCCAGCAGTACGGCGGTGAGTGACAGCGCTGCCACTCTCGAGGTCGTCGAGCTCATCATCGTGTTGTCCCATCCCTCACTGCGTCTGCTTCAGTTCAGACTCACTTCAGATCGTCGATCACCGAGCTGCCGAGCTGCTCCTCGACGCGCTTGGCGCGCGCTTCGGCTTCGGCCTTCAGGCGATCGGCTTTCTGCTTCTCGCGCTCGGCGTTCTTCTTGGCCGCCTCGGCCGCGGCCTTCGCTTCGACGGCGCTCTTCTCGTTGCGCTTGGCGTTGAGCATCGCGACGCGCGCCGTCTCGGCGGCGGCATCGGCGGCCTTGGCGGCGCTCTCTGCCGACTTGGTCGCTTCGCGCGCGGACTCGAGCGCGACCACCAGCTCGCTGGCGGCCTTCTCGGCGCGGGCAGCGGCTTCTGCGCGCTCCTTCTCTTTCTGCTGCGCCGCCACCAGGTTCTCTCGCGCCTCGGCCTCGGCCTTGATCGCGGCCTGCGCCTGTTCCTGCGCATCGGCGCGGGCGCCGGCGATCACCACCACCGCGACGGACGCTGCCACGGCGAGCAAGCCGAGGAAGGCGAGGGCGGCGGCGGTCAGGCTGCGCTTGCGACGCGCCTGGCGCGCGGAGAGATCGATCACCGCGTCGAGGAACGCCTTCTGGCTGGCAGGCAGGTTGCCGCGGTAGCGCCGCTGGAAGCGCAAGGCTTCGTCAGCGAGCTCACCGCGCCACAGCACGTCTTCGGCGTTGCCCTTCTGGGTCCACTGGCGGGCGGCGTTGCGCACCTGCTCGAGGAAGGCCGCGTCTTCGCCGCTCTCTTCGAGCCAGCGCTTGAGCATCGGCCAGCTGTGAATGAGCGACTCGTGCACGATCTCCACCGTCGCCGCGCCGCCGCCGGTCTGCACCACGAGGAGGCGCGCCTGCACCAGCTCGTCCACCAGGCTCTGCAGCTCGGCGGGATCGCGGTGCAGTTCCTTCAATTCATCGATGCCGACGATCGCGCGGGTGCGATCGGCCGTGACCAGGCGCAGGAAGATGGCGCGGGCCAGCGGATGAATCGCGGGCGGCATCTTCTCGATCACCGCGTTGGCGTGGCTGGCGAGCGCACCGGCGACACCGCCGATGCCGTCGTAGGCCGCCTTGGTGAGCACCTTGTTCGCCGCGTCGCGCGCGTCCCACAGCTTGCTCGCCGCGAACTGCAGCAGCGGGAGCGCGCCCGAGGTGGTCGCGAGGTGGGTGATCATGTCGTCGACGATCGCGGGGGTCTCGAAGCGGTAGCCGGCCATCTCGGCGGGCGACACGATCGCCTCGCGCAGGCCTTCGTTGCCCGGCGAGTTCAAGAACACCAGGCCCTGGCTCAGCTCCGCCATGAAGCGCGCGTCTTCGGGCACGCGATCGAGGAAGTCGGAGCGAATGGAGATGACCAGACGAATCGGCGAAGTCGGATCGTCGGCCACCGCGGCCAGCGAAGCGGTGAACGCCTTGCGCTCGGCGGCATCGGGCACGAGCGTGTAGAGCTCTTCGAACTGGTCGATGAAGAGCAAGATGCTCTTCTTCTCTCGGCGTGCACGGCCACGGAGCACGGCGCCCACGAAGCCGGGCTCCTTGATCAGGCGCTGCTCGAGCTTCTTCTGCTCGTTCATCTCGTCGGCGATCGACGCCGACGTGTTGAGCATCGGAGTGATCAGCGACGCGAGACCGGCGAGGGGGTGACGCCCGGGGCGGAGCACCAGCGACTCCCAGCTTTCGCCGGAGCGCTTGAGCGCGGGCACCAGACCTGCGCGGACGAAGGACGACTTACCGGCGCCGGAGGGACCGACGATGCCGAGCAGCGGACGCTCGCGCACCCGGTTCACGGTGGCCGCGATCTCCTGGCCACGGCCGAAGAAGCGGGCCGCGTCGTTTTCCTGGAACGCGGAGAGACCGGCGTACGGGCTCTCGTCGATCTTCAGCTCGCGCGTGTAGCGGCCGGGGAGGAACGGCTCGAGCGCGCGGAGCAGGGTGACCGCGTCGGGGAAGCGCTGTTCCTTTCGCTTCAGCAGGCAGCGATCGACGATCGCCGCGAGCTCGGCCGGCACGTCGGGCGCCTTGGAGCGCAGCGTGGGCATCGGCGTGTCGAGCATGCCGGTGACCATCAGCTGGTGACCCTTGAGCGGATCGAGCGGGTGCTTTCCCGAGAGCATCTTGAACAACATGATGCCCACCGCCCAGATGTCGGCGCGGTGATCGATCGGCACGCCGATGCCCCACTGTTCGGGGGCCATGTACGAGAGGGTGCCCATCATCGCGCCCTGCTGCGTCAGCTCGCTCTCATCCTCGTCCTCGAGGTTCGTCTTGGGAGCGCGCGGGCGAGCGGCGATCGGCACCGCGGCCTGGTCATCGCCCTGGAGCACCTTGGCGATACCGAAGTCGAGCACCTTGGTCTGGCCCGACTCGGTGATCATGATGTTGTCGGGCTTGAGATCGCGGTGAACGATGCCCTGGCTGTGCGCGAACGCGAGCGCCTTCACCACGGGCACCATCAGCTCGACGGCGCGCACGGGCGAGAGCGGCTTTCCATCAGGCGCCACCTTGGTGAGCGTGTTGCCGGTGATGTACTCGAACACCATGAACGGCATGCCCTGCCAGCCGTCCACTTCGAAGATGATGACGATGTTCTCGTGCTGCACCGCCGCGGTGGTGCGGGCCTCGAGGATGAAGCGCTTGGTGAGATCGGCGGAGTGCGTGCGGAGGAACTTGATCGCCACGCGGCGGCCGAGGCGCGTGTCGCGCGCGAGATAGACGGCGCCCATGCCGCCTTTGCCCAGCAGGCGGATCACCTCGTAATGGTGAATGCGTGTGCCCGGCTCGGGCTCCTCCATGTTGACGGGCTGGCCGTCGTTGCCGGTGATCTCTTTGCTGGCGACGGGAGTGAGCGACTGCGACGAGCCCGACGTGCGCGCAGGAGCCGGCGTCATCGCATCGCGCGGCGGAGCCGGGGGCTGCGTCGCGGTGCGGGGAGGCGCTGCGGGCGGCTGCGTGGCGGGACGCGCCATCTGCGGAGGCTGCGTCGCCGGCCGCGGAGGCAGCGGAGTCGACGGCAACAGCGTCGCTTCCGAAGGCGGGTTCGAGTCGTTCTTGATGACGGTGTGAAGATCCGCCTCGACGTCGTTCGGGTTCGTCTTGCTCAAGTTTCTTCCTGTTCGGCGACCGAGGTCGCAATCACCAGCCGCGTCGTCTTCAAGGACTGGGGGCGGGCGATTCTACGGCGTTTCTCCGCTGCCGCGTATCACGTCAGTCTTCGTTCTTGATGAGCTGCTCGAGTGACCGGGTGGAATCGAGATACTCGGCAAATTTCCGCTCCAGGTACTTCTTCGCCTGACCGCGGAGCAGCATTCCGGGGTCGATCGCCTCTCCAGCGATGCGCGCGGCCTCGATGGTGAGCTTGCCGTCAATTGAGACCCCCATCGCCTTGCCCTTCATGGTCGCGCTGACACCCGTCCAGGTGGAGCTCACGCCGTACTTTCGGTTCCAGTACGAGAGGAGCGCCTCGACGCGCTTCTTCGCGTCTTCGACCGGCAGCGTGTTGGGGACGTCAAACTTGATGAAGCCCATGGTGATGTTCCTTTCTGTTGTGGCAACTCAGGTGCGCCGGGCGGTCTGGTGCAGCTCGAGCACGATGTTGCCTTCTTTGAGGAGCCGCACCGCGCCTGAGGTCTGGCTGACCACGAGCGCGATGCACTTGGTGGTGGCGGTGATGCTGGCCGCGGCAGCGTGACGCGCTCCGAGGCCGAGGGGGATCTTCACGTTCTCGTCACTCGCCGAGAGGTAGCGACCCGCGGCGAGCACGACGCCGTCTTCTCTGATCACGAACGCGCCGTCGAGCACCGAGAAGTTCTTGATCGCCTCCCTGATTCTTGGATCGAGCACGTTGCGCTCGCTCTCCGAGAGGCCCTGGAACGGGTTGATGGTGAGCTGCCGGCTGGTCTCCATCACCGCGTTGTGATCGCCGATGGTGATGATGGTGCCGACCGGGTGGCCCTCGAAGCCCTCTTGTCCGATCTGCAGCGCGAGCTGAATGAGCGCGTCGACGACCTGCGAGTTGAACTCGTCGCCGAGCTTCACCCCTTCGATCGCCACGCGATCGTCGAGCGAGCCGCCGATGCGCATCGTCATCATGGTGTCGAGGTGGCGGCCGATGCGGCCCGTGAGACAGAGCACCGCGTCGCCTTCTTTGAACGAGCCCTGCGCGAGCGCGGACACGATCGCCATCTTCACCCGCTCGGTGCGCGAGTAGTCGTAGGCGGGAATGACGATCGCTCTCTCTTTCTTCGCCGTGAACTCTTGCCCGATCGACTCCAGGGTCACGGCGTAGATGAGCTTCTTGCGACACTTGCGACCGCGCAGATCCGCGGGCGGTATGATCGCGTCTGAGATCACCAGCAGGTGATCGACGTCTGATTGGCTCGCCAGCGTGAGCGCACTCTTCAAGAACTCGCGGTCGAGTCTCCCGGTCTCCGACATGAGGCTGGGGATGTTACGTCCCCACAAATGATTTCAAAGGCTTATTTACGATTGGCTTGACTTGGGAGCCCCCGATCTCCATAGTGCTGCGCCTTCATTTTTTAGCCGTCGAGGAGCCAATGTCCGAAAAGGGTCAGCTGTCACAGAAGGATCTGAAGCGCTTCAAGAAGTCTCTCGAGGACAGCCGCAAGGCCATCATCGAGAACGCGCGGAAGACCATGGAGGAAGAGTCGAACTTCGACACCGACGATCTCCCGGACGAGATCGATCAGGCCTCCAGCGAATACGCGCAGTCGATGGCGTTCCGACTCCGTGACCGCGAGAAGTTCCTGCTCAAGAAGATCGAGAAGGCGCTTCAGCGTATCGAAGAGGGAACGTTCGGCATGTGCGAGCGGTGCGAAGAGCTCATCACCATGAAGCGCCTCGAGGCGCGTCCGGTGACGACGCTCTGCATCCGCTGCAAGGAAGAGCAGGAGAAGAAGGAAAAGTCGTACGGCTGATCCCGCTTCGCCGGGGTGAGCAAGCGCGAGAGCCGGCCCTCTTCAGTGAGGTCCGGCTTTCTGCGTTTTTTGGG